>CBDUJZ010000160.1:0-11781 GCA_965367675.1 uncultured Myxococcales bacterium | reverse complement strand
AGGCGACGTTCGGCCTGGCGTTCGCGACCGCGCGGTACATGGAGCGCAGAGTCATAGAGCGCAGCGTCATGGGGGCCTCCCTGGTGGTGAGAGTAGGAGGCCAGCGTCCCACAGTGCGGGGGGTGATGCAAAGGGCGCGTCGGAGGTGCCGTTTGTAGGGTTGACCTCGGAAGCGGTCATGTATTAGTGCGCTAAAACACCGGCAACCCAAGACCGATGAAACCAACCCTCCCGACAGACCTGCTCAACGCGCTCGCTTCCCTCGAAGACGCATCCCAAATGCAGGATGTTTTGTTCGACCTGCTCACGCCGCGCGAGCTGCAGGCGGTGAGTGAGCGTTGGGAGATCGTGAAGCGTCTCGATGCGGGGATGACGCAGCGTGCGATTCGCGATGACATCGGCTCGTCTGTGACGACGGTAAGTCGCGGCAACCGGCAGTTGCGTTACGGGTATGGCGGGTTTCGGGCGATGTTGGACCGACTGGCGAACGAGGATTCTGTTGAATAGTTTGGTGATCGCGCCCCCGCTTTCGGCGGTGTTGGCGCACGATGGACCGCAGAGCCACGTCGCGTTGAGCGCGTCGGTTCGTGTGGATTTGGAGTCTCCGATTTCGATCTTCCGCAAGTTGGCCGGAGAGACTCCGGGCTCCTTCTTGCTGGAGTCGGTCGAGGGCGGCGAGCTCATGGGACGGTACACGTTCATGGGCTTTGGTGTGACGGACGCGCTGGAGTGGAACGCCGGCCGCGCGCGCCTGACGTGGGGCGGCGAGACGGTCGAGAAGGACGTGTCGGACCCGCTGGCGCTGCTGGCCGAGCTGCTGCAGGGCTACGACGTGCTCGCCGCGCCGGGTTTGCCGCGCTTTCAGGGCGGCGCGGTCGGCTGGATCGGCTTTGACGCGGTATCGGCGTTTGAGCCCGTTCCACTCCCGGAGGGCGCGGGCGTAGGGCTCCCGGCCATGCGCATGTTGTTGCCGGACGAGGTGCTGATCTACGACCACTTGGCGCACAGCCTGGTGTTGGTGGCCCACGCCTCTCTGACCGGCGACCGCGAGGCGGCTTACAACACGGCTGCGGCCAGGCTCGAGGCCATCGTCGCCGCGCTCTCTGTCGCAGTGCTCGATGCGGAGCCGCCGTGGCCGTCGACGACTGGCGACCCGGCTTCGGTCGAGGCGATGGTCCGGTCGAATCAGACCAAGGAGCAGTTCTGCGAGGCGGTGCTTCAAGCCAAGGAAGCGATCGTCGCCGGCGAGATCTTCCAAGTGGTCATTAGCCAGCGCTTCACGGTCGATACCGACGTCGATGCGTTCACGCTCTATCGTGCGCTGAGGGCCCTCAACCCCTCGCCCTACATGTTCTATCTTCATTTCGAAGATTGTACGATCGTAGGATCGTCTCCAGAAGTGCTCGTACGCTTGGAAGGCGACGAGGTGCTCGTTCGGCCCATCGCAGGCACCCGCAAACGCGGCGCGACGGCGGCGGAAGACGAGGCCCTCGCAGCCGACCTGATGGCCGACGAGAAGGAGCTCGCCGAGCACCGTATGCTGCTCGACTTGGGACGTAACGACGTGGGGCGTGTAGCCAAGCTCGGCACCGTCGAGGTCCGCGACCCACTGCACATTGAGCGCTACTCGCATGTGATGCACATCGTGTCGGACGTGCACGGCCGGGTGGCCGAGGACGCGGACGCGTTCGACGTGTTCCGGGCGTGTTTCCCCGCTGGCACGGTGTCGGGCGCGCCCAAGATCCGGGCGTGTGAGATTCTGGCTGAGCTCGAGAGTGACCGCCGTGGCATCTACGCGGGCGCGGTCGGCTACTTTGACTACGCCGGCAACATGGACACCTGTATTGCGATCCGCACCATGGTGGTCACGCCGGGCGAAGTGCATGTGCAAGCCGGCGCCGGCATCGTGTTTGATTCGGACCCTGTGAGCGAGCACGAGGAGTGCCGCAACAAGGCCCGCGCGGCGCTCGCCGCCGTTTCCATCGCCGTCGAACGCAGCGCCCAGCGCGCCCGTTCGCGTTCCGCAGAATAGGGCAGTCGTGGCGCTACTTTTGATCGACAATTACGATTCGTTTACACACAACCTGTACCAGCTGATCGGTGGTCTGGGCGTGGACGTGCGCGTGGTGCGCAACGACCAAATTACGTTGGACGAGGTGGCCGAGATGGCGCCGAGTCACGTGGTGATCTCGCCGGGCCCAGGACACCCGAAGAACGACCGGGACTTTGGGGTTTGCCGCGCGGTGATCGACGCCTACGCTGCGACCACGCCAACGTTGGGTGTGTGCTTGGGACACCAAGGCATCGGGCACGGTTTGGGTGCCTCAGTGGTACGCGCACCGCAGATCGTCCACGGCAAGACGAGCGTCATCACGCATGACGGCACGGGGCTGTTTGCCGGCCTGCCGACGGAGATCGAGGTCATGCGCTACCACTCGCTGCTCGTGGCCGATGACACGCTTCCGGACACGCTGCGGGTGACTGCGCGTACACAAGAAGACAACTTGATCATGGCGATGCAACACGTGGAGTGGCCGTTGTTTGGTTTGCAGTTTCACCCGGAGAGCATCGGTACACCCGACGGTGCGACCATGATGCGTAACTTCTTGGCGGTTCGATGAGCGCGTACAAGGCAAGCATCGACACCCTGCTCGCGGGCAACTCCCTGACAGCGGACCAGGCGGCGACGCTGATGAGCGACCTAATGGAAGGCCAGCTCGAGCCCGCGCAGGTGGCCGCTGTGTTGACCGCGATGGCCGCCAAGGGCGAGACGGCGGATGAGCTCGCCGGCTTCGCGCGGGTGATGCGTCGTCACGCGCTGACCGTGAACGCGGGCGCGCCGGTGTTGGATACGTGCGGCACTGGCGGCTCCGGACTCGCGACGATCAACACGTCGACGCTGGCCGCCTTTGTGGTCGCGGCCAAGGGCGTAAAGGTGGCCAAACACGGCAACCGCGCGTCGTCCGGCAAGTGCGGATCGATGGACGTTCTCGAGCGGCTCGGTGTGAACATCGAGCTCACGCCCATGCAGGCTGAGCGACTGATTCGCGAAGGCGATGTGGTGTTCATGTATGCGCGGCGGCATCACCCGGCGCTCGGTCAGGTGACGCCTGTTCGCCGCGCGCTCGGCTTTCGCACCTGCTTCAATTTCCTGGGTCCCATCTGCAATCCGGCCATGACCGAGATGCAGATGATGGGCGTCAGCGACCCCACGCGAGCGCCGCTGCTGCTCGAGAGTCTCCGCCAGCTCGGTACGCGCCGGGCGATGGTGGTGTGGGGCGAGGATGGCATGGACGAGATCAGCTTGAGCGCGCCGACCCGTGTGTGGGAGCTGCGCGATGGCGTGATCACCGAGGGCCGTGTCGAGCCTGAGTTGTTCGGGTTGCAACGTGTTGATTTTACGCAGATATCCGGCGGTGATGTCGATGAGAACATGCGCCACTTTGTGGGCATCCTTGACGGCTCGGACGGGCGAGAGGGCGGCGCCCGCACCGCGTTGGTCGCGGTCAACGCGGGGGCGAGTCTGATGGTCGCCGGCCTGGTTGAGGACCTGGCGGCCGGGTACCGAATGGCCGCCGATGTGATCGCGAGCGGCGACGCGCTAGCGTGCTTTGAGCGCTATCGGGACGCGAGTCACCGCGTGACGTCCGAGGGGCTATGAGCGGTCAGGTTCTTGCGAAGATCGTTGCGCAAACACGGTCCGACTTGGCGAAACGTAAGTCCGCGCGTTCGTTCGAGGCGGTCGCGGAAGGGCTGTCGCCGAGCCCGCGTGACTTTGCGGAGTCGCTGCGCCACCGGCCTGGCGCGCCTGGGTTGATCGCGGAGTTGAAGCTACGGTCTCCATCGCGTGGTGAGATTCGTCCCGGCGCGACGCCGGAGCAGATCATCCCGATGTATGCGCCGTACGCGAGCGCGATTTCGGTGTTGTGCGACGTACCGTTCTTCGGTGGCGGATTCGACAAGTTGGCGCGCGCACGCACGCTGTGCGACCGGCCGTTGTTGTGTAAGGACTTTATTGTGGATCGGTATCAGATCGCCGAAGCGCGCGCGGCTGGCGCCGACGCGGTGTTGCTGATGGCGTCGGTGTTGAACGACGCGGAGATGGCGGACCTGCTGAACTACACGCGGACGTTGGGTATGGAGGCTCTGGTAGAGACGCACGACGACGATGAGTTGGCACGCGCACTCAACGTGGGCGCGGTCGTCGTGGGTGTAAACAGCCGAGACTTGCGCACGCTGACGATCGACTTCGAGCGCATGCTGGAGCGGCTCGCGCGGGTGCCGGGCGGCGCCGTTCGGGTGGCGGAGAGCGGGGTGGAGACGCGGGCTCAGGTGGAGCAGCTGCTGGGTCTGGCAGACGTCGCCCTGGTGGGCTCTCAGTTGATGTCGTCGCCTGATCCGGAAGCGGCGATCAAGGAGTTGGGATGGACCCGAAAGTAAAGATATGCGGCGTCCGTGACGCCGCGGGTCTTCGCGCTTGTTTGCAAACAAACGTGGACGCCATCGGCTTCAACTTTGTGCCGAGCAGCGCGCGCTATATTGCCCCGGCAGATGCGCGAGCGTTGCTGGACGCCGCGGACTTTTTCGCGCTGGACGCGGACGCACGCCCCAAGGTGGTTGCAGTGTTTCGGGACCAGCGAGTGGGCTCGGTGACGCGTATGGCGTCTGCGCTGGGTGCGGACGTGGTGCAGCTGCACGGCGACGAGCCTCCGGCCTACTGCGCCGCGGTGGCGGGCGCGTACGAGGTCTGGAAGGCGCTGTCTGGACCGGACGTGGGCGTAGAAGATTTGCGGGCGTATGCCGACTGGGCGGACGCGCTGTTGATCGACGGCCGGACACCCGGCGCTGGCGAAGGCTGGGACTGGGCGCCCATGTCGGCGTGGCTCACGGACGGTTGTCTCGACGGCTTGCCGGTGTGGCTGGCTGGCGGGCTCTCGGAGGCAAACGTCGAAGCGGCGCTGCGTTCGAGCGGTGCGTTCGGCGCCGATGTTGCGAGTGGTGTGGAGACCGACGGGGTCATGGACCCTGAGCGGGTGTTGTTGTTTGCGCGTGCTGCGCGCGGAGGAAGTGATGAAGGGTAACGGAAGGTTTGGCGATTACGGTGGGTTCTACGTCGCGGAGTTGTTGATTCCGAACTTGGAGCAGGTGGAAGCCGCGTGGTTGGAAGCACGCGACGACGCTGGGTTCCAGGCTGACTTGGACCGGTTGCTGCGCGACTTTGCCGGCCGCCCCACGCCGCTGTATCGCTCGCAAGGGCTTAGCGAGACGGTTGGGTGTGAGGTGTACCTCAAGCGTGAAGACTTGCTGCACGGCGGTGCACACAAAACAAACAACACCATCGCGCAGGCGCTGCTGGCCAAGCGGATGGGCAAGACTCGCTTGATCGCCGAGACGGGCGCGGGCCAGCACGGCGTCGCGACCGCGATGGCGGGGGCGCTGCTGGGGCTTGAGGTCATCGTGTTCATGGGCGCCAAAGACGTGGCGCGGCAGTCGCCGAACGTGCAGCGTATGAAGCTGTTTGGCGCCGAGGTGCGGCCGGTGACCGCCGGGTCGCAGAGCCTGAAGGACGCGATCAACGATACGCTGCGGTACTGGACGGAGACGCTGGAAGAGAGCTTCTACGTGTTTGGTACGGTCGCCGGTCCCCACCCGTTCCCTTCGATGGTGCGCGACTTCCAGAAGGTGATCGGTGAGGAGGCGCGTGCGCAGGTGCTGGAGGCGGCCGGCAAGCTGCCGCGTCGCGTGGTCGCCTGCGTGGGCGGCGGCTCGAACGCGATCGGCATCTTCTCGGGCTTCGTGGATGACGCGGATGTGGAGCTCGTGGGCGTGGAGCCCGCCGGTGAGGGCATTGAGACGGGCCGCCACGGCGCGCCGCTCGGCGAAGGACGTCCTGGGTGCCTGCACGGGTCAATCTCGTACGTGCTGCAGAACACGGACGGTCAGATCGAGGAGGCGCATTCGGTGTCGGCGGGTCTGGACTATCCTGGCGTGGGCCCGGAGCACGCGTGGCTGCAGGACACGGGGCGTGCGCGCTACGTGTCGGTGACGGACACGGCGGCGCTGGACGCGTTCCAGTGGATGTGTCGGAGCGAGGGCATCTTACCGGCGCTGGAGTCGTCGCACGCGATTGCCTATGTGCTCGCCAATCCTGGAGAATTTCAATCAGACGATGTGATGATCATCAATTTGTCTGGGCGAGGCGACAAGGACGTGGAGCACGTGGGCCGCGTGCTGGAGGCGGCTAAGGCGCTGAGCGCAGCGCCGCCGAAGCCGCCCTCGAGCGGCTTCACCACCAGTGAGGTCACGGTGGTGCAGGGCTACGCGACGAACCTGGTGAACGAGATGAGCGCCCAACGTGGCGATGAGCTCTCGGCCGAGCTGATCGTGGACGCGGCTCAGAACCCCGACCGGTTGTCGGGCGTGTTGTCGGCGTTGCGGGAGCGCTCCGAGGGGGCATTCATGCCCTTCTTGGTGCTCTCGGACCCGGACGCCCACACGTCGTTGGCGCTGACGGACGCGCTGGTGGAGGCTGGCGCCGATCTGCTCGAATTCGGGTTTGCGTTCTCGGACCCGCCGGCGGACGGCCCGGTGGTTCAGGCGGCGGACCTTCGCGCGCTGGAGTCTGGTGCGACCACGAGGGGCAACTTTGCGCTGCTCGCTCAGATTCGCCGCCGTCATCCTGACGTGCCGGTAGCGCTGCTCGTGTATGCAAACTTGGTGTTTCAGTACGGCGTGGATGCGTTCTACGCGCGTTGCGCTGCGGTCGGCGTGGATGCGGTGTTGGTCGCGGACGTGCCGCTCGAAGAGAGCGCGGCGTTTGTCGCGGCGGCGTCGACGCATGGTGTCGCGCCGGTGTTTATCGGCAGCGAACTGAGTACGGAGCAGCGTCTCAAAGAAACAAACAACGTGGGCCGCGGATACCTGTACTCGGTGGCCAAGCTGGGCACGACCGGCGAGGCGTCCGAGGTGTCGGATGCGTTGGGTGCGACGCTCGCGCGATTCCGTGAGCACGTTGAGCTTCCGCTGCTTGCGGGCTTCGGGATTTCGACGCCCGACCACGTGCGCGCGGTGCTCGCAGCGGGCGCTGATGGGGTGATCTGCGGCAGCGCGATCGTCCGCCGAATCGCGGCCAACTTGGACGACCGAGAGGCCATGGTTCGAGAGGTCCGGGACTTCGCTCGTTCGATGAAGGACGCCACGCGTTAGGCCCACGGCAGGCGCCGAACAGCGCCGGAACCGATGTTTGCAAACAATTTGAACGGCAGCCGCTGGCTGCGCATGGCCCTTGGGCCGAATTGAGGAACGACGATGTTGATTGTAATGAGAGCGAGCGCCACTGAGGCGCAGGTAGCCCGTGTTTGCGAGTTGATCGCCAAGATGGGCTTCGAAGGACGTCCGATTCCGGGCGCGGGTCGCACGGCGATTGGAATTGTCGGCAACGACGGTGCGCTCGACCCGGGGCGGTTTGTTGGATTGGACGGCGTCAAAGAGGCCATCACGGTTTCGGCGCCTTATAAGCTGGTGAGCCGCGAGTGGAAGGCGACGCCGACGGTGGTCGAGCTGCCGAACGGCACGCGGATCGGCGGCGGGCACTTGGCGATCATGGCGGGGCCTTGCTCGGTGGAGTCGCGGGAGCAGATCTTCGAGTCCGCGAAGGTGGTCGCCGAGGGCGGTGGCACGGTGTTGCGGGGCGGCGCGTTCAAGCCGCGGACGTCGCCGTATGCGTTCCAGGGCGCGGGCGAAGAGGCGCTGCAGTGGATGCGCGAGGCGGCCGACGCGTATGGTCTGAGCGTGGTCACCGAGGCGGTGGACGCGGAGTCTGCGCGGCTCGTGGCGCAGTATGCGGACATGTTCCAGGTGGGCGCGCGCAACATGCAGAACTACGCGCTGCTGAACACGATCGGGTCGCTGGGTAAGCCGGTGCTGCTCAAGCGCGGCATGTCGGCGACGATCAAGGAGTGGCTGCTGGCGGCGGAGTACCTGTTGCACGCGGGCAACGAGAACGTGGTGCTGTGCGAGCGCGGTATTCGTTCGTTCGATTCGTCGACGCGGAACGTGTTGGATCTGGCTGCGATGTCGGTCGCGAAGTCGCTGACGCACTTGCCGGTGATCGCGGACCCGTCGCACGGCACGGGCCTGCGGGACCACGTGACTCCGATGGCGCGGGCGGCGGTTGCGGCCGGCGCGGACGGGCTGATCGTGGAGATGCACCCGGTGCCGGAGGAGGCGCTGTCGGACGGCGCGCAGTCGCTGCGTCCCGCGCAGTTCGTGACGCTCGTGGAGCAGGTCCGGGCGGTGGCGGCGGCGGTGGGCAGCCGAGTGAACGAACGCGCTACCTAGGTGGCGGGTGGCCGGGTATGGTGCGGCCATGACGACTGCGAACGACATCCTGATTCGCCGCTTGGACCCGGGTACAGCGGGCATCGCGGCTGCGCTGTATTCGACGCCCACTCGGAAGGTAGATCGGGAGTCGATGCGGTCGTTTTTGGCGGACCCCGACGTGTGGTTTCTGGCGGCGTTCTTGAACGGGCGGCCCGTCGGATACCTGTACGGCCACCGTCTTCCGCGGGCCGACGCGCCTCGGCCGCGGCTGGTGGTGTTCGACTTCATGGTGGCGCCGCAGTACCGGCGTCGCGGGGCGGGGCGGGCGCTGATCCGGCGTATCCGCGACGCGATGCGTGAGTCGGAGTGTCGGGTGTGGCTGTTGGTGGACTCGCGGGACGCGGATGCGGTGGCGTTTGTGACGGCCACGGGCGGCGTGCGGCCCCAGGGGTTTGGCCCGATGATGACGTATCCGCGCGGGGAAGGTTAGCGAGAATCGCGTGTTGCCTGAAGTGCGGCCACGTGCTTTAGCAAAGGGGATTCCCGGTGGTTTTTGCCGGGGCTGCTCGAGGTAGATATGCGAAAGCGCGATGTTTGTGCGCCGAGAACGGGATGGGACCTGCGTGCTTCTTGGCCCGCTCGTCGTGTCTTTGTGGCGCTGGTTATGGTGGCGAGCGCTCCGTTGGGCGCTTGTACGGTTTCTGATGGTTCGGTGCTGGGCGGCACGGCTTCGGACGGCACGGTCGCCATTGCGGCGACCAACCCGCAGGCTTCGGTCGCGTCATCGCTTCCGGTCGGCGCGCCTCAGGTGGGCGTGGCCGGATCGGTCGAGCAGACCGAGAAGCGACTGACCTCCGCCAATGGACCGCAGCCGGACGACGGCGAGCGCGTCGTTCAGTTGGTGGATTGGGACGCCGCCGCGCTCGCGCCGCAGGCCCCCGTGGATGCGCTCGCGCAGCGTTGGCGCGAGGCCGTGGCGCAGTCCGATGTTCCGGTGCTGCTCCCCGCGTCGCGCGCCGCGCTCGACGACACCCGCTCGGTGATCGCCGGACCTGGTTGGTACACGGCGCAGCTGTCGTATGATGGCGTGCACGTGAGCCTGTTCGGCACGCAGCTCGCGGAACGCTGGCCGGTGGATGTGCCGGACGAGCAGCGCGTGCGCGAGGGCCAGCCGCAGATCACAAGCTCGGAGGGCATCCCGTCGATCGCGTTCACGCGATTCGGTGTGTCTTACAGCTTGGACATTGAGTGCGATTTGGGCCCCTCAGACGAACGCTGCACGACGTTTGATTTGCTGCACGAGACTTTCAACAGCCTGGCCGTCGCCGGTCCGACTCGCGGCAATGGTACGGATGATGGGCTGCATGGTCGCGTGGACGGTGAGGTGGCGCCATGAGCGGTGTTGATATCAAGCGCTTGCGTACGGCGGGCCGTCGCGTGACGGCGGCGTTGGCGTGTTCTGCTGCCATCGGCGTTGCGCCGAGCGCGGCGTTTGCCCTCGACGCGAACCCGGCGGGCGAGCTGGTGACCGGCAGCGGTGAGGGCGTGCAGACGTCGACGGTGTACAGCCCGGGGATGCGGTTTCCGATCGAGGAGACGCCGGCGTTTGCCAACTCGCAGGTGTACGGTCATGGCGGCTATCTCGGGCCGGGCGGCGGACAGTGCGACGCCGCGAACTACGACTTCCCGTGGGTCGACAACTTTTGTGAGTCGCGGTCGTACGCCACGCCGCTGTGCCCCGCTGGTCAGGGCCACCAAGGCCAGGACATTCGGCCGGGTTCGTGCACCGACAATGCGTGGTGGGCTGTGGCCGCTGAGGCGGGCACGATCACGGGGATCGGCAGCTACACCGTGACGCTGACGACGGACAGCGGGCGGCAATATCGCTACCTGCACATGAGTATGGATACGCTCGCGGTGGGGAACGGCGACCGTGTGGCGCAGGGTGACCGGCTCGGCCTCGTGTCGAACGACTTTGGCGGCACGGCGACGACGATTCACCTGCACTTTGAGATTCGGCAGAACGTGACGGGGCTCGGTGTTACGCACGTGCCGCCGTACACGTCGCTGGTGGAGTCTTACGAGGCGCTCGAGGTGCCGCCGGTGCCCTGTCCGGTGTTGCCGGCCGCGGGCGGCGTGATCGACGACAGCCAGAGTTCGTGCTTTCGCAAGTATGGCAACACCACGTACTGGCGCCCGGTGAACGACGCTGGCGAGGGTGGCTCGTTTATCTGGACGCACGGCTTTGTGGCGGCGAGTCCGTCGAACTGGGCCGAGTGGGCGGTGAACTTGGCGGAAGCGGGCACGTACCGCGTGGAGGCGTCCAACGCGAGCAGCTGGGTGACCGCGAACGGCTACAATCAGAGCCAAGACCTGACGTATCGCATCGAGCACGCTGGGCGTGTCGCCGAGTTCGTGGTCGACCAGAGCGCGGGCGATGGCTGGGTGACGCTCGGAGACGTCACCTTCGCGTCGGGTGGCGACCAGTCCGTGGCGGTGCTCGATAACACCGGCGAAGACGGCGCGGAGCAACGCAAGATCGTGGTCGACGCGATCCGGCTCACGCGGTTGGACGTGGGGGAGACGTGCGACGAGGCCGCTTGCGCCGCCGACACGGGGTGCACCGCCTGGAGCGCGTGCTCGTTCGCCAGCGGCTGCGCGCTAGAGGGCGAAGAGGCGCGGACGTGTACGACGTACGCCTGCGACGGGGAGGTGTGCGCGGGCGTGCCCATCGTAGAGGTTCGCGCGTGCTCGCGCCCGGAGCTTCCGGCGTCGGCCGAGTGGACGGACGTGGGCGTTTGCGCGCTGCAGAACGGCGCATCGCTGTGTGACAACAGCGGTTTGTTGGAGCAGGAGCGGCACGTATGTTCGGGCGGCAACTCGGTGATCGAGTCGCGGACGGTGTCCTGCGAACGGGACAGCGATGGCATCGTGTTGTCGCTGTGGTCCACGTGGAGCGCGTGTGCGGCGGGCGAGCAGACGAGCGAGCGCGAGATCTGTATGGGCGGCGCGGCGACCTCCGACACGCGGGTGCGCGCCTGTGGAGGCACAGACACACCGGATGCGGGTTTCTCGGGCCGCGACTCGGGCAACCCGCGTGATGTTCCGAACGAGGACACCTCGTCAGCGGGGTGCGCTGCTGCCGGCGCTCGTGGTGGCCAGGGCGGCGCCCTCGGCTTTGCGTTCGGCCTACTGGCGGCGCTGTTCGTCGTGCGCCGGCGCCGATGAGTGGAACGCCGGCGCGGGTGAGTCGAGCGTCCGGTGAGTCGCTCGGTGGACCGCCGGGTGAGCCGGCAGGTGGGGTGCTGGGTGAGCCGGCACGTGGGGTGCTGGGTGATTCGAGCGCTCGGCCGGATGTGGCGGCGCTCACCGTGGCGCTCCAGGCGAGCGAACGTGCGCTGGCTGAGGCGAGGGCCGCGCACGATGTGTTGCTCTACCGACTTTCGCATGACTTTCGCG
>CBDUJZ010000159.1:0-11875 GCA_965367675.1 uncultured Myxococcales bacterium | reverse complement strand
GCGGCATCGCAAAGCGCGGCATCGCAAGGCACAGCGCCACCGCCTGTCGCGCCGCAGACCGACTCGACCGCCCAGCGTGGCGCCCGCACGCTCGTCGTCGCCCTCAACCTGGTCGCTCCGCTCGCCGCGATCTGGCTCGGCCTCGCCGGCCACTTCCTGCCCGCTGGTGCGCTCATCGCACTCGCGCACGTGCTGTGGATGGTCCCGACGCTCCGCCCGCAGTCAGATTGGTATGGCCACGTCGTGACCGACTTGCAGCAAGCGCGGGTGGCGCTCGACACGAACGCCAGCCCCGTCGAAGACGCCGTCTGGCTGACGATCGACGACGGCCCGCACCCGGAAGATACGCCGGCGATGCTCGATCTGCTCGATCGCTACGGGGCCACCGCGACGTTCTTCTTCATCGGCGAGCGCGCCGCGGCGCACCCCGAGCTGGTGCGTGAGGT
Organism: uncultured Myxococcales bacterium; assembly: GCA_965367675.1. Classification (GTDB taxonomy): domain Bacteria; phylum Myxococcota_A; class Bradymonadia; order REDH01; family REDH01; genus CBDUJZ01. Next base: position 11,429 of record CBDUJZ010000159.1, on the reverse strand, counting down.
CGTGCGACGGGGGCACAGCGTGGGGAACCACACCATGCGGCACGCCCAGTATGCGTTCTGGGCCTACGGTCCGCGCGGCGTCGGGCGGGAAGTGCGCGAGGCGCAGCAGGTGTTGACGGAGCTCGCCGGCACCGCGCCGGTGTGGTTTCGCGCGCCCGTCGGCTTCAAGAACCCGTTCCTGAGCCGCGAGATCGACCGCGCGGGCCTACACTTGGCCTGCTGGAACGCGCGCGGATACGACGGCATCGCGGCCAACAAAGACACCGTGATGAAGCACCTGAAAGCGCAGACGCGACCGGGCGCGATCATCCTAATGCATGAGGCCCGGGCGGCGGACGACGGCACCCGCCTCGGACCGCAAGTGCTGGCGGAGTTGCTCCTCTGGCTCTCGGAGCAAGGCCTTCGGACGGTGCAGCCGAGCGCGTAGGGCGGGCCGCATGTAGGGGGCTGGACGCGGCGCGGTCGCGTGATCATACCGAGGGCCTCCTTCCAGACGCGGCGACCGCTGCGCCTCGCGAGACTCCATCACTTCGACCCGCCTGTCCCCGATTTACGCATGAGCACCGCACCTTCGACGCCTGAATTTCGTTTCGACGCCTCCCTCCGCGACCGCTGGCAGTCCGACGGTAACGGTGGCTGGACGTTCGCGTTTCCGACGGGCTGGATGCAGGGCCGCTCGGTGTTTGGAGGCCTCAGCGCCGCCGCCGCCACGGCGCTCGCCCACCGCCACATCGGCGCCGACCGCGCGCTTCGTCAGGTGCACACACAGTTGCTGCGCCCGACCGCCGCGGGCAGCGTAGACGGCTCCGTGCTGGTGCGCCGTGAAGGCAAGTACTGCAGCTTCGTGGAGGTCATCTTGTCGCAGGGCGGCGCCGCGACGGTGATCGCCAACTTTGTGTTCGCCGCCGGCCGCGACGACGCCACCGCGTTCCCAGCCGCGGCGCCCACGGACAGCTTCGATCCCACCTCGTTGGACCCCGTCCCGTACATCCCAAACCTGATGCCGGAGTTCGTGCAGCGCATGGACATTCGCTACACCGACGCGGGCGCCGTGGAAGGTGACAAGCAAGCGCGGCTGCATGGCTTCTGCCGTTTCCGCGACCCGTCCGGTGGCCCCGAGGGTGTGCTCGGGCTCATGGACTGCTTCCCCGCGCCGTCGCTCATCGCGCTGGGGCGCCCGGTGCCCGCGAGCACGGTCAGCTGGACCGCCCACATCATCGCCGCGCCGGAGGCCTTCGACGGCTTCTGCCGGTTCGAATACGAGACGGTGGTCGGACTCGGCGGCATGCATACGTTGGTCGGGCAACTGCGCAGCGAGACCGGCGAACTCCTCGGATGGACCGAGCAGCTCGCGGCCGTCTTCGGATAGGCGCACCTTCGGCCGACCGCCGGACCCGTTTTCGACGTCTGTGGGTTGACGCCAAGCGCGGTTCCGGCTCCCTTGTCGGCCTTCATGACCACGCCCACTCCAATCGCAGACCGCGGCTCTAGCCCAAACGCAGACCGCGGCTCTGACGCGCAATCGACCGGCTCGGCGAGCGCGCCCGGCTCTCGCTCGACGCGTCACTTCGCGCAAGCAGCGCTGGTGATCCCACCGGCCGTGGCCGTACTGTGCGCGGTCGTTGGCGTCGCGGTGTGGTGGGCAGGCCGCGGGCTCGACGCCGCCGGCGCAGCCGCTTGGCTCAGCGGATGGACCACGCGCGGAAACGCGCCGTTGGTCGCTCTCGCCGCCCCCACCGCGATCGCCATCGTCGCCGCCGTCGTCGGCGTGGCCGCCTGGATGCACGGCGGCACCCGCAACGCGTTGGGAGTGGCCTCACGGGGCGCGATCTGGCTCGCCGCCATGCCCACGTTGTTACTCATCGACGACCCGATGGCGCGCGGGGTCTTCGCCTCGACAGCGCTGGTGGCGTTTGCGTGGTTGCAGGGCCGCGCGGTCTGGCCACACGGGCGCGCCGCACAGCCCAACGCCACGCCGGAACCAGCGCAAACACACGCCCCTTGGAGCCGCTCGTGGAGAGCCTACGGGCACTGGGTGCTCGCCGGTATCTGCCTGCTCACGCTCGGCGGCTTCGCCCAAGCTCGGCACGATGCCCACTGGACGAGCCTGATCGATCTCGGCCTGTTCTTCGAGCAGTACCACAACGCCGAAGGCCGCCTGCTGTACGCACCCACGCTGGGAATGTCGTTCTTGGGCGAACACTTCTCGCCCATCCTCGTCCTGCTCTGGCCCATCCTGAAGCTGTGGCCCGACCCGAGCGCCTTACTATGGATTCAAGCGCTCGCGATCACCGGGGCCGGACTGGTGCTGCATCGGCTCGCGGTGGAGCGCACCGGCAACCTGATCTTCGCGCAGGTGCTGCTCGTGGCGTGGTGCCTGAACCCATGGGTGCAGCAGGCTGCGTTCTACGATTTCCACATGGATCTGCTGGAGTCCCCGCTGCTGTTCGGGGCATGCCTGGCCGCGATGACGCGGAAGAACGCGCTGATGTGGGTGTGTGCCATCGGGCTCTGGCTCACCAAGGAGGACACGTTCATCTATACGTCCGCGATCGCGGCGTGGCTGCTCCTCCAACCGGGCCGCCGGCGGCTGGGCGCGGCGTTGTTCGCCGTCGGTCTGCTGCAGGCCGGCGTGCTGCTCTCCACCGTGCTCCCCGCGTTGCGCCCGCCGCACGACCCGAGCTTCTTTTCGACCACCGGCGCCACGGAGTCGTACGCGTTCTTGGGGCGGTACAGCCACCTGGGCAGCACGCCTGGCGAGATCGTCGGCAAGTTGGTTACCAACCCGTTCTACGTGGTCTCGCACGTGCTGAGTGGGCAACGATTGGCGCGGGTGGTGAGCCTGCTGGTCGGCTTTGGCGGGCTGGCCTTGGCCGGTCGCTGGCGCTGGCTATGGCTGCTCCCGGCAGGCGAGATGCTGGTCGCCAATGCCGGACCGATGTCGCACTTCCACTTTTACTACGGCGCCGTCATCGTTCCGTTCGCGGCCATCGCTGCCGTCGAAGGATTCCGCGCGTTGGGCGGCGAAAGCACTGCGGCTCGGCAGCTCCGCATGCGGCAACGCCGAGCGATTGTTGCGGTGGCGCTGGGCGCCGGCCTCGCGCTGTTCGTGCACCCTTCGAGCGGGTTCGCCCCCGAGACCGCGTTTCAGGACTACGCGCGCAGCGACCGGCAAGAGCGCATCGACGAGGCGCTGCGGCAGATCCCGTCGGGAGAAAGCGTCGCAGCCACCGGCTACCTCTCCGTGCGCCTCCAGCGAGACCATCACACCACGATGTTGCCGTTCGGCGTCGACGATGCCGACTGGATTGTGGTCGACCTTCAGCGCCCCGCGTGGCCGTCCAACATCGCGGCCGTCCAAGGGCTCGTCCGACGGATGCTGGGCTCAGGCGACTGGGTGCTGCACCCCAACGACATTCCGTTGTTCTTCGTCGCCCAGCGCACGCCTCCAGCGACGGAGCTCCCGCGCGACGGCACCGAAGGACGGACTGCGCTGAACGCCTGGGACCAAGGATTCTCAGACTTTACGCTTGAAGCCGAGCTGTCCGAATCGACCCACTACCGAGGCCGGTTCGCCGGCGACGAGACCGCCTCCAACGGACGGCATTTGGCCGTCGCCGCCGCGGACTCACGCGGACCGGGCCACGCACTCTGGGGCCCGTACGTGAACCTGCGGCCGACCCGCTACGCCGTCACGTTCTCGCTGCGCTGGGCGCCTGGCGGCCGGGTCGCCTCGGCGGACACGGTCGTAGCGACGATCGACGTACACTGCGCGTCCGGCGTGGCCGCTCACCGCGATCTGACCGCCGGAATGCTCGACGCAGGCTCCTCCGACGCAGACTCCTCCGACGCTCCCCGCTCCGAGTCAACGACCGGTGATTGGTCCCATTGGATGCTCGACGTGGACCTCCAGCGCAACGCCCGCGGCTGCGAATCACGCGTGTACTATCATGACTACGGCACGCTCGACGTGGACGCCGTGCATTGGGTCCTCGCGGCCGACGCGGGCCGCTAGCCCATCGCGGCGCACACGCGAGTTTTCCATTGGTTCGACCGCGAGTCCCGCTAGGTTGCGCACTCCCCTTGCCGCGTGCCGCCGATGCCGTTTCAATCCTCCGCCGCCCCGTGCTCCAGGCCAGCGCTCGAGCGCTCCGCCGGCGTGTTGTTCACAGCGTTCTTGCTGAACGTCGGCTGTGGAACCCGTCCGGCTGACCCGGCGGACCACACGTCCGACACATCCCAAGCTGGCGACGCCTCACAAGCCGACGTGACACCCGGCGACACCGGCGCGACACGACCAGACGTTCCGGACTGCGACTCCCCGTATTTCGTTCGCCCGGGCCCCGCCTATACGCCCGATCCGTCTTGGGGGAGCACCCGCGCTGTCGCATCCGGCGACATCATCATGGCGGCCATGCCGTTTCAGAGCGACGCCGACGACTCGCACTGGATCCAGGCGTTCGGCGAGAACACAGACGACGCCGTCCTCGCGGCGGGAGAACTCAGCCTCATCGACGCGGCCGATGGACGCGCGCTCGTGTCCCACCGCACCGCCACCGGCTATGGGCTCTACATCGTATCCGCAGACGGCACGGAGCAGGTGGTCATCCGCGACGCCGCCGAGCAGATCGGCCAGTTCGCACAAGGCTCCGGGCTGTGGGACTTTGTGGCGCAGCCCACCCGGCCGTTCGACGGTACGCGCATCACGTGGATCGGCAGTGACGGGCGCGCACAGTACTTCGACGGGCAAGTGCTCACGTCGCTAAGCCCCCCGCCCAACGTGACGTCGTTCCGGGCGCTCGAGCTCATGGACGACGGCCTCATCGCGCTCGGCGTCGACAACCGCAGCGCACAAGCGCTGTTCGCCTGGTCCGCATCGGATCGCGCCTGGCGCACGGTCGCAGACACGGCCAGCGAGCCCATGTGGCCCGACGCAGCCGCCGCGGTCTTTTGGACCCAAGCGGACGGCATTTACATGGACGACGGCGGGTCGCAGCGCATCTTCGAGGGCACGTGCGGCCCAGTCGACGCCTGGGGCACCCAGGCCGTGTTCGCGTGCTTCGGCGCCGCCGGCGAAGTCGCGGAGGCGCCGGACTATCCCACCATTTTCGGCACGTTGTGGCACTTCGACGGCGCGACGATCACGGAGGTATCAACAAACGGTGGGCACGTTCACGCCCCCCGCTTGAACCAAGACGCAATCGCCTGGATCGAGTACCCGCTCGACCCCGACGCGCTCTGCACCGGCACCGCCGAGGGCGAGGTGTACATCGCCAGAGCTTCCTCGCTCGACCGCCCCGAGGCTGCCGGCCCCATCCGGTCCGGATGCGCATGCTGCGGCTTCCCCGGCGGCCCCCTCGAGTTCAGCCTCTCCGACCGTTACGTGGTGTGGAACTACGTGGCGACCGACCAGCGATTCGCGACAGGCTGGACGTCTGTCTCCTACGCCGTCGCCTGCCGCTAACCCACGCGCCGCCAAACACCCCGCGGCGCACGCCCGCTAGTTCGACTCCGACTCCGACGCATCGTCACGCCGACCGCCGAGCATCTCCTTCATCAGATGCTCGCCATCCATCTCGCGCTCCCGCAACGCGCGTAGCGTCTTGTCGAGCCACTCCGTTCCCAAGATCACCGACACGACGACCAGCGACAACACGATACCGCCGAGCTGCTGACCGCTACCGATCGCCGCGCCGATCGCAGCGAGGACCCAAATGACGGCGGCGGTCGTCACGCCGGTCAGGAAGCCGTCGCGGTTGATGATCACGCCCGCGCCGAGAAAGCCGACGCCGGTGACCACTTGGCCGAGCGCACGCGTGGGGTCCGCGCCACCGCCCGCCTCCATGCCGAGCCGAACGAACACTGCGGTGCCGAGGCAAACCAGCATGCTGGTGCGCATGCCGGCGGGCTTGCGACGCCATTGACGCTCGCCGCCCACGACGGCGCCGCAGAACACAGCGCTGCCGATCATGCTCCAGAACGCGAGCTGGGTGGGGTCGAAGGACTGCATCTGGTGAACTCGGGAGTCAGGACACGCGAACGCGCGGGTGCTGGTGTGGCTAGCGCCTCTTCGGCTCCCGCTCCAGTGTTCCATCCGCGCCGCCCCCGCTGGATGCCCCTCGGCCCCCCAAAGCGCGCGGGTTGCTGGCGTGCATATCGGCTGACCGGAATCCGCCGCACACGACGCGCGGACTGCAATTCGCAGTAGCGCCGCGACCGCGACCGCAGTACCTTTACGCCGACGCGATACACGCGTCCTTCCGCTGTCGGTTGCCTTTGCCCGTCTCCAAACCAAAGACGTCCTCGACGTCGTCCGCCGCACACTCAGGCTCGTCCAAACCTCGGCCCATCATCGGCTGGCGGGAGTGGGTCGGCTTGCCCGATCTCGGGGTCGGGGCGGTCAAGGCCAAGGTCGACACCGGCGCGCGCTCGTCGTCCCTGCACGCCTCGAATCTGGAGCCGTTCGAACGCGACGGCGAAGCCTGGATCCGGTTCGACGTGCACCCCGTGCAACGACAGCGCTCCAAACGTGTCACCGCCGAGGCGCGCGTCCTCGAATATCGCTCCGTCCGCAGCTCCAGCGGCGCCAGCGACGAGCGCCCGGTCATCCTCACCCACGTCGAACTGCTCGGACAGCGCTGGCCCGTCGAGATGACGCTCGCGAGCCGCGACCAGATGGGCTTCCGGATGTTGCTCGGCCGCCAAGCCTTCCGCGGTCGATTCCTGGTCGACGCCGGTCGCTCCTACAGCGGCGGGAAGCCTCCCACGACATAGCGCGGAGCGCGCATCGCGTCCGTCCACGACGACCGTGCGCCTCAGCCACCCAAGCTCCTCCATTGCGCCCTCCTCTGTTGGCGCCCCACCGACGCTCCCCCAGGCGGTCGACACCCCGGACCATTCATGGATCTCGCCATCCTGTCTTGCAGCCCGAAATGCTACAGCACACGCCGCCTCATGGAGGCCGCGATCGAGCGTAAGCACACCGTTCGGGTACTCGACACACTGCGCTTTTCGATCGACCTCCGGCCCGGGCTTCCCGACCTATACTACCGCGGGAAACAGCTGGCGCATTACGATGCGATCCTCCCGCGCATCGGCGCGTCCATCACCTACTTTGGCACCGCCGTCGTCCGGCAGTTCGAGCAGATGGACATCTTCTCGGCGAACTCCTCCGCGGGCATCTCGAACTCGCGCGACAAGCTGCGCAGCCTCCAGATTCTGAGCCGTCACAAGCTCGGAATTCCCGAGACGACCTTCGTGCGCGACAAGAACGACGTGCTGCCCGCCATCGAGCGCGTCGGCGGCGCGCCCGTGGTCATCAAGCTGCTCGAAGGCACCCAAGGTATCGGCGTCCTGCTGGCCGAGACGGTCGAGTCGGCGACCGGCATCGTCGAGTTGCTGCAGAGCCAAAAGCAGAACGTGCTCATCCAAAAGTTCGTCGCCGAGAGCAAGGGGCGAGACATTCGCGCGTTCGTCGTCGGCGACCGGGTGGTGGCCTCGATGCGACGCGTCGCCCAGGGCCAAGAGTTCCGCAGCAACGTGCACCGCGGCGGCCGCACCGAGCGCGTCGACCTCGACCCAGCCTACGAAGAGACCGCCGTCCGCGCCGCCCAGATCCTCGGACTGCGCGTGGCCGGCGTCGACATGCTCGAAGGCAAGGACGGACCGCAGATCATGGAGGTCAACTCCTCGCCCGGCCTGGAGGGCATCGAGCGCTGTACGCAGCTCGACGTCGCCGGCGCGGTCGTGGACCACATCGCCGGCCTGGTGCAGTTCCCCGAGCTCGACATCCGCCAGCGCCTGACCGTCAGCCGCGGCTACGGCGTCGCTGAGATCTCCATTCCAGAGGGCTCCAAGTTCGTCGGTCGGACCATCGAAGAGTCCGGGCTTTGGGAAAAGGACATCAACGTGCTCACGCTGCACCGCGGCGGCACCGTCATCCCCAACCCGCGCGTCGAGCGCGTGCTCGAGGCCGGCAACCGCATGCTTTGCTTCGGCAAGCTCGAGACCATGCGCGATATGATCCCGCCGAAAGCGCGACGCCGACGTCGGCCCGCAGTGCGCGACCTGCCCGAGCTGGCGGTCGCCGAAGAGGTCCTCTCGCCGGGCGCCGTGTTGGCTCCTGACGACGACATCACTTGATGACGGAGCGCGAACGAACATCCGTCGGTGAATGGGCCGGGCACTCCATCGCGCCCGGCGAGTCGAAGGACATCGAGATCGCCGTCGGCGAGAGCCTGAGCAGCGCACCGATTCTGCTGCCCATCCACGTGCAACGCGCACGCGAAGAAGGCCCAGTGGTCTTCGTGACCGCCGCGCTGCACGGCGACGAAATCAACGGAACCGGCGCCGTTCGGCAGCTCATCTGTGACGAGAGCTTTCATCTGCTCCGGGGCGCCGTCATCCTGGTGCCCGTGCTCAACCTCTTGGCCTTCGAGCGCAACTCCCGATACCTGCCCGACCGCCGCGACCTGAACCGCGCGTTCCCTGGCTCCACGTCAGGCAGCCAGGCGTCGCGAATGGCCCGCACGCTGTTCGACCAGATCGTGCCGCGCTCCGACTTCGGCATCGACCTGCACACCGCAGCCGTCCGCCGCACCAACTACCCAAACATCCGCGCCGACCTCGAAGACCCCGCCGTCGTGGAGATCGCCGAGGCGTTTGGCTGCGAGGTGATCATCAACAACCAGGGGCCCAAAGGTGCGTTCCGACGCGAAGCCTGCCGCGCCGGCTGCCCCACCATCGTCATGGAAGGCGGCGAGGTCTGGAAGGTCGAGCCCGGCATCGTCGAGTCCGCCGACCGCGGCATCAAGAACGTGCTGCGCTCGCTCGGCATGCTCGACGGCGAGCTCGAACGACCGCCCTACCAAGTCGTGGTCGAGCGCTCCAAGTGGATTCGAGCCGACCACGGCGGCTTCCTCCGCTTCCACGTGCAGCCCGGCGACATCGTGGAGGCTGGACAGCCGCTGGCCACCAACACCACCCTGCTCGGCCGCCCCCTCAGCCGCTTGCACGCCCCGTTCGACGGCGTAGTGCTCGGCATGACCACCCAACCCGCGGTGAGCCCGGGCGAGCCGGTGTGCAACCTGGGCGAGCTCGAAGCCGGAACACTCGCCTCGGACCTACGCCGCCGCAGATCGCGAAGCGAAGGGCTGGAAGAACAAATCGTCGACGACCTCGGCACCACCGTTCATGTGGTGGAGCCGCGCTCGGACCTGGGCCCGGCGACCGACGACATGGCGACGTACGAGGTCGCCTACCAAAGCGGCGACGCGACGGAAGACTAGCCGCCGCGTTCCGTCGCTTCGCTACTTACGGGGGACCCGCAACCGCGTCGGCTTCTTCGGCAGGTGCCGTAGCCCCATCCATGCCAGCGCGCTCAAGTGACTCGCCACGCGGTCGACCGACAGGTTGCGATTGTCCGTCCACCAGCGCCCCACGAACGTGACCATCCCGATCAACGCCTGGGCGTACATCGGGGCGAACTTCGCGTCGTAGCCGGCCTGCTTGAAGCTCACCTTGAACACCTCGCCGACCCGCTCAGCGACCACGCCGAACAGGCTCGACGCTTCGACGCCAGAAACAGACGCCGGCGCGTCGAGCGCCAGCACCGCGAACCCCGCCGGGTGGTCCCGCACGTAGGTCAGAAACGACACCACCGCACGCTCCGCGCGCTCCCGTGGAGTCCCCTCGGCGATCGCCTCCGAGATGCGTGAGATCACGTGCTCCATCTCGCGGTCCACGATGACGGCGTAGAGCCCCTCTTTGCCGCCGAAGTGCTCGTAAACGATGGGCTTTGACACCTTCGCAGCGGCGGCGAGTTCTTCCACGGAGGTGGCCTCATAGCCGTTCTCCGCGAACACCTTGCGCCCCACTTGGATGAGCTGGTCGCGGCGCTCTGCAGCGCTCATGCGCTTTTTCTTCGGGCCCATGATTGACACCTTACCTACGCAAAAGTAAGTTACGCAACTGTAACCTACGCAAAAGTAACTTTCGACAACGTAAGTTCATTTCCTCGCGCTGGTTAGCGCTTCGGTTTTTCTACTTCAACAACCGCCGTGGCGCCACTCGGGACATGCCTCTTTGCAGTCCCTCTCTCGTCTACCGCCCTCCTCGCACGAGCGTTCTTCATGAACACGGCACCGCCCAACAGCTCAGCCACCGCGGCCCCTAGCGCCGCTGGCGCGGCCCCAACCGACACCGCACAACCCCGGCCCGAGAGCGGCTCTCCTCCGCCGGCGTTGGTCTCACGACGACGCCCCAGCTTTTGGCGCAGCGCTTGGACCCGCACCGCCTGGAGGTACGCCGCCCGAAACATGCTCCTGCGCCGCACCGCGCGGTTCTGGATGCGCGAGTTTGACCCCACCTGGTCCCTCGACGAGACCATCGCCCGCGTGGTTGGCGTGCACGACGAGACGCCCACCGCGCGGACCTTTCTGCTGCGGCCCAACGGACACTGGCGCGGCCACACTTCGGGCCAATTCGTCACCGTCACCCTCGAGGTCGACGGCGTCCGAGAGCGGCGTTGCTACAGTTTGTCCTCAGCGCCCGGCGGCGCGTTCATCGCGATCACGGTGCAACGCGTCCGCGGCGGCAAAGTGTCCAACTGGATGCACGACCATCTGACGGTCGGCGACACGCTAACGCTCAGCGAAGCGCAAGGCGCGTTCACGCTGCCCACGCCGCGTCCGCATGCGCCCCTCTTTGTCGCCGCGGGCAGCGGGATCACCCCCATCCTCGCCATGCTGACCGAGCTCGACCGACGCCGAGCGCTCAACGGCGCGACGGCGCTGGTCTACGCACGCGCGGCCGAATCCGTGATCGCCGGCGACCGGTTGCAGGCGATCGCTGCGCGCAACCCGGGCCTCCAATTGCACGTCTTGCTGGACGACCGCGCCGGCGGCCCGGGCTTCCGTGGCGACGAGTTCGAACGCCTCGTTCCGGACTTCGCGGAGCGCGACACCTGGCTCTGCGGCCCATCAGGGTTGATGGAGCGCGTCTCGGAGACGTTCGCGCAAGCGGACGTCCTGGCGCGACTCCACGTGGAGCACTTCACCGCCGCCGGGACCACCACGGGGACCACCGCGACCGGTGTCCACGACGAGGACGCGCTCGCCGCACAGCCGGTGCAGGTCCAACTGCGCCGCTCCAACACAACGGTCGACGCCCACACCAACGCGCCGCTGCTGCATCAACTCGAAGCCGCCGGACGCCGGCCCGCGCACGGCTGCCGCATGGGCATCTGCAACACCTGCCGCTGCCGCAAACTCAGCGGCGTCGTCGTCGACTCCCGCACCGGTCAACACAGCGGCGACGGTGAAGAAGACATCCGCATCTGTGTCTCCGTTCCAAGCACCGACGTCACCCTCGACCTGTAACCCTACGGACGCGACATGAACCACCCTGACCTGCCCGCAACGCCCAGTGCA
>CBDUJZ010000158.1:0-11892 GCA_965367675.1 uncultured Myxococcales bacterium | reverse complement strand
TGCGCTTGTGCGGCGGGCAGGTTGTGCGCTTGTGCGGCGGTCATGCGGAGCTCCATCGGTTGGGTGTGGCGCGACTGGGGGAGTGGCTGCGTGGTCATTGTGTATGTTTGGTAAGTGTCTGATTTGATGCTGGTATTTGTCGTTTTGTGTGGCGGGTCTGCGGAGCGGTTATGTGTCCGGCACCGGCAGCTCAAAGGCGGCCGCGAGGAGGCGCGCCACGCGGTCTGACGCGTGATCTGGCGTGCCCCACGGCGCGATGTGCTGCAGCGCCGTCCAGGTGGTGCTCGGGGCTCGGAGCCATCGCCAGACCACCTCGGCCACGCTGGTCGCGACCGTCCCGTCGCTGCCGATGAACGTGACCCGCACGCGCCACTGTTGGCCGTCGGCGTCGCGCACCCGGTACACGGCGGCGGGATAGGGCGCCCAGGAAACGCCGAGCCGTTGCACGTCTGCGCCGAGCCCGCGCAGGCACTCGTCGGGCGCGTGCAGGTGTCGCAGCGGCGACGACGTGCGGACCGCCAATACGGTGTGGGAGCCGTACGTGGCGCGCATCGCCGTGCCGCCATGCTCCGCGTAGGCGCGCGTCTCGGAGTCCGTGAGCGGCGACGCGAGGGCGGGGTGGCCGGCGAGCGTGGAGGGCAGCGCGAGCTCTGGGAACTCCTCGCTGACGTCGAGCGGGGCGGCGGGGACGGCGAGGGCGAACAGCGCGACGGGTCCCAGCGCGAGCGCGAGCCAACGCGGGGGCCGTGACTGCCGTGCTCGCTGTGGATGCGCGCCGGGCGCGGTGCCTGCGACTGGGGTCGGCGCGGGAGCGGGTCCAGCAGCGGGCTCCGTGACGCGGCCCGCCCACGCGACGATGGGCAACACGCCGAGCGCGAGCGTCGCCAACCCGGTGATCTGATGTGCGGCGCCGTGCTCGAACGAGGCGCCGACGGACGCGATCACACCGCCATCCACGATGCCCACCGCGATGACGGCGATGCGGACGGCGTTGCCCACCAGCGCGCCCGCGAGGGTGACCAGCGCGCCGGTGATCGCCATGCGGAGTCCTGGCCGCTTGCGCGCGGCGAAGGCGCAGAACATGGCGCCGAGGATGAACAGGCTCTGGGTGCCGGCGCAGGGGAGGTCGACGAGCACGTCTTGGCCGTCGAGCGTGATGCGGGTGCCCGCGCAGACGAGGTCGCCGCCGCGACCGGAGAGCAGGGTGCAGGCGCCGCGGGCGGCGATGGACTGGAGCGGGAAGCCGACCACGCGCTGCAGGATGCGCTCCACTGGGAGGCTGAACAGGAACAGCGCGCCGAGCCACATCGGCGACACGGCCCACGGGCGGCGGCGCAGGCCGAGGAGCAGGCCGAGCGCGACCACGTCGACCGTGAGCGCGATGCCGCCGATGGCGTCGATGGCGAGCAGCTCTCCGACGCCGCGGACGAGCGCGGTCAGCGTGAGCAACAGCAGGGCGCGGCGCGACGTGCCGGGGTCTCGTGTGGCCGGTCCGCTCGCGACGCTCCACACGCCGAGCGCGAGCACCGCGGCGAACACCAAGCCGCCGTCGGAGTCGAAGGCCGGGTGGGTCCACGTCCGCACGAGCCACTGCACGGGGTGGAACGCGAGCGCGAGTGCGGCGACGGCGACCACGAGCGTGGCGAGGTCGAGCTTTCGGATGCGGTTGATGAGGGCCATGCGGACTCCATTGAGGGAGTCTGATCATGGCGGGGCGGCGTGCAGTGCCGATGTCCGGGATGCTGCGAAGCGATGGAAGAGTTGTGCAGATTGTGTGCAGTCGTGCCGCGACGGCAAAGTTGCGGTTATGGTGAAGCTCTTCGCCCCTTCAACGGCACGCATGAAGCGCCCCCGAACCCGCCCCATACCTAGAATCCGTACGGTTCTGCTCATCACGCACCTGGTGATTCTGGTGCTGCCGGTGTTCGGCCTCGTCGTGATGCGGTTCTACGAAGATGAGCTGATTCGGCGGACGGAGACCGAGCTGTATGCGCAGGGCGCGTTCGTGGTGGAGACCTACCGTGTGGCGCTGCTCGACGCGCTGCGTGAGCAACGGCCGGACGCCGAGCAGGCGGCGCTCGTTGGCGATTTCGGGGTCTCGATGTCGGCCCAGGCGCTGGCCGCTCGCGACGCCCGTCGTGCCGATCAGCGCGGCGTGTCGGCCGCCGTGGGGTCGGACCTGGAGCCGATCGCGCCCACCTTGTCGCGGCGCAGCGGTGAGGTCGCGCCGCCGGCCCCTTCGCCCGGCTCAGGCCACGCGGTCGACACGGCTTCCGAAGCGGCGGGCGCGTTCGTGATGCCCATTCTACAGCGCGCCAAGAACGTGACGCTCGCGGGCATTCGGGTGGTCGATTTCAACGGCACCGAGGTGGCGAACACCCGGGGAGATCACAGCAATGTGAGCCTGTTGGGGTGGAGCGAGGTGGAGCGGGCGCTGGGTGGCGAGGTGGTGAGCCAGTTGCGTCGCCGCTTGTCCGACGAGCCGCGTCCGGCGCTGGCGTCGCCGTCGCGCGGGACCCGGGTTCGGGTGTTCGTCGCGATGCCGATCGTGGAGGGTGATCGGGTGCTCGGCGCGGTGGTTTTGTCCCGCACGCCGCTCAGTTTATCGAAGGGCTTATATAACAACAGAATCCCCTTATTCTGGGCAGGCTTAGGTCTGGTCTTGGTGGTAATGTTGTTGAGTCGTTTTACCTCGAGGACGCTCGCGCGGCCGCTCGACAGGCTGGTGCTGCAGGCGGCCCGAATCGCTCGCCGCGAGCCGGAGGGGCAGGCCCCGTTGGACCGCCCTGGGACGGACGAAGCGCGGCGAATCTCCGAGGCGATGGCGGTGATGGCGCGCGAGCTCGGCGATCGGGAGTCGTACATTCGCGCGTTCGCCACGAGCGTGTCCCACGAGTTCAAGACGCCCCTCACGTCGATGCGCGGCGCGGTGGAGCTGCTGCAGGACCACTGGACGACGATGTCCGAGGCCGAGCGGGAGCGATTCCTGGCGGTGCTGGAGTCCGAGCGGGCCCGGCTCGAGCGGTTGGTGCAGCGGGTGCTGGAGCTGTCGCGGGCCGACGTGGCGCGACCGGGTGATGAGCGGAGCGATGCCAACGCGATCGTGCGGCAGCTGCAGCTTCGCGAGGAACAGCAGGGACGCGAGTTGACGGTGCGGCTGCCGGCCGCCTCGGCCTGGACGGCGATGGGCGACGAGGTGCTCGATACGGTGGTGTCCGCGCTGGTCGCGAACGCGCGCCAGCATGGCGGTCCGGACGTGCGGGTGGAGGTCACCAGCGGTGAAGGCGCGGTGTGTGTGACCGTGAGCGACGACGGCGCAGGCGTGTCCGAGGCCAACGCCGCGCGCGTGTTCGAGAACTTCTTTACGACCGATCGAGAGGGCGGGGGCACGGGCATCGGCCTGGCGATTGTCCGCACGCTTTGTGCGTCGCACGCGGGCTCGGTGACGCTGAGTCGCGTCGACGGCCGCACGCGATTCGAGGTTCGACTTCCGGCAGCAGCGGAGACAAAATGAGTGAGTTGGTGTTGGTGGTGGACGACGATCCGGCCATCCGTGAGGTGGTCGGTTTTGCGCTGCGAAAGGCAGGGTTTCGGACGGAGGAGGCCGCCGATGGGCGGGAGGCGTTGGTGCAGTTTGGCCGCTTGGCGCCGTCGCTGCTCGTGTTGGACATCAACATGCCCGAGCTGTCGGGCACGGACGTGTGCCGGACGATTCGCGGCACGTCTTCGGTCCCGATCGTGTTCTTGTCGTCGAACGATGACGAGATCGACCGGGTGCTCGGGCTGGAGCTCGGCGGCGATGATTATGTGACCAAGCCGTTCTCGCCGCGCGAGCTGGTGGCGCGGGTGCGCGCGGTGTTGCGCCGGGCGGCGGGAGCGAGCGGCTCCGGGGGCGCTGGAAGCGACGCTGGCCTGGCGACGGCGGCGGAGGTGGACGACGCGGGGGTGCTGGAACACGGCCCGCTCCGCGTGGACTCCGACCGGTTCCTCGCCACGTTCGCGGGCACGCCAGTGACGCTGACGGTGACCGAGTTTGGGCTGCTACGGACGCTGCTGCGGCGGCCGAGCAAGGTGTTCACACGGGACGAGCTCATGGCCGGCGCGTACAGCGACTACACGGTGGTGAGCGACCGGACGATCGACAGCCACGTGCGCCGGGTGCGTCGCAAGTTCGCGGCGGTGGGCTGTGAGGTCATCGAGACGGTGCACGGGCTCGGCTACCGGCTGGGTCCGGGCTGAGCGGCTCGGCGACCGCAGGGCGCGCTCTAAACCCACGGGCGGCATGGGCTCGGCCCAACGCAAAAGCGCCGACAACCTAAGGCTGTCGGCGCTTTCGCGAAGGGTGTCAGCGGCGAGTGTGCCGCCGACTTAGAACGACTAGTCGCAGTTCTTCTCGTCGTATCCGCCGGCGCACTCGGAGGTGCCGTTGCATGCCTTGGAGGAGCTGATGCACATCTCGGGGCAGGCGAGCTGGCTGGAGCCACAGTCTTCGCCGCCGGTGGTCGAGCATCCGAACTCGTCGGAGTAGTCGCCGCAGGTGTTGGCGCGGTCACAGACGGCGGACTTGGCGATGCAGTCGCCGTTGTCGCACTGGAACTGGTCGGAGCTGCAGCCGGTGGTCTCGACGGGGTCGTGGCAGCAGCGGATGTCGTTGCTTCCGGGGCACAGGCCGCTGGTGGTCTCTCGGCCGTCGTCGCAGTTGTCGACGTGGATGCAGATGCCGGCGACGCCGCTGACTTCGCAGGTATCGACCTCGGTGCAGCACTGGATGTCGCTGCCGCCGGAGCACTCACCGGGGGTGGAGACGCCGCCGCAGGAGGCGACGTCGATGCAGACGCCGTCGATGCCGTCGGCGGTGCATTCGGTGGTCTCGGGCTCGCGGTAGCAGCACTCGACGCCGCTCGGGCCGCCGCAGCTGCCGCGCTCGGACTCGTATCCGGCGCCGCAGTCGCTGGTGTAGGTGCAGCGGCCGGAGTTTCCGTCGATGGAGCAGCTCGGCAACGCGCCGGAGTAGCAGCAGGTCTGGCCGGCGTTGCAGCTCGAAGAGGCCTCGGTGATGCCGGCGCAGGTGGCGGTGGACACGCAGGTACCGGTTCCCGCCCAGGTGTTGCAGGCGATGGGGCCGGTGGTCGTGTCCGTTCCGGTGTCGACGCCGGTATCCACGGTCGTGCCGGTGTCGGTCGTGACGTCGGTGCCGGCGTCAGGGAACAGCGTGCCGACGCCGAGGCCTTCGCCTTCGAGTTCGCAAGCGGAGAGGGCGAGCGCGCCGATGGCGATCAAACAGAGAGTTCGGAGTTTCATGAGCTCGTGGGGTGTTCTGGACGGGTACTGAAGCCTACTCCGAGGCGGGTGCAGCGTGAAGTAAGAAGTTTGAGGCTCGGCCGCGCGACTGGTTCTGGCGGGTTTCGCGCCGGGGAGGCCGTGCGCGTCACGCCTGTTCTCGGTGACGCTGCCGGCACGCTACGCTACGATGACGGCAATCCAAGGAGCACCATGAGCGACACCACTTCGACCCCGCAATCGCCGGGCGTTTGTCCCCCAGGCGCCGGCGGCGATCGCGTACTTACGCTAGACGCTGGCCTTCACGAGATGAGCAGCGGGCTCGTGATTCGCCGCGCCTTGCCCAAGCGCGCGCTGCGCCGCGTGGGCGCTTGGTGCTTCCTCGACCACTTTGGGCCGCACAACTTCGACCCCGCCGCGCGCGACGCGATGCACGTGGGCCCGCATCCGCACATCGGCCTGCAGACCGTCACGTGGCTCGCCGACGGAGAGGTGCTGCACCGCGATTCGCTCGGCACGGTCGCGACGATTCGTCCCGGCGGCGTGAATGTGATGACCGCCGGACGCGGCATCTCGCACACGGAGGAGACGCCGGAGGAGAACGGCGGCGCACTGCACGGGCTCCAGCTGTGGATCGCGCTGCCGGCCGACAAGCGGGACATCGCGCCGGCGTTCGAGCATGTGGCGAGCGTGCCCACGTGGGAGGGCGACGGCGTGCGCGCGACCGTCTTCGTCGGCGAGGGCTTCGGCGTCGCCTCGGACGCGACGGTGTATTCGCCACTGCTCGGCGCGGACATCACGCTCGCGCCCGGAACCCATACGCTGCCGCTGAACCCCGCGTTCGAGCACGGCGTCGTGGTCATGTCCGGCGCGCTGAAGCTCGACGCGCACGCGCTGACCGTGGGCCAACTCGGCTACTTGGCGCCCGGCTGCGCGACCGTGACGCTCACCTGCGACGCGCCTACCCGCCTCTGCCTTGTGGGCGGCGAGCCGTTCCCCGACGAGATCGTGCTGTGGTGGAACTTCGTGGGCGGCAGCTACGATGAGATTCGCGAGGCGCGGCGCGCGTGGCAGGCCGGCGAGCGGTTCGGCGAAGTGCTCGGGTTCGACGGGCCCCGCCTGGAGGCGCCTGAGTTGACCCTCTCGCGGCGGAGCTGACGTGTCGCTCGATGAGTACCGCTCGTTTGTGCAGGTCGTGCAGGACAGCTCGTTCACGGAGGCCGCGCGGTCGCTCGGCGTGTCCAAGTCGTTCGTCTCCAAGCAGGTGAGCCGGCTGGAAGATCGGCTCGGCGTTCAGCTGCTCAACCGCACCACGCGGGCCATGACGCTCACGCCGGACGGCGAGGTTTTTCACGAGCGCCTGTCGCAGATTCTCAAGGACATCGACGACGCCGAGGCGCGGCTCACGCAGGCGCAGGACGCACCGCAGGGGCTGATCCGCGTGAGCGTTCCGCTGTCGTTTGGCTTGCGGCATCTGATGCCCGTCATGGCCGAGTTCTTGGCCGCGAACCCGGGCGTGGCGCTGCACTGCGAGTACACGGACCGGAAGGTCGACCTGATGGTGGAGGGCGTCGATCTGGCCCTGCGCATTGGCGTGCTCCCGGACTCGAGCCTCATCGCCCGCCGCCTCGCGACCATCAACGCCTACGCGTTCGCGTCGCCCGCGTACTTGGCCGAGCACGGCACCCCCGCGAGCCCCGCCGAGCTCAGCGAGCACACGTGTTTGCTCTATTCCAACATCTCGCTCGGCCACGCGCAGACGTGGACATTCGACGCCGAAGTCGGCGGCTCGGTGACCGTCCGCGTGAAGGGCCGCCTGCTCACCAACGTGGGCGATGTGATGTGCCATTCGGCCGTGCGCGGCCATGGCGTCGCGATACTGCCGGACTTCTTAGGAGCTCCCGAGGTCGCCTCCGGCGCGCTGCAGCGGATACTCCCCGAGTGGAGCGCGAGCACCGGCGCGTTGTGGGCGGTGTTCCCCCAGAATCGGCACGTCTCGGGCCCCGTGCGCGCGCTCATCGACTTCCTGAAGGCTGAGCTCAAGCCGGATTGGGCGGTGCAGCCATGACGCGGACGGCGGGAGCATGATGGACCGGCGGCTGACGCTCAAGACGCCGATTCTGTACGGCACGGTGGCGGTGCTGTTCCTGACGGCGGTGCTCATCGCGTCGAACATCGTGTTCACGCGCCACTACCTGTTGGTGAGCGAGACCGAAGGCGTCCCTGGGCTGGGCCATGCTTACTGGTGGCTGCTGGCGATGGTCGATCTGCTGCTCGCCGGCGCGATCGCGATCATGGTGTTGTTTGTGGTCGCCAACGCGCGCCAGATTTTGCTCATGCGCCGTCAGGATTCGTTTGTCGACGGGGTGACGCACGAGCTGAAGTCGCCGCTGGCCAGCTTGCGGTTGGGGCTCGATACGCTGCAGCGGCCGAGCGTGCCGACGGAGGTGCGCGACACGCTGCTCGGTCAAATGCGCGGCGATGTGGACCGGCTGCAGTTGTTTATCGAGCACATCCTAGAGGCCGGTCGCCTGCAGAACGGCGAGCGGACGCTAGAGCGAGAGCCAACGGATGTGCCCGAGGTTATCGCCCGCTGTGTGTCCCAGGTGGAGCGCCGCTACGACGTGGTCGATGTGATCGAGGTGGAGGACCTGCTGGGCGCGGACCGCATGCTGTTCACCGACCCGGTCGCGCTCGAGGTGGCGGTGCTGAACCTGCTCGACAACGCGGTCAAATACTCGGCCACGCCGGCGCGGGTTCACGTGGAGCTCGCGCGCGTGGGCGGCAGCGTGCGTGTGTCGGTGCGCGATGAGGGCATTGGCCTGGCCCGCGCCGAGCTCAAGCTGGTGTTCAATCGGTTCTACCGCGTGGCCCAGAGTCGACGAATTCGCGGTACCGGCCTTGGACTTTTCGTGTCTCGGGGGTTGATCCGACAGCTTGGCGGCGACATCAAAGCTGTGAGCGATGGACCCGGTCATGGGTGCATGTTCGAGCTCACCCTTCCGCACACCGCAGTGGCATGACGACGGCTTCCTTGCTCTTGGTCGAAGATGAAGCGCACCTCGCGTACGCGCTCCGTTTTAACCTGGAGGAGGAGGGCTACGCGGTCACCGTCGCGGGTTCGCTGGCCGAAGCGCAGGCCTATTTGGACGCGCACAGCCCGCAGCTCATCTTGCTCGATGTGATGCTTCCGGATGGCGACGGCGTGGCGTTCTGCGCATCCCTTCGCGCGGCCGGAAATCGGGTCCCGGTGCTCATGCTGACCGCCAAGAACGCGGCGCCGGACGTGATCGATGGGCTCGGCGCTGGTGCCGATGACTACCTCGGAAAGCCCTTTGATCTCGGGGAGTTACTCGGTCGGGTTGCTGCGCTCTTACGCCGGCGGGCGTGGCTGGAGGCGCCCTCGACGACCGTGTCTGCGCCGTACGAGTTTGGCCCGCACAAGGTTGATTTCGCCGCCCACCGCATTGTGGCGGAGGGGCGGGAAGTGAACCCCACGGAGCTCGAGCTGAAGCTGCTCGAGTTCTTCGTCGCGAACGCCAAGCGCGTGGTGTCGCGCGAGGAGCTGCTGGAGCACGTGTGGGGCGTCTCTCGCCGAGTGCACACGCGGACCATCGACAACTTCATCGTGCGGCTGCGGCGGATCTTCGAAGTCGACCCGTCGCGACCGGCGTACTTTAAGACGGTTCGGGGAGTGGGTTACCGCTTTGACCCGGCCGGGGATCCAGCCGCTTAATCGACTCGGCCGCGGCTTCGAGGTGTGCGTTCGCGGCTTCGACGGCCGGGTGGGGCCGGTTCTCGATCACGTGCTTGGGCGGCACGCGGAGCTCGCGGGTGATGCCGACCCAGCTGAGCATCTTGATGGCGTAGTAGCTCAGGTCCACTTCCCACCAGCGGAAGCCCTGACGGACCGACGCTTGGTAGTGGTGGTGGTTGTTGTGCCAGCCTTCGCCGAACGTGATCATGGCGAGCAGCCAGTTGTTGCGGCTGTCGTCCTTGGTCTCGTAGCGGCGGCTGCCGAACACGTGGGAGAGCGAGTTGATGGTGAACGTGGCGTGCCAGGTGAGCACCGTGCTCCACAGGAAGCCGACCACCAAGCCGGTCCAGCCATCGATGGCGAAGCACAGCACGCCGAGCGCGAATACGGGGAACAGGTCGTAGCGGTGCAGCCAGCGGAGCTCGGGGAACTTGGACAGGTCGCGGACGCTGTTCAGGTTCGGTTCGTCGGACGCGGGGTCGATGATCCAGCCGACGTGCGAGTACCAGAACCCACGCTGAACCGGCGAGTGGATGTCGGTCGGCTTGTCGGAGTGCCGGTGGTGATGGCGGTGATGGGCGGCCCACCAGAGCACGCTCTTTTGTGCTGAGGACTGCGCCAGGAACGCCATCATGAACTGCGGCACGCGGCCCATCTGATAGGTGCGGTGCGAGAAGTAGCGGTGGTAGCCGGCGGTGACGCCGAACATACGCGCGGCGTACAGGACCAAGCACAGCACGACGGACGTGGTGCTCACGCCGGTCCAGATGGCAGCGAAGCACGCGACGTGGATCGCGGCGAAGAGGAAGATTCGGAACGAATAGTTGAGCATCACCCGAAGAGGCTGGAGGCCTAACTAATGTAAGACCCGCCGCGGGCGGGCGTGTCAGCGTTTGGTAAAAGCGCGATGACAATGCCGCGGCGCGTCATACGGGCCATACGAAAGCGGCCTTGAGCGACGGGAGAGGTGTCGCTGAAGGCCGCTGAGATCGTGGAAAACCGGAGGCTTACGGGAACAGCGCCAGCGGGTCGGTGCACACCGTGGTGAGTCCGAACAGGATCTCCTCGCAGACCTCGCCGTTGCGGCAGGTGCTGTCGTCGCCGACCGTGCAGCCGGTGCAGAGCTGCCAGTCGACGACGGGGACGACGGTGCAGGTGGAGCCGCCGACGCACGCCGAGCCGAACGGGTCGTACGAGGTGGGGATGCCGTCCGGGGAGCAGTTGCCCTTGAGGAAGCAGCCGACCTCGTCGTCGCACGAGAGGGAGAGCGGGTCGACGATGCCGAACTGCGAGGCGTAGATGTTGCACTCGATGGCGGTGAAGCAGCCGTCGGCCAGGTTTCGCTGGCAGCGCAGGCCGTCGTCGCCGTCGCAGACGTACACTTCGTTGGGGTCTTCGCAGAGCGCGCCGGGGAAGGTGGGAAGGTCGGTACAGCCGCCGCAGCGGTTGGCGCCCGGGTCTTCGCATTTGACGCCACGGGGGACCGCAAATCCGCCGGGCTCGCAGGCCCACACGCCGCAGTCGCCGCACTCGGTGCCGAGCTCTTCTTCGAGGTCGCCGCACCAGCCGCAGCCGTTCAGGCCGGGGTCGTCGCAGATCACGGAGCCGTCTTCGGCGCAGCCCCAGGTGCCACATTCGCCACACTCGGCGCCGAGCTCGACGTCGATCGGGCCGCAGCCGCCGCAGGTGTTGAGTCCGGGGTCGTCGCAGGCGAGGGCGTTTCCGTCGTCGGGGTCGCAGGTGTGCAGTCCGCAGTCGCCGCAGGCATCGCCGGGAAGGGCGTCGAGGATCTCGTCGCCGCCGCACACGTTCTCGCCGTCTTCAAAGGCGCATGCGCCCTCGATGCACTGCTGCTGCGGGTGGCACTCCTCTTGGAAGAACACGTCGAGGTCGGGGTCGCACATGGCGATGATGCGGTCATCGACGCAGAAGTTGTCGGCGTCGGTGCAGGGCAGGTCGACGCAGTCGCCGTCTTCGCAGGCGTCGTCGCAGGCGATGGTGGCGGTGATGGTGCCGTCGTCGGCGCAGATGATGATGTTGGCGTCGTCGCAGTAGCGGCCACCGGTGGGCGCGCAATCGCCGCCGAGCGCGGGCAGGCACTCGCCTTCTTCGCAGACTTCGGCTGTGCCGCACTCGAACGGGGTCCAGTTGCTGTCCTCGCAGCGGCGTCCGGTCTCGTTTCCGGTGCACTCGCTGACCTCACCTTCGCACTCGGTGCCGAAGGGCAGGCAGGCGCCTTCGACGCACGACGTGCCGCCGGGGCAGTCGTCGTTGCTGTCGCAATCTTGGCTGGCGTCGACGCACACGTTGTCGTCGCAGCTTTGGCCGTCGGTGCAGTCGGCATCCGACGTGCAGAACGGCTCGCAGAGGCCTTCGCGGCAAAGCTCTCCGCCGGCGCAATCGGTGTTGCTGCTGCAGCCCGCTTCGCAGACGTGGTCCGTGCAGGTCTCGCCGTCGCCGCAGTCAGCGTCGGCCAAGCACACCACGCAGGCGTTGTTGTCGCGGTCGCACACGGGCGCGCTGGCGGGGCAGTCTTCGGCGTCGAAGCAGAACGGCGCGCAGACGCCCTCGTTGCAGAGCTCGCCGCCCGCGCAGTCGGCGTTGTCCGTGCAGGCCGGCGCGCCGGAATCGGCGGCGGCGTCGGGGTCCGCGACGTCGATGTTCACGCTGCCGGCGTCACCGTCGGCGTCGAGCGTCGAGGGCGACGCGTCTCCCACGGTGGTCGGGTTGTTGTCGTTACAGGCCGTCGTGCCGAGGGCGAGGACGGAGAGTAGGGCGAGCTTACGAATCATGGCACGCGGGGTGTGGAGTTCGCGGTTTCAATAGTCGAAACCCCCGTCTAAATCCACTCGGCC
>CBDUJZ010000157.1:0-11892 GCA_965367675.1 uncultured Myxococcales bacterium | reverse complement strand
ACCGCTGCTGCGCCTCGTCGGCCAACCGCTGCTGCGCCTCGTCGGCCAACCGCTGCTGCGCCTCGTCGCCGTCGTGAGCCTCGTGTGCATCACGGCGAGCGGACCCGCGTTCGGCCAGTCGAGCGGCGTCGGCACCGGCATCTCGCGCATCGCCGAAGACACGTACTTTGAAACCGAGATCGGCTTCGAGCTCGGCTACCGCGAGTGGGAGCTGGCCATCGAGATCCCGCTGCGGTTCCGACTCAAGGACCTCGCCCCGCCGAGCACCTCCGTCATCCGTGAGTTCGACTACGACGAGGTGGGCGATTACCTGGGCTGGATTCGCTACATCCGCTACGGCCGCACGCGGTTCTGGGGGCTGGCCGCGAACCCGTACTACGCCAACTTCGGCGAGCTCTCGCGCGTGCACATGGGCCACGGCAGCATCGTGAGCGGCTACGACAACATCATCGGATTCAACCACAAGCAGTGGGGCATCCACCTGCGCACCAACCAGGACATCGCGACCGTCGACTTCATGCTCGACGACATCGTCGACCCCGGCGTCATCGGCACGCGCGTGACCATCCGCCCCGGCGAGATCTTTACGCGCCGAACGGAGTACGAAGAGGTGCTCCCGGCGGAGTTCTACGAGCCCGGGCCGTCGCAGATCGGGCCGAACGACGTGCGGCCACAATACCCGCGGGAGCGCGCGCCCGAGGCGGACGGCGCCGGCACTCACCGCGAAGGCGAGGAGCCGGGGGGCAGCGGCCGAGCGCGCCGACGCGGCGGCGATGACGAGGACGTGCCCTTCGACAACTGGGTGGAGATCGATCCGTCTGAAGTCATCCCGACCGAGGTCACCGCGCAACCGGTTGAGGATGATCCCACGTTTGTCCGCATCGACGACCCCACGCTCGAGCGCCAGGACGACCGCGCACACGATGGCGCAGATGCCGGCGCCCAAGCCAACGCGGCGGACGACCAGGACACCGCCCAAGACGGCGACCCGGGCAGCCGTACCCCGCGAAACATCCGCGCCTCACGACCGCGTGGACCCGACGGCGCCGTGTGGGTCGGCGACCCGCAAAACCTTGAATCCTCACAAGAATCCGCCGACGACGGTCCAGGCGTCGCCGCTGCTGACGACCCCGAATTCGAGCACCCGTACCCCTGGCAAGGGCTGGAGTTCGGCGTCACATTCGTTGGCGACGCCGACGCGCCCTACCGCCTGCGCGGCGACGAGGACGCAGAGGCGTACGAGGTCGATTCGCGAAGCAATATTCTGGTCGCCGAGCACCGCCCGACGGCCTTCGTCGGCTTCGACGCGCAGGTGGACGCGTTCCGCAACGAGACCGTCTCGGTCATCCCGTACACCGACGTGAACACGCACCTCTCGCGCGGCCGCGGCGTGCACTTCGGCACCTTCGTGAACTTCCGCACCCCGCGCGACGTGCGCGTAAACTCACGCCTCGAGATGCGCGCAGCGAGCCGCGGATACGAGCCCGTATACTTCGACACCTCGTACGAAGCGCGGCGCACCGCCTACCTGCCCATCGACGGCATCCTGGCCCAACCCAAGCTGCGCGTCATGGACCTGGACCCGCCGCCCGGCCGCGTGGGCTGGTACACCGACGCCAGCGTCGCCATCCGCGACCGCGTGCGCCTCTCGGCCGGGCTCGGCGACTACCAAGGCCCCTCGAACTCGCTCATTTTCCTGTCGCTCACCCTGCGCGACATGGGCCCGTTCGACATCCGCTTCCGCCTCTCCAACCGCGATTTCAGCGGCGCGGCCGGCCTATTCGAGCCCGAGCATTTGCAGGTGACCACGTCGCTGCAGTGGTCGTTCCTGCGATATTTCTTCGTCAAAGCGCGCTACGTACGCGACTACGATCTCGACGGCCGCGGGCGCTATCGACCGGACAACAATTGGGCGTTCGGCGTCGGCTTGGTGCTCCCAATTTAGCGCGCGCCATCCCAGTTGGTGCGGCACCCCACGCGTGGTAGATCCTCCCACCGGCGCGCGCGACGCGACGCCCAAACTCCAGCACCCACGCGTACCCATGTCCAAGCTCGCTCTGTTCGGCGGAACCCCCGTGACGACCACCCCTCCGCGCGTGGCGTGGCCGCTCTACGACCACCGTGAGAAGCAGTACCTGCTGGAAGTGCTCGAGTCGCGCTCGTGGGGCGGATACCCGTCGCCCTCGCCCAAGGCCGGCGCATTCGCCGAGCAGTTCTCGGCCTACCACGGCGCCAAGCACGGCATCTGCGTGACCAACGGCTCCGTGACGCTCGAAGTGGCGCTCATGGCGCTCGATATCGAGGCCGGCGATGAGGTCATCGTGCCTTGTTACACCTGGATCGCCACCGCCGTGTGCGCGATTCACCAGAACGCTGTGCCCGTGATGGTCGATGTCGACCCCGACAGCTTCTGCATCGACTGTGACCAGGTCGAAGCCGCGATCACCGACCGCACCAAGGCCATCATCCCGGTGCACCTCGGCGCGAACATGGCCGACATGGACCGCATCATGTCCATCGCCAACAAGCACGGGCTCGCCGTCATCGAGGACTGCGCCCACGCCCACGGCGCGGAGTGGCGCGGCGCCGGAGCCGGCTCCATCGGCGACATCGGCTCCTTCAGCTTCCAGAAATCCAAGCTCATGACGTCCGGCGAGGGCGGCATCGTCATCACCTCCGACGACGAGCTCATGCAGCGCTGCCACGCCATCGTGAACTGCGGCCGCAAAGAAGAAGGCTACGACCAGTTCGAAGGCGAGCCGCTCGGCGTAAATGCCCGGCTCACCGAGTTCCAAGCCGCCGTGCTGCTCGCCCAGCTCGAGCGCCTCGACGAGTCCACGCGATTGCGCGCCGGCGCCGCCGAGCGACTCGCCAAGGGCCTGGCCGAAGTCGGCGGCGTGACGCCGCTCGCCAAAGACCCGCGCGTCACCTCGCGCGCCGCCTACCAGCTCGTCTCCAAGTACGACCCCGACGCGTTCGCCGGCGTCTCGCGCGACCGCTTCCTCGAGGCCCTGGCCGCCGAGGGCATCAACGCCGACGGCGAGTTCTACGTGCCCCTTCCGGACCACGAGCTGTTCACCGCCGAGTCGCGCCACTGGCCGCAGCTCCGCGAGCGCTACGGCGACGGCATGAAAGCGCACCGCGAAGCCGGCGGATTCAACTTCCCCGTCGCCTCTAAGGCCGCCTACGAGCAAGCCATCTGGCTCCACTACCCCTACCTGATGGCCGGCGACGAGAAGGTCGACCAGATCGTCGAGGCCGTGGCGAAGATTCGCGCCAACGCCCACGAACTCATCGTCAAATAGGGGCGGTGGGCCGCGGAGGGCCGCGCGCCAGACCGGACACTGAGTCGCGCACTTGACCGGGTTTTCGCGGCTCCCTAGGCTCCGTCGGCGCTCCGTGACGGCTTCCTGTCGTCCGCCCCCCACCCCCAAAGTGCCGTGAGAAAAGGGAACCTCGCCCTTCTGGTCTTCCTGACCGCCGCCTGCGACGCCCCGTCCGCCCCGAGCACGACTGCAGCTTCCAGCGAAACTTCTGCCGCCGAAGCCTCGGCGCAAGTCGTCACCCGTGACGCCCGGACTTCGAGTCAGAGCGTGGTCTACGGTGCCGACGACCGACTCGACTTCTACGAGCACCCGGACGCCGCACTGCGCGCGCTGACCGAGCAATCGATCGCCGCCATGGTGTCCAACCGGGCCATCGAAATCGACGGCGACGACGTCAGCCTGCGCGCGAGCTCGCTCGGCGACGACTACAGCCTGTGCGAAGGCGAGCTGTTCTTCGACCAGCCCTCGCTGGCCGGCTGCTCCGGCACGCTCATCGACGACAACCTCATCCTCACCGCAGGACACTGCGTCGAGAACGGCTGCGAGAACAGCAGCTGGGTGTTCAACTACCTGTACGAAGACGAGGACAGCCTGCGAGACGTAGTCGCTGCAGACGTGTTCTCGTGTGAGCGCGTGGTCGTCGAGTCGACGCCCAGCTTCCGCGACTCCGTGCCCGACTACGCCATCGTGCAGCTCGACCGCGCGGCCACGCCCCGCTTCGTCCCCGCCACGGTGAATCCCGAAGAGTGGCCGGTCAGCCAAGGCGATCCAGTCACCATCATCGGCTTCGGCTCCGGAATCCCGGCCAAAATCGACAACGGCGGCTTCGTCACCAACGAACGGCGCAGCGAACGCGACTACTTCCAAGCGACCACCGACGCCTTCGGCGGAAACTCCGGCTCCGGCGTCTTCAACGCCGACAACGCCGTGGTCGGAATCCTGGTCGCCGGCGAGCAAGACTACGACTACTCCCGCGGCTGTGGCCAAGTCGCCGTGCTGCCCGAAGACGGCGTCGACGGCGAATCCGTCACCTACGCCATCCTGGCCGTCGATGAGCTCTGCGAGTCCGGCTGGCCCAGCGTGCGCCTGTGCAACACCGTGACCGAGTGCGGAAACGGGTTCTGTGAGCTCGGCGAAACCGAAGAAACCTGCGCCGCGGACTGCGAAGAAGCCGGCGGCGGCGAGTGGACCTGCGACCCCTCGTTCTTCAGCGCCGGCGACGGCTGCGACTGCGACTGCGGCGTGTTCGACCCCGACTGCACCGACGCCAGCCAAGAGACCTTCAACTGCCGCGCCGGCGAGTTCTGCAACGGCGCCGGAGTCTGCGAGGGCGAAGCGGCCCAGCCGGTGCCCGCCGAATGGCTGTGCGACGCCGCCACGTTCAACGCCCAGGACGGCTGCGACTGCGAATGCGGCGCGTTCGACCCCGACTGCGACATCCCCAGCTCCATCGTCTACAACTGCGTCGAAGGCGACACCTGCTCCGACGAAGGCATCTGCTCGGGCTCCGAGCCCCAAGCCGACGACACCACAATAGACGCCGGCGCTGCAGACGTAGGAGCCGGCGCCGACGTCGGCGTAGACACCTCCACCGACGTCGGAACCGGCGACGGGTTCGTGGGTAGCCTGTCCGGCTGCTCCGCGACCGGCGGACGCAACGCCGCCGCGTGGTGGCTCCTGGCCGCAGGCGCCGCAGTCATGGGCCGGACCCGGCGACGGCGCTAGGCAGGTCGCTGGCCCCACCCGGCCGCTGCCGGAATTTGGTGGTTTAGCGCGCAGCGTGTAGCGAGTATGTAGAACACCTACACACACGTACACACTCATGAGTAAGCGCGACGACGACAGGCGGAAAATCCGCAGCACCCACCGGGACCTCGCCGTCGAGATGCAAATCGCGCACGTCGCCGACGTGCTCGGCCTCGACGCCTTGGTCCTCGCCAACGAGTTCGGACAGCCGCTCGCCGGCGTGGGCTCCCCCGACGTCACCGAGGTGCTCGCGTCGCTCGGCATGTGGGCGGAGTTCAACGATGGCGACATCGACGAGCTCACGTTCGAGCTGCTGTCACACCGCTCGCCCGACTTCCGCGAGGAGCACGTGACCACCCAAGAGATCAAGCTCCCGATGGGTGGCGAGACCCTGCACCTGATCGCCCTCGGCCGCTCGATCTGCGCGTCCATCGGGTTGGCGCACGCCGCGCAGGGCATCACGCGCATTCACGCGAGCGCCCCCAACTAGCGCCCTGAGCACCGCGTGTTCAGCCGCTCAAACCCCGAGCCACAACCAACGTGCCGTTCGCTACCGACCGCTCCGAGCTCCCCGCCCCGCCCGACCGTTCTCCCATCGCCGGAGCGGCGGTCCGGCAGCGCTGGCTGTCACGGCCCGACATCGCCTACGCGCTCCCCGCGAGCGGCGCGCTGTACCGTTTCAGCGACACCAACGACGTCGCGGTCGACGCCGATCGGCTGGTCTCTCGCGTCGTCCCCGCACACGATCTGAGCGCCGACCCGGTGCTGTCGGAGCGGGCGCTCACCGCACAGCAGTCCGCGGAGTTCGCCGCCCTCTGGAAGGCGCTCTGGGCCTCGCCGCCGGTCGACGATGGGCCCGCCCTGCTCCGCTATCGCGGCCTGTTCCGAATCGTCGACCAACGCCACTCGGACGCGCTCCGAGATTGGCTCCGCGAAGTGCTCGCACCCCACCACGCCTGAACAGTCGCCCCTCGCGATTGCACTCCTCTCAGGTTTTTCGGTACACTGCGTTCACAGAAAGCAATTTCGACCGAGACGATACACCGATGTGGCGCTAGCTCGGCTGGCGACCGGGGGTTGCGCAACCGGCGTGCCCGCATCGAAGGCTACAGGGGTTCGCCCTGACGACGAGGGGCGTCGCGCGATTCCGGTGCACCCGACACGATCCGAACACAGCGCCACCTCTCAAGCTAGGCGAATTCCCCGAGGGTCCGATGACTTGGCAAGCTCCGCTCGACGACAGCGATGTACTGGCGCTCCTCTTGGAGCACTTTCCCGGCCTGCTGTTCGTCAAAGACGCACAATCTCGGATCGTTGCGGCCAACGAGCGGTTTCTCTCGCTCTATCCGCCGGAACAACGGCCCCACGTCATCGGCACCACCACCGTTGAGTCCTACCCCAAAGAGCAACGCGAAGTGTTCCTCGCCGAAGACGCCAAAGCGCTCACTGAGGGCGCCTCCGAGGTCGTCGAGACCGTCGACTTTCCCAACGGTGAGTGTCGCACCTTCCTGACCCGGAAAATGGGGCAGACCGGCTTGGACGGCAAGCGATACCTCATCGCGACCTCCGCCGACATCACCGAACTGGAGCAATCGCGAAGCGAGGCAAGCCAACTCTGGGAGTTGCTCCATCACTCGGCCGCCGAAATCTACATCCTGGATGCGACAACGCTGGCCGCGATTCGATTGAGCGCGGGCGCCCTTAAGAACCTGGGCATCGAGTCTGGGCAAGAGGCCGGCATCCCCTTCGAGACCTGGCTCGACGAGCCCACGCGCGCGCTCTTCCAGGACGTGCTCAGCGCGCTCCACGCCGACGCCAATGCGACCCAGGAGCTCAGCGGACAACACCGACGTGTCGACGGCAGCCGTTACGAGGTGAACTCCCAGGTGCTGACCGGCAAACTCGCCGCAGGCGACGTCATCATGATCATCGCCCGCGACGTCACGCGGTTCACCCAGCAGCAGCGCAAACTCGAGCGCCAGAACGAAGCGCTCAACGAGTTCGCCTACCGCGTCTCCCACGACCTGCGCTCCCCCGTCGTATCGTCTATCGCCCTGCTCGATATCGTCCAGCTCATGCTCAGCGAAGGCAACACCGAGCAGGCACTCGACGTGCTCGCGCGTGCCAAGCGCGCCCTCGGACAAGCCGAGTCCCTCGCCTCCGACCTGCTCCACCTAACCCGCCTCGAGAACCAAGTCTCCACGGCGAGCGAAGTCGACCTGACCGCGCTCATCCAAGAGTGCATCGAGCGCGTCCACAACGTGTACGGCGAAGGGCTCATCGACATCCGCGTCGACCTCGGTGAAATCGACACCATCGTCACCGAAGAAAAGCGCATGGCTTGGGTGATCGAAAACATGCTCTCCAACGCCACCAAATACCGCGACCCGGAAGCCGAACAGAGCTGGGTCGAGATGAAGGTCCGCCGCAACGACGGCATCTTAGAATTGAGTTTCACCGACAATGGGCTTGGCATTGACGCAACGCGGCGTAGTAAGGTCTTTCAGATGTTCCAGCGATTCCACGCACGCGCGGCGATGGGCGCTGGACTCGGCCTCTATATGGTTCGGCTGACCGCCAACCGACTGGGCGGAAACGCCACCTACGAACCCACCTCAACGGGATCGCGTTTTACGATCACCGTCAGCGAGCGCACTCAATCATGGAACTGAAGCAAATCCTCTGCGTCGACGACTCCGAAGCCGATCAGTACCTCAACAAGTACAGAATCACGGCCGCGAATCCGGACATCCAGATTCGCCAAGCGTTCGACGGAGAGCAAGCGCTCGAGCTGCTGCGGGAGCCCGGCTACACCCCGGACCTCATCCTCCTCGACATCAACATGCCGCGCATGAACGGGTTCGAGTTCCTGGAAGTCTACAACGCCGAGTTCTCCCCGCAGACCACCTCCGTCGTCGTCATGCTCACCTCGTCACTGCTCGAAGACGACCGCATCCGAGCCGAGCAATACGCCACCGTGCAAGGCTTCCTGTTCAAACCCCTGTCGAGCAACTGGCTCGCCGAGATTCACGAAGCACTCGACGCGATCAAGTAGCCTCGCGAACGCTCACCCTCGCGCCGTGGCGCAACGTCCAGAGCGTCAGAACGTCGGATACGCGTGGCGTGACGCCGTCCGCCAGACCGACGCCACCGCTTGGCTCACCGCCGCGTGGCGCTCCGCCTCACCCACCGTACCGAAGCGGTCCGAGACGACCAACGCCAGGTCGCCCCACCGCTCCACGTAGAGCAGGCCGTCCGGCGTCTCCGCCGTCCACGAGCCGCCGTGGGCGCCCGACAGCTCGGTGCGCTCCATCGTGTTCAACCACGGCGTGCTCAACCGCGACGCCGTGACCGCAAACCCGCGTGCGTCATCCTCCGAATCCCACACCGAGAGCCACACCAACAAGTCGCGCTCCGGGTCGTCCGCGAAACGGAACGCCTCTAACCGGTCGCCGTCCCAACCCTCGGCAGCGCGCGCGCACGACTCCGCCGAGACCCGGTCCGCCAGCAACGCGCGGAGCACCGAACCGATCATCATCTCGCCAAACACATCGGCCAAGTAACGCTCGGCGCCCGGAACACCGTCCACGGAGAACTCCAGCCAGGTGGGCATATCGCGTTCCACATAACGCTCCGGATGCATTACCTGCTCCGTGCTCCGCGGCGGGTCCACATACGCCGCGTTCACCGCCGACCAGTCATCCGGCGCCACCAGCGAGAACACAAACGCCAACCCGCTCGCGTACGGGAACACCAACTGGTCCCACATCACCTGAGGCGCGGTCGTCGTGTTCAGCGACGTCGCCCGCTGCATCGCGCCAGACATCACCGATCGCGCCACCGACCCGTGTGTCACCGCCTCCGCGCCAAGCGAATACGCCATCATCACCGCCACAGCGTCGCCCTCGATCAGCGACTGCGCAGACAGCACCACGTCGGACAGAAACTCGCCCTGCCCGATGATCGTCTCGATGCCCCAACGCTGGTCCTGGACCCCGTGAAACAGCTCATGCGCCATCACGCTCGCCTGCGCCTCCGGCGGCGTGTCCGCCAAGATGTAGAACGTCTCCGTCTCGTGATCGTAGAAGCCCGCGACCTCGGTCTGCAGCAGCCCCAAGTACTGGGCAATCCACGCGTCGCGCTCTTCGGTGAGCCCAAACGCGTAGGTCAGACGGTTCTGCGCCTCGCGTGCGGCCGGCGGCAGCTCCCGGTCCACGAGCGCCTGCAGCGCCTCGGTGAGCCCCTCGCGATCCATCACCGCGCGCGCCATCTCCCGCGTCGCACCAATCCCGCGTAACTGCTCAATCTGAAACAGGATTTGCTCAGACTGGGCCAACAGATGATCGGCCTCAGCGTCGGTCAACTCGCTCGGCTTTCCCCCCCACTGCGCAGACGCCTCAGGCGTCGCGGCGAGACAGAACAGGGCGGCGAGAACAAACGAAAACGGGCGCACGGGCATCATCACTCGGGGAGAACGGCCGCGCGAGTCTACCTCAACCGGCGTCCCGACCGAACGGATCCTCGGTCACCGCCAAATACGCGCCCGTCTTTTCCATCACGCGCGCGCCGAACAGCCGCCGTTTGACCGAATACCGCTGACGCGCCTTGTACACCGCGTGCGAAGCGCGACCCGACCGGCTGCCGATGAAGCTCTCCTTATCGAGGATCTGAACCTCGTAAGGGAACAGAAACTTCACCTCGGAGCGCATGCCCGCTTTCTGCAGCGCCTTCGACAAGAACTGCGCGCCCGTGTTGTTCCGACGGTCGACGGCCGAGATGACCGAGCCGACGCCACCCAGGTAGGGGTTCGGGACCCGCACCTGCTGCGTCACCGTGAACTGAATCGAGTGGTACGTCGACGAGCTGAACGGGTTGGCCGACTGCTCGCCGGGCTGCGGGTAGTCGTACTCGCGCGACATGTTCCGCAGCTTGTCCACCGCTTGGTGCTGCGCCAACTTTCCGGCGCGCACCGTCTCGTTCACCTCGGCGATGTCCGCCCGCAGCCGCGTCGTGTCGAGCAGCGTGTTGCGTGAGCGACCGGGCCGCACGTTACAGAACATGACCAGGTTGTGCATGCGCAGGTAACGCGCCACCAACAAGGCGTCGAAGCGCGTGTTCGTGACGAACCGCACGCCGACCCAGTCGAACACGTCAGCCGCCACGTTGTCCGCCTTCTGCAGCAACTTCAGCGCCAGCGAATCCCGCGACTTCGTGCCGCGAAACTGGAACGTGTACAGCGGCACAGCGTCCGGCCCCGAGCCCAGCACCAAGCCGTTCGGCCCATCGTGCACGTGCGACTGAAACCGCTCCAGCACCTGCTCCCGAATCTGCTCCGAGAACATCTGCTGAAAGTACGAACCGCAGTGCGCGAACGTATGCATCACGCGCAACAGCGTGCACGACCAAAGCTGCCGATCTCCGCCCACCGGAGCGGACGCCCACAACAGCAACTTGCGGATGTCCGACTCGTTGCGAACCAACGGCAGCACGTTGAGCTCAGGCTCGTCGTTCACCAACAGGCGTTCGACGAAATCCAACGCCTCAATACGCATCGATTCCAGCTCGGAACGATCCTCAACATTGTCCCACTCGAACCCGTACGAAGACAAAAAGTCGTTCGCGTCCGTGAGGTTAGACAAATCAAGACGTGGGACGTCGATACCGGATCGGCCGGCGATCATCGAGTCCATCATCTCCCATGAGAAATCTGTTATCGAGCCGGATTCGGCCGACATGCTGGTCCATAGCTGCAAGTGGTACCCGCCTACCCACGCCACGCCACGCATGCGGAAGGGGCGAGGAGCAATCTGTGCTCCTATGAAGTCGACGAGTGTGGCGCCCTTACACGAACGGCCAGCCACCGCCAACGAATTTATCCAAGCTGGGCGATCTCCAACCCCCCGCTGCGCCAACTCAAATTCACGCACTACCGATTGCACAGCTTGGTTACCAAGTGTACGTAACGCGCATG
Source organism: uncultured Myxococcales bacterium (assembly GCA_965367675.1). Lineage (GTDB taxonomy): Bacteria > Myxococcota_A > Bradymonadia > REDH01 > REDH01 > CBDUJZ01. Next base: position 849 of record CBDUJZ010000157.1, on the reverse strand, counting down.
AACGAACCTACACATCAGCACGCCGCAGACCGCGTCTTCGACGCCGTCGCAACCGCGGTCCTCAACGGCGAAATCGCACCCGGGACCCCCATCCCGGCCGAACGATTGCTCGCCGAACAACACGGCACCTCACGCATCATCGTGCGCCAAGCCGTCCACCGCCTCGCCGACTACGGCCTGCTGCAAACCCACCAGGGCAGCGCCACGATCGCGCGCGATCCAGAACAAGCCGACCTCCGCATCATCGAGCTCGTCCTGCGCCTCGACGAACGCGTGGCCGACCGCGCCCGAGCGCTGCGTCGCGACCTGACCGAGTACCAAGTCACGTCCAGGCTCGCCCTGCTCGACGCCGCACACCGACGCGCGAACGCCGATGAACGCGCCGCACTCGTCGCGCTCGTCTCCGCCGCCCCGCTCCTGCCGTCGCGCGCCGAGGCCGCCGCCCTCGAGACCCGCTTCTGGCAGGACGTCACCGCCATCGGCCAAAACTACGTCCTCGCCATGGAGATGCGCTGGTGGGATCGGCTCGGCTACCACGCCCACTCCGAAGACTCCCCGGCCGAACAACGCTGGTTCTACCGACAGCTCGCGAAGCGACTCAGCAAGCGCCAGGATCCCATCCCCTACTACCTGACGCACGTGCGCTCGCGACTCGCAGCCGCCCGCACCTAAACAAGCGCTCGAAACAGCTTGGTTACCAAGATGCGAACCCGACGTTCGCACCGCTCGGCGCTCGTCCGTCGAAGTCTCCAACGCAACCGAGCCCCGCTCGCCGCCAATCCACCCAGGCACCGACCCGTCACGTGACTCCGGCATTCCACCCGTCACGTGACTCCGGCATTCCACCCG
>CBDUJZ010000156.1:0-12083 GCA_965367675.1 uncultured Myxococcales bacterium | reverse complement strand
GACGCACTCGAGGTGCAAGACGCTGGACGCACTCGAGGTGCAAGACGCTGGACGCACTCGAGGTGCAAGACGCTGGACGCGCTGGGGGTGCAAGACGCACTGGAGCTCCCCTGCAAAAACGACGACGACGCCCGCGGTGGCCCGGGGCGTCGTCCGTTGCGCTAGCGCGACCGCTTACTCGGAAGCGACCGGGCTCGTGGCGTACAGCTCGAACGTGGCCTCGTCCCAGCCCCACAGGTCCTGCATCACGTCCTTGAACTCGCCGAGGAACGCGTCGTTGTAGGTGGCCGGCGAGGCGACGAGCCAGGTGGCGGCTTCGCCTTCGCTGATGTCGGTCAGGTTGACGCCGATGGCGGTGAGCGCGGACTCGATGTCGGCGTCGGTGCTGATGCGCGCGGCGCCGGCGAGCGGGCCGGAGGTGGGCTCAGGCATGCCGAGCATACCGGCGATCAGGCCCCAGCCCTCGCTGGCGGCGTGGAGCGGCGTGAGGAGCGTGTCCACGTCGGTCGCGTCGAGCGTGGCGAGGCGTGGGGCGCCGCTGTAGAACGTGCCGCGGGCGAACATCGACTCTTCCCACATGCGGAAGAACTCGACGATGGCTTCGTCGCGCTCGACCACGCAATCGGCGTCGGCGGCGTAGGCTTGGGCGGCGATCAGCGCGTCGGCGGTCTCGTCGTACAGGCCCATCGTGCGGGCGTAGGCGGCGGAGTCGTCGTTGGCCGCTTCGCCCTCTTCCGGGTTCACGACGAGCTCGGGGTTGGAGCCCCAAGCGGCGGCGAGCGCGTGCACGGTCTCCGGCGTGATATCGCCCTCGGTCAGGCTGAGCGCGTAGTTGTAGAGCGCGCCCACAAACAGGCCCTTGTCGACGATCTGGCGAAGCTCCACGCCGCTGGCGCTGTATGCGCGGAAGCGGCGCGTGCCGTCGTCCGAAGCCGAGCGCTCGTGCATGCCGCCGGCGCCGGTCGCGACCCACTCCGTGCCGTCCACGTCTACGAACAAGTACGTCGCCGGGTCCTCTGCCAACGCGTCGACCCAGTCGGCGAGCGTCTGGAGAACCAGCGCGTCGAGCTCCGGCGAGGTCACGTCTTTGACGCTCGGGCTACCGGCCTCGTAGGCGTCGATCAGCTCCTGCAGCGTGGGCGCGTCCGTGGGCGTGTCGCCCCAGGTGACCTGCTCGGCGGTGTTCATCAGGTCGCTCTGCAGCACGGCGATCGCTTCGCGCACGGCCAGCGCCTCGGCGGCGTTGGTGTCGAAGTCCGTCGCCGACCACGCGCCGGGCACCACGGCGCAGCTGGAGGCCGTCGCGTCACCGGTCGTATCGCCGGACGTGTCCTGATCGCCCGCGTCGAACTCGCCGACGTCGGCACCGGCGTCCGTGTTGGAGCTATCGTCATCGCCACAGCCCACAGGGCCGACCAACAGGAGGAGGGAGGCGAGGCCAGAGGCCTTAGCGAGGAGCTTCGTTTTGTCGTTCGTGATCATGACTTTTTCCCAGGTGGTTAAGGGAGGTTTTCCTAACGCGGCTGACCGTTAATGAAAACGAACATCAAAGACAAGTTCATTAGACAACTTTGAAGCTTCCCAATTTCGATGCCGCGGCCCCCTCCTGCGGGGCTGGGTCGCCGCGGACCGCTAGCGCGCGCGATCTCGCAATCGGATCGGCGGCGTGTCCGGGCGCGGCGCGATCCAATCGGCCGGCCACGGCGCGTTCGAGCGCGTCATCAGGTTCACGTCGGGCGCGATGAGCGGCGCGAGCGGGCGGCCGTTCATCGACACCACCGCGTCGGCGTACACCTCCACCACACCCTCGCCGCGGGCGGCGTATTGCTCCCCAATGTGGTGCGCCAGCTGAAGGATCAGGTCGGGCTGCCCGGCGAACTCGCGTTCCTGGTGGGCTGTCAGATAGCGCGACGGATACTCGATCTGCCGGCGGCCAGAGTCGGGCATCACCACCAGGTACGTGACCGAGCCGCTTTTGGCGCGGCACATGACCTTCCACGCCCAGCGCATGCCCTGCTCGTGCCAGTTCACGTCGCCACCATAGAGCGCAGAGCGCGCGGGGATCAGCGCCTGCGTGGCCACGAACGCGCCAGCGGCGATCCACATGACGCGGCGCTTCCCCACGCTGGGCCGCCGTTCAGAACCCGGGTCCGACCCGCCGTCAGCGGTGAGGCCGATGCGCGCGAGACGCCGAAACCCGGGCAGCCGTTTGGGCCAGTCGAAGCCGAAGAATACCGTGGTGCTCATGATCATCAGCACCGGGAAGATGCCGATCTGAAACAGCAGGCTGGTGGCCGAGTGGAACACCACGATCACGGCGTACATCCAGGGCCGCGAGCGGCGCCAGCCAAGCAGCCAGGGCGCCAAAAGATCATGCAGCAGGCCTGCCCAGCTCATGGCGAACGCGACGGCCCAGAAGCCAAACAGCCCACCCAGGACGGGCAGCTCGGTGCGGGACGACAGCCAGATGTTCATCGGCTGCGCGTGCACCAGCCAGTCGCCGGTCATCTTGGCCACGGCGGCGTACGTGTAGACAACGCCGAGCTGAAAACGCAGCAGCCACAGGCACCAGCGGGGCACGCGGGCGGCGGTCGCGGGCATGAAACACAGCAGAAAGCCGAGCACGCAGACCAGGTAGTGGTGGTTCAGGTAGTTGGTGACGTCGACGAGCTCGAGCCACGTGAACAGCACCGTTAGGGCGATGATCGCGGGCCGATACGCCCTACCCAGCGCGACGAGCAGCCCGAGTCCGGCGAGGACCCAGTACGCTGCGGTCATGCCGGCCACCGGGAGCGGCCGGACCCAGTCAAGCCCCCAGAACGTAAAGAAAAACGTGGGATCTCCGTAACAGCGCTGCACCCAGCCTTGCAGCACGAATCGCACGGAGCTGATGGCGATCAGCAGCCCGAAGAGCACACGAAAAACCCGGAGCGACGCGCCGTCGACGTCGTCAAACGCGGCGGTCGCGAATCGGCGCCAGCGGTCCGCGCCGTCCAGCGTGGACTCAGTCGTTGTCGCCGGCTGCACGCTGGGGGAGCTCCAAGTCGAGGACGCCCACAAACTGGGTCTTGAGCAGGTCGGTGATCGCCTTCACCGCGTCGTACAGCGCGAGCACGCCCTCGGGGTCGGACTCGAGCCTCTCGTACAAGGGCGCGACGTCCGCGGTGGCCATTTCCACGGCAGCGGCGATGGCCGCCGCGAGCTCCGTGGCCAGCGGCTCGGCGCCCAGCTCGATCAACAGCTCGTGGAAACCGATCGCGTCGTCGGCAGTTCCCGCGTGGTCAAAGCTGCCGTGGTACAGCGCCGCGAAAGCGACCAAGTTCGCCGCCACGCTCTCGCCGGAGACGTGCGCGTAGAACGACTCGAGCGCCTCCGGACACGTGGCCTCGGCGCAGCCCGACAGGCCGGTCGGGAGCGCGAGCTTCATGTCCTTGGTCTCTTTGTCCAAGTAGAACAGCGCGTTGGAGATCACGTTGAGCGCGTCGCGGCGCGTGGCGAACAGCTCGGACCCGTTACCAGCCGACGTCAGCGCGGCGTAGAACGCGCCGGTCTCGGTGTTCCACTGCGCGGCGAGCGCGTCGGCTTCGTCGCGCACCAGTGTGGCCACGACCGCTGCGAAACCCGCGCGTCGACTGGCGATTTCGCCTTCCGACAGCGCGTCCCAATCTCCGCTCGTGTTGATCGCGCTGCCCTCGGAGCAGGCGTTCTCAGCGCCCGCGAACAGCAGGTACTCGAGTGCGTCCAGGCCGCGCACGTTGGGCGGCTCGTCCGCAAAGTCGGGGGCTGTGAACTCTTGCGCGACCAACACTTGATCGATGCGGCAGGGGTTGTCGATCGGCCAGGAGTAGATCTCGTCGCGCAGGCCCTCGCCGCCGGCGGAATCCGTCATGCGCGCGGCGGGCCCGAACTGCGCCAGCTCCAGCGATTGCCAGAGCATCATCGCCTCGACCCACGCGTCCTGCGCGGCGGCGTGGCTGGCCTCGGTGGGCGCGGCGGCGTGGGCTTCGGCGGCGGTCGCGAGCGCGGCGGCGCTGGCGGCGAAGTCAACCGTCCGGTCCGACACCATGCCGGCGACGTTGCGGATGAGCGCCTCGGACGAGGTCGCCGCGATCTCGGTGTCTCCGCCCGCGTCTGCGCCGTTGGCGCTGGTATCAGCGGAGTCGGACTCGCAGGCGAACAGCATCGGCGTGAGCAGCGCGACGGCCAACGCTGGGGCGGCGAGCGTTCGAGAGGCGGGCGTGGTGGCGGTGCTGGGCAGGCGGCTGAACACGGAGCGACTCCATCGGAGGTTCTATTGACGACCTAGCCGATAGAACGGCGGTTGGAGGGAGTCAATTGCATCCTGATAGTCGTTTTCGTTTCGTGCGTACGCTTGTAGCGACTGGGTGGGTTGAAACCTGTCCCTCGACGGGCTCGGGATGATTTTGGCGGGGGGACCTCTCCCTCGACGGGCTCGGGCTGATTTTGGCGGGGGACCTCTCCCTCGACGGGCTCGGGATGATTTTGGCGGGGGACCTCTCCCTCGACGGGCTCGGGATGAACCGGTGGGGCTCGGGATGAACCGGTGGGGCTCGGGACGAACCGGTGGGGCTCAGGACGAACCGGTGGGGCTAGAAGTCGTAGCCGACGGCGCCGATGAGTTGGAACGGGCGGACCGGGCGGGCGCCGTAGGGGCGGCGGGACGCGACGGCGCGGGAATTGCCGATGTTCTGGGCGCGCAGCGAGACCTTGAGGCCGCGCCACGGGTTGGTGCTCACGAACACGTCGACCAGCGCTTGCAGGTCGGTGCGGGGGCCGTCGTCATCGCCTGTTCCGGCGATCTCGCGGGTTTCGCCCACGAAAGTGCCGGCCACGGAGACTTGCCAGATTCCGGCGTCCAGGCCCGCCTCGACGCGGCCTTGGTGCACGGGCAAGTACGGGAGCTCGTCGCCGATCTCTACGTCGCCCAGCTGCGGGTCGTCGGACTCAAACGCGGAGCGGAAATTCGACTTGCTGAGCGTGTAGTTGGCCGACATCGGGAGGGTCCAGCCGTTGGGCAGCAGCACGGAGTGACGGACCAGCAGCTCGACGCCGAGCACGTTGACCTCGCCGGCGTTGAACTGGTCGCCGACCTGGGCGTCCGAGCAGCCACGCGAGAACGCGCACTCGCTGGTCATATTGCTGTAATCGTTAAAGAATCCGGTCACTTCGGCGTACGTGGGCTCCTCTACGCGGCCGTATCGAACGCCAGCCTCGTAGGCGAGCGAGTACTCCGGTTTGACGTCGCTCGGCTGGCCCGGCGCGACGGGGCTGAACCCGCGGTGCACACCGGCGAGCAGGCCCCAGTTGGGCGCGGCTTGGTAGTGCAGGCCGAGCCCGGGGAGCAGCGCGGTGTCGGAGGAGGCGGACTCTTCGAGCGCGAGGCGGTTGTCGAAGCTCACGCGCACGTGCTCGACGCGGACGCCCGGGTTCACGGTCAGCTCGCCGACGGCCATGGCGTACGACGCGTGCGCGGCCACGGCGACCGCTTCGCCGCGGTTGTCGGCGGTCTGCACGGCGTCGAGCCCGTCCGACACGAGCGCTTGGTCGAGCACCTGCATGCCCTCTTCGGTGTGGTCGCGCTCGATGTGATCGTTGTGCAACCGCACGCCCACTTCGAGCTCGTGGTCCACGCGCGGGCCGGCAAAATCGTACGACAGCACGGTCTGCACGCCCTGCGATACGTAGTCGCGGGTGTTGGTGCCGAGCATCACAGTCTCGGCGGGGCTGGCGCTGTCGGCGGCGCCGGTGAGCACGTCGTAGAACACGGCGTTGATGCCCGAATCCGGGTCGGCCAGCACGTCGGCGAACGCCGCGTCACCGAACCGGTTGGCCTTGCGCCAGCTGCGGTGGAAGTCGTGCCGGTACAGCGCCGACTCGAGCACCAGGCCGGAGTCCCACTCCACGCGGTGGCGCAGCCGAACTTCCCACCGCTCCCACTCCATGCGGTCCTCGGAGCTGGCGACGTAGCGACGGTCCGGGTTGACCGCGAAGTCGGCGTCCGAGATGCCCAGGTAGGTCTCGTTGGAGCGCTCGATCGCGATGCCGCCGCGCAACGTGAGTTCATGCCGCGCGGAGCCGGAGCTCGGCGGGGTCAGGCGCAGGGTCAGCAGGGCCTCGCCGCGATCAAATCCAGTGTTCGCGTCGGGGTCAAAGTCGAGGTCCTTGAAGCCGTTGGCGCCCACGAGCGCGCCCTCGAGCAGCAGGCCGCCCCACTCGTTGCTCGAGCCCACCCAGCCGCGAACCCGACGGTAGCGGTCCGTGCCCGCGGCGAGCTCGAGCGAGCCCGACGTGAACTCAGGCACCTGGCGCGACAGCAGGTTCAGCGAGCCGCCAACCGTGTGCGGGCCGTAGAGCACCGTGCCCGGGCCCTTGACCACCTCGACGCCCACCATGCGCGTCATGAGCGGGAAAAAGTACGCCGCGGGGGCCGCGTACGGCGCGGGGCCGAACAGGATGCCGTCCTCCATGAGCGTGATCTTGCTGCTGCGCTCGGAGCTCACGCCGCGCAGGCCGATGTTGGGCCGCAGCCCGTAGCCGTCCTCCGTGCGCACCTGCGCGCCGGGCACCTGCAGAATCACCGACTCGGGGTCGTCTTGCCCGTGGTGCTCCAGCTCCTCGGCGCCGATCACCTGCACGGAGCCGCCGATGCGGCGCAGCTCGCTGGCCTCGAAGCCCACGTGAATGGGGCCCAGCCGGGTGCGATCATCCGCAGTGTCGTCAGTGGTCTCGGCGGTGTCTGTCTCAGGCGCGGCTTCGGGCGTGGCCTCGGGCGCGCTCTCCTGAGCGGCGGCGACGTTCGCGGTGAGCAGACAGGCGCAGAGGGCCAAGAGCGGAGCGCCGGATCCGCAGTGGGACCGACCGACCTGAGCGGATCCGCGACCGGGCCGACTGACCTGAGCAACGTGGGAGTGCAAACCGAGATTCTTCATGGAGCTCCAGCGCTAGGAGGGCGCCGAAACGTCATCAACACCGACGCTCAGCAAGCGCGTCGCGGCGTCGCGAACCATCACTTGCCGAGAGGCGGCGGAACCGACGTGTGCGGGCCGCTCTCGTGCTTGTTCGAGCGCCCAAAGGAGCGCCTGGGCGCCGGGCTATCACACGGGTTACATACTGAAAACGACTTTCGCCTTCAGCCCTGCCCCACTTTACGCCCATCGCGCGCGACGAACGCAGCGCCGCCTGAACGCGCGATTTCTCCAATAACGGCGGGCACTTTGCCTACGATTCCTCGTACCAATCCGGCGCCAAGTGTCGCCAATATCGGTCGGGGTGGGCCAACATATCGCGCGTGAGCTGAAAGTGATCCGTCTCCTGCAGCGTCACCTCGCGCACCTCGCCATCGTCGAGCGACAGGATCACCGCGCCGGGGAAAGTGAGCAGGATCGGGGAGTGGGTAGCCACCACGAACTGCGTGTCGCCCTGCTGAACGAGCGACGCCATATAGGCCAGCAGGTGGAGCTGTCGCTGCGGCGAGAGCGCGGACTCGGGCTCGTCCATGAAATAGAGCCCACCGCCGAGCCGGTTTTCGAGCACCGCGAGGAACGCTTCGCCGTGAGAGCGGGTGTTGAGCGGCACGCCGCCATAGCTGTAGAATGGCCGCCCATCCCGCTGAGCCAGCTGCGCGTTGTAGTGCGCCTGCATCTCGGCGCGGAAGAAGTACACGTCCGGCGGAGGCCTGTTCCATGCGCGGGTGAGCGCGGTGGTGATCGGCGCCTCACGATCCGCCTCGGGGGTATCCGCGAGGTCGTGCCGGCCTCCGCCGCGCGCGGGGACTCCATAGCTCGAGGCGAGCCCTTCGATGAGCGTCGATTTGCCGCAGCCGTTCTCGCCCACCAGGAAGGTCACCGGTGAGGTGAGCTTCACGTTGAGGTTCTGCAGCGCCGGAATCGAGAACGGGTAGCGATCGTTATACGGCGCCCGATACGGGTCGAAGCTGAACTGCGTCAGGTAGCGCGGTCGGGGATGCTTGAGCACGGCCAGAGGGGGTGAAGGAGCCACCGGCAGTGTGGCGGACCCGGGCGGCCGAGTCACGTGCGGACTGCGCGACACCGGGGTTGAACTGTAGTATCCCGCACGCTCCCGCTGTCCGCGGCGACGTTCCGCCGCGTGCCACCCCCGTGCTCCGCTGCGTGCCAGACTCACGGCCCGCCGCAGGTCACACCCGCACAACCCCGCGCAGTCATGACCGACGTCGTCCTGAACAAGTACAGCCGCCAGATCACCCAGAAGCCGTCGCAGGGCGCTTCGCAGGCCATGCTTCACGCTACCGGCCTCAGCGAAGAAGACCTGACCAAGGCGCAAGTCGGCATCGCGAGCGTTTGGTACGAGGGCAACCCGTGCAACATGCACCTGCTCGACCTGGCCGGACACGTGAAGATCGGCGTCGAAGCGGCGGACATGGTCGGCTTTCGGTTCAACACGGTCGGTGTGAGCGATGGCATCAGCATGGGGACCTCCGGCATGAGCTACTCGCTGCCGTCGCGCGACCTGATCGCCGACTCCATCGAGACGGTCATGGGCGCGCAGTGGTACGACGGCATGGTCGCGCTGCCGGGCTGCGACAAGAACATGCCGGGCTGCGTGATGGCGATGGCCCGCCTGAACCGCCCGTCGCTCATGATCTACGGCGGCACCATCCGCCCCGGCTGCGTGGGCGACAAGAAGCTCGATATCGTGTCGGCGTTCCAGTCGTACGGGCAGTTCTTGGCCGGCGAGATCACCGAAGCGGAGCGCAAGCAGATCGTGCGCAACGCCTGCCCCGGCGCGGGCGCGTGCGGCGGCATGTACACCGCCAACACCATGGCGTCGGCCATCGAAGCCATGGGCCTGTCGCTGCCGTCCAGCGCGTCGACGCCCGCAACGGACAACAACAAGACCGACGAATGCATGCGCGCCGGCGCGGCGATTCGTTTGCTCTTGGAGCGTGACATCAAGCCGCTCGACATCATGACCCGCAAGGCGTTCGAGAACGCTGTTGTTGTCGTTGGTGTGCTCGGTGGTTCCACCAACGCGGTGTTGCATTTGCTGGCGATGGCACACTCCGCGGGCATCCAATTTACGTTGTCCGAGTTCGCCGAGCTTGCACACAAAACGCCGGTTCTGGCGGACCTGAAGCCGAGCGGAAAGTACCTGATGGAAGACCTGCACAACGCGGGCGGACTGCCGGGTGTGATGCGCTTGTTGCTCGACGAAGGCCTGCTGCACGGCGACTGCATGACGGTCACGGGCAACACGATTGCCGAGAACTTGGCGGACGTGAAAGCGCCCGGCGCCGAGCAAACGGTGGTGTTCCCGGTGAGCAAGGCGCTCAAGAAGACGGGCCACATTCGCATCCTGCACGGCACCCTCGCGCCCGACGGCTCGGTGGGCAAACTCACCGGCAAGCAGGGCCTCAAGTTCGAAGGTCCCGCCAACGTGTTCAACGGCGAAGAGGCCATGCTCAAGGCGCTGGAAGACGGCAACATCAACAAGGGCGAAGTGGTGGTCATCCGCTACGAAGGGCCGCGGGGCGGACCCGGCATGCCCGAGATGCTCACGCCCACCTCGGCCATCGTCGGTGCCGGTCTGGCGGGCGACGTTGCGCTGATCACCGACGGCCGCTTCTCGGGCGGCTCGCACGGCTTCATCATCGGCCACGTGACGCCGGAAGCGCAGGACGGCGGACCCATCGGCCTGATTCAGAACGGCGACGTGATCACGATCGACGGCGAGGCGAACACCATCGACGTGGCGATCGCAGATTGGGACGCGCGGCGAGCGGCCTGGACCGCGCCGGCGCCCAAGGTCACCTCGGGCACGCTCTCGAAGTACGCGCGCCTGGTACGTACGGCGAGCGAAGGCTGCGTGACCGACTGACAGCGAAGGCTGCGTGACCGACTGACAGCGAAGGCTGCGTGACCGACTGACAGCGAAGCTGCGTGACCGACTGAGTTGCTGAGGCGCAACGCGTTCCCATGAGCGGATCGCTTGCGCCTCTTCGACTGTTAGCGATATCGTAACAAGACAACACCGTTCCGGAGGGGAACATGAGTTTTGCCGATAGAATCGCATCGCTGGCGCAACGCGCGCCGTCACTTGTCGAACATCTCGCAACCGAAGAGGCGACCAAGAACGCGTTGGTCATGCCGTTCATCGCGGCGCTCGGTTACGACGTGTTCAACCCCATCGAGGTGGTCCCCGAGTTCGTCGCGGACGTGGGCACCAAGAAAGGCGAGAAGGTCGACTACGCGATTTTGCGCGACGGTCAGGTCTTGATGCTCATCGAGGCGAAGAAGGCCGGCGTGAACCTGCGCGAAGCGGACCGCAGTCAGCTGTACCGCTACTTCTCGGTCACCAAGGCGCGGGTCGGCGTGCTCACCAACGGCACGGACTACCTGTTCTTCTCGGACCTCGAGAAGCCCAATATGCTCGACGAGTTGCCGTTCCTGGAGGCCAACCTGCTCGACCTTCGAGACACCACCGTCGCCGCGCTCGACCGGCTGGGTCGCGAGCACTTCGACCTGGAGCGCGTGCTGTCACAGGCCGGCCAGCTGAAGTTCACCAACGAGATTCGGAGAATTCTCGGCGAGCAGGCCGACGACCCGGAAGAGGAGTTCGTGCGGTTCTTCTTCCAACGCGCTGTGCCTGATGGTCGGTTCATGGCCTCGATCAAGGAACAGTGGACGGGCCTGGTCAAACGCGGATTCCAGCAGTTCATCGCCGACCGCGTGAGCACGCGGCTGCGGAGCGCCCTGGAGAAGGAGGACGTGGCCGCGGGCCATGCGCCCGACCCGGACGCGGAGGAAGTGGAGAACGCGGAGCCGGCGTCCGGAATCGTCACGACCGAGGAGGAGCTGGAGGGCTACCGCATCGTACGCGCGATCGTGCGGCCCGTGGTGGCGGTCGAGCGGGTCACGTTCCGCGACAGCAAGACGTACTTCGCGGTGCTGATGGACGACAACAACCGCAAGCCGCTGTGCCGGCTGCACCTCAACCGCTCGGTTTGGTACATCAGCCTGTTCGATGACGAAAAGAACGAGGAAAAGCACGAGCTGACCGGGCTCGATGACATCTACGAGTTCACGGACGCGCTACGCGCGGCGGCGGCCCGGTATCCCGCCCAAACCTAAGGCAGCTGAATCACCTCGGCGCCGCCCGGCGCGGCCAACTCGAACGCCGCGTCGGGCAGGTTCACGCCCATCTCGATGCGGGTCACGTCGAGCGAGATGTCTACGTCTTCGGACTCCATGATGAACCGCAGGCGCTGGGGCATCTCGGTCTCGCCGTTGGCGGTCGCGATGGTGGTGAAGTCGCCGGTGCGGAGCTCGAATACGATGTCGCCGTCGGTGTCGCGGGAGGTTGCGCCCGCGAGGGTCCAGGTGTTGTGGCGCACGAGCACGGTGAGCGTGCCGCCCTGCAACAGCGGCATCTCGAGGGCGTAGGCGCCGGCGCGGCCGTCCCACTCCAGCGTGTACGTGTCGGGGTCGGGGTCGGTCGCGTCGAGCGGGGCGCCGCCGAGCAGCACGCGGATGAGATCGTTGGCGGACATCCAGAAGGGGACAAAGCGGGACACGTTTTCGGGGGTCGCCGGGCCGGTCGCGTACACGCGCTCGTTCAGGTCGTAGAAGGTGAGCCGGCCGGCGTTGAGCACGAACACGGCGAGCGTGGTGCCGAACGGGGTGATCGTGTCCATGCGCAGCCGGTCGGGCGCGCGCGCGATGACGCCCTGCTCCACGCGGGCGCGGCCGCCTTCGCCGTAGTACTCCAGCATGGCGCCCATGCGGACGGACTCGACGGACTCCATGCGCGTGAGCAGCGCTTCGTAGAGCACCACCGGGTCTTCGATCATGTCGGCCGGCGGTGCTACCTGTCGGCCTCCACAGGCGGTCGCGAGGGTGGCGACGCAGGCGAGGAGCAGGACGGTTCGCAGGGTGGCGCGGGCGGCTGGATGCATGGGGCGGTCGTAGGCGATGGGGCACGGCGAGGCGCGTGAACGGCGCATGGTATCAGACGCGGGTACGGCCAGGAACTTCACATTCGGTCCTTCGACTTCGCTCAGGATGGGGTGGTGGGCTCAGGGTGGG
>CBDUJZ010000155.1:0-12131 GCA_965367675.1 uncultured Myxococcales bacterium | reverse complement strand
TCGGCTCGTTTGCGGTGCAGATTGCCAAAGCTCAAGGCGCTCGCGTCACGGCAATATGCTCGGCTGAGAAGGCCAATGTTGTCAAAAGCTGGGGAGCGGACGAAGTCGTGGACTACACGAGCACTTCCGTCGGGGACCTACGGAAGGGCGCTTTTGACGCGGTCTTTGATGCTGCGTGTTTCGGAAGCCCACGTGTTCTTGCGGGGACGCTCAAGGACAACGGCAGGTACGTGCTCGTCGGAGGAACCTTCTACAATATGCTTCGGGTAAAGCTCTTTGGGCGCTGGTACGCAACCGGCACACAGCAGTTCAGGAGCTTGACCCAAGATGTTGAGGTGACAACGAATATTGAATTGCTGTTGGGGATGATCGCCCGGGGAGAGGTGAGGCCGCATGTTCAAGAAACCATCTCACTGAGTGAGGTTCCTGACGCAATTCATCGCCTCGAACAGCGTGCTGTGGTCGGAAAAATCGTGGTCAACAACCAGCGCGCTGAGCCGCTCCCCGTCGCCAGCACGACGGGATGACCACGACGATGAAGCGAAAGAAAACAGAGTGGTTCGCTTGGGCCCGCTTGCTGCTGCGGACACACCAATGAGCGAGTTGGGATCAATCTCGCGCAGTCTCAGGACCGTTCTAAATGAACGCCGCCCCGAGACCACGACGCTGCGCCGAATGGATGTGATCGCGGGAGTCGCTGTAGCGCTCGTGGCCGTGCTCGAATTGTGGTTTCGGCAGGATCTCGACGCTGACCGTCCTGCTTGCTGATGACCAAGAGATCGTGCGCACCGGTCTCGAGATGATCTTGAACGCCCAAGAGGGTATCGAAGTCATCGCGACCGCATCGAACGGCACTGAGGCGTTGGAGAAAGCGCTTTCTCTCCAGCCAGATGTTTGTTTGCTCGACATCCGCATGCCGGGATTTGACGGAATCGAGGTCACCCAACGCCTCGCGGGTCCAAATGCAGCAAATCCCATGGCGGTGGTGATCATCACCACCTTTGACCGAGATGAGTACGTGTTTGCGGCGCTTCGAGCCGGCGCGAAGGGCTTTCTTCTCAAGGACGCCGGGGCGGCTCTACTCGCGCAGGCGATCAGATCTGCCGCCGAAGGCGATGCGCTCATTGCACCCAGGGTGACAGCTCGGTTGATTTCGAAGTTCGCCGGCCGCGATACGAAGCTCGAGCGGCCTGAGCCAAGCTCCCCGCTCACAGCGCGAGAGGAAGAGATTCTGCTCGAAGTCTCGCAAGGACTCACGAACACGGAGATCGGCAGTAAGCTTCATATCAGCCTGAGCACCGTGAAGACCCACCTAGCGAGTCTCATGGCGAAACTTGACGCGAGAAACCGTGTTGAGGTGGCCATCTGGGCGTACGAAACCGGGCGGGTTCAAGCTTGAACCACCGGTCCGCGATCGCCATATCGGCCTCTTCGCAGCAGACGTTGCATACTCGGTCGTAGCAGAGCGGTAAGTCGCTGCGCCACTGTTCCCAGTCCATCTCGGCTTCACACGCGACAGGCATCGTGTTCCCCGCTTGCAACAGTAACAGTGGCGCATCTAACCTCGACGGCAACGGAACTTCAGGGCCCACTGTCACCTATAACAGACACCTCCGTTGGAACGATGGAGTGCGTCGTGCTCGAATCGAGCGTTCCGAGACAAGTCCGTTGGCCGTGCTGACGGTGCGGCATGTGCTGAGATAGACGCGATTCTGAATGCGTATTGGCCGATGAAGAAACGACTCCTTCCATTAGTCCCATCCCTTGCGATTCTCGCGGCACTCAGTTGTGGACCCCGTGGAGCCGAGCCTCGCCGCGAGGTAGTGATGGACGATACCTTCTCCCTACGCTCACTTCACGAGGACTTTCCTGCGTTTATGCATCGAATGGACCTCGGGCTCGTGCAGTCGGCGGTCGGCCTTAGCTGCACGTATTCTGCGCCATCCAGGGAGCTCAACCGGTATGTCGCTGCCCGGCTCGCAGACATGGACCGAGCCGACCCGGACATCCTTCCCATCTTGGCCATTGCCGCATGTGTGGCTGATGTGCCGTACTCTGACCATGAAGAACTTAGGACAGTCATCGAGGCGGTATGCGGCCAGCAACCGTACTGCGCCAACGACGACCTTCATTGCTGGCAATTTGAACACCAATGTTGGTCCGCGCTCAAAGCCCACTTGTCCACGGTGTGGCTAGATCACAGTCTCGCAGTACTTGCTGACTTTCACGGGGAATCGGTCGATCTACACGCAGTAGATCCTGAGGGCCGGCGGTGCGCGATGGCCATTCGTTATTTGCGAAGCTGCTGCTCA
Source organism: uncultured Myxococcales bacterium (assembly GCA_965367675.1). Taxonomy (GTDB): domain Bacteria; phylum Myxococcota_A; class Bradymonadia; order REDH01; family REDH01; genus CBDUJZ01. The sequence continues at coordinate 9,819 of CBDUJZ010000155.1, read as the reverse complement.
TCAGATCAACGAATCTTCGACTCGATTCGCGAACTCGGCGAGCGCGCGAACATCAGTAGTGTTCTTACGGGAGGGCATCGCTATCCCCGCACGGATCAGGAGGATGAACCGTGACCCGAGCAGCCGGGACCCGTGGTCACCACGGCCTGCTCGCGCGCGACCGAATGTCGCCCTCTGGTCGCCCCCATCCCACTCCCGCAGCCCCCACCGTGCTCTAGCTCCACAGCCGGGGGCGCACGGTGACCAGGCGCGGGCATGCGCCTCAGTCCGCTTGGTCCGCTCGGTCTGTTTGGTCCGCTCGGAAACTCGGGGAGCGGCACTGTTCGAATCTGAGCCAGTCCATCTCGGCCTCACACGCCATCGGCTCATCGGAGTATTGCGCGTCCCACCAGTCCGCGATCGTCACACCGGTCTCTTCGTAACAGACGTTGCAGACTCGGTCGTAACAGAGCGGTGAGTCACCGGCGCGCAGTGGCTCCCTACAGAGGCACCAGAACACCTCCTCGCAGATCCCAGGCGGAAGACCAGTCTTCCACGGGTCGACCGCGACCTCTTCGCATCCGACGGCCGCGAGGGCAGAGAGCGACAAAGCGCCCCCTACGACGATATGTTTGATTCCCATGCCACAGACTTGCCCACGTCGCGGCGGCGCGCAAGTTGGGGGAACCAGTGCCGCTAAGCCGGACGACCGTAGCGCAATCCTCCGCGCGCACGAAGCGGCCCCCTCGCCGTCACCCGTGGGAGGTCACGTCAGACCGTCGGAATGCCCCCTTCCCTTACGGCCAATTCCGTCAGTAGTTAGTCGGTAACACGTGCCCCGTGTGACGGGTGCCGGGTGCCCCACTACGAGACGAATCCGAAGCGTCGCGACGTGGGTTGTAGACGCCCCATGTTTGCACTCAGATGATGGTCTAGCGGAACGTGTCAATCCACCCGCGGGCCTCTCCCGCGTCCAGCCACCCACGCCAGGTGTGCGCGTCTCTCTCTGCGAGCTTGAGCAACGGGTGGCCCTTGAACGGCACCACAAGACGAAGCTCGAACCCGCGTCCGCGTGGCGCTCGGGACGAGATGCAGAGCGTCCGCAGCCGATGCAGATGCGCGCGCACGCTCTTACGGTCCATGCCTCCCACGTCTTGCCCAATTCGTTCTTGGCTGGCGTATCCGCCTTTCTGGTCGCTCGGGTTGCTCCGCATCGTCACCGCGGCCAACACCAGCTTGCCGGTTGAATGCAGCACGGTCGGAGGGATCGCGAGTACCCATTTCGGCACGTGGCCGTCAGATGCGCCGGACTGGCTTAAGCCGTGGGTGAACCCCAGCGCCGGAACCGCCGCCATCCGCTCACGGAGGCCCGCCATGCGCTCCGCGAACCTCGCAGTGTCGTCGGCGTATAGGTCGCCCGCGTCGGCGTGGACGCGACCGGGGAGCGCGCTTGCGAGGTCGAGCCCGCAGGCGGCAAGATCGGAGTCGCCGACGACGTGGGGCATCTGTAGGCGTGACCCGATCACATACCGGGGCGGTAGTCCGTGCTGCGGCACTCGCGCCAGCGGTCCCAGGACATCTCCGCGTCGCACGACATCGGCTCGGCGGAGTACTCGGACGACCACCAGTCCCCGTAGGCCGTGGACGGTGTGGAGTAGCATACATTGCAGCCCTGATCGTAGCAGAGCGGGACTGGGTCATTGTCGGTCGGGTACTCGCACAGGCACCAGCGCACCTCCTCGCACAGCCCCGGCGCAAGGTTCGTTTTCCACGGGTCGACCGCGACTTCCTCGCAGCCAGCGGCAGCGAACGAACAGAGAGCGAGAGAGAGAGTAGCGGTAAGGTGTTTGATGTTCATCGTTCGATGGTACGCGTGACGCAAACTCGTGTGCAACACGGAAGGGGTGCGAGATCGCCTGCGATGCGCTCTATTCGCCGCGCGAATCGTAGTGTATCGCGTACACATGAACATCCGGCAGAAGCGGAAGCTCCCCCACCTGTCCGAGTGTCCCGAAGCTGTCCGGCAGGTCACAACCACACCATCAGAGACGACAAGTTGGTATCTCGGGAAACGCCCTCGACCGATTCGACTTCCGGCTCGGCTACGATCCGCCGGGCGGTCCGTTCCAGAGTCTCGGTTAGCGCCTCGATCTCTGCAAAACTGTGTCCTGCACGTGGCAGGACCTGAACTGAATTTCGTTTCATAGGGCTGTGCATCTCCTCTCCACGCGTCAGACGTGGAGATGTCAGATGCCCGCTGGCGACTCGGTCAACCCGGCCATAATTTCCGGAACGGATCCAGCCATAGTTTCCGGAACTACCAGTTCACCGATCGTACCGCCAACTGCTATCGCCGCCCTGCCTGTGCCAGCCTTCAGCGGTGCCAAACGGCCAATCCCAAACGCTGAATCGCCCATCCATGCACATCAGGTACATGCGACCGTCTGCGAAACCGGGGTCGGTGCATCGAACTCCGGCATGAATCTGAATCGTGTCACCGATGTCCCGCGTCACGACGACCGTCTGGCCGAAACCGAAAATGAGCTCACCACCACTGCCGAGCGTAGGCCCCATGTTCAATGGCGGAACGTCTACGAGGAGGGGCGGCGTGTCGGGATCTTGCATAAAGTGAAGTTGGTTTCTTAACACAAACCACCAACCGAACTCGCTGTTCCCGATGATGTGAGCTGCGTGCTCCGCGCTCGCGGGAATCTCAAGCTCGTGGGAGACGCTCACGTTACCGAACTGGTCGAACACCAACACACGCCCCTCGAGCAAGGCCATCCATCGCTCGCCATCCGGCAGTGGTACAGGTGTGCCTACCTCTCCCAAATACTCGGCGCCCCAACGTACATGCGACGAAGGAAGGGGGTATTCTGTTCCCGTGTCACCGTGCATAACAAACAGCGCGCTCTCGGGCGTTGCCGTCAGCGCGACGGCCACGTCGCCGCGACGGCTGAGTTGGGTTGAGCTGATGACATTTCGTAGGTCGTTCTCAAAGAGCGCCGATTCTAGACAACGCTCCGCTGTGCCTGTGCGAGAGTCGAGCTCCACGAGACCTTGGAACCGGCCGCTCTCCCCCTCAGACTCTCGCACACCCGCCACGACCAACAATTTCGTTTGTGCCCAGAGGACCATGCTCGTCCCCACGTCCGAAAGACGAGTCGACCACTGCACGCTGCCGTCCGGGTTCAACCCCACAACTCGGCCATACAGGTTGGTGTCATCCGGCCGCCAACTCTCGTTCATCAAGAGGACCACGTCCGGATTGCTTCCCGGCACGTCGATCGCGGCTTCGATGCTTCCGTGGAGCCGGAGCGAGGCCGACGGCTCGCCGGTCGATGACCACGAGTATACGACCCCAGACGAGATCGAGTGCACGTAGACAAACCCCGAATCCGCCACGAGAACTTCGGTCCACAGTGTGGAGCGGCCGCGGGAAATGTCGTAGGTTGCGTGCTGGACGGGACACGGGGATGTAGCGCATTCGAGCGCGTACAGGTCAGACACCGCGACCGGATCGGGCAATGGCACGACCAAGTCTTCGAACGCGCACGATGGAGTTCGGCTCACCGGCGCACACGGGGACAGGAACATCGGATCGCCATAGTTCCACGTTTGCGGCTCACACTCGGGAACGTCCCGCTCCGGTGGGGCTAGCTCAACCACGTCCAGGACTTCTGCCAACTCGGGCGCATCCACGTCACTCGGCAATTCTGCCGATTCCTGACTGCCGTCAGGCAATTCGCTCTCGCTGGCATCACCTGTTTCTGATGCAGGACTCCGGTTCGCGCAGCTGTGGGTGGCACATGTGAGAACGGCGATCGCAATGGGGACTAGAGGTCGCATGTGTTTCCGGTCCATGATCGTGGGCGGACGACGAACGGGTCGGAGCCATCGACTCTCGTTGGACGTGCGAACTCACATGGGAAGTGGCCACATAGCTCGTGGGGGATCGGAGCTTCGCCGTTCGCGCATGGCCCATAACTTGTGCGGAGCGGGCGCTGGGAACACAGAGTGATAGCGCATGATACTATCACCGACCACTCCAAGTGGTTGAGACAATGACGGTTCCGGCGGGCTCGCCGGAGCGTCCAATGTCGCGGGCCACCCGAACTATCACCATAAAGTGATAGTTCCCGTGTTCGTTGGTCGGTACGCGCAGCGAAGCTGATGGAGCGACACCACGGTTCCCTAACAATTCCAACATCTTACAAAGAGCGGGTGACCGGATTCGAACCGGCGACAATCAGCTTGGGAAGCTGGTACTCTACCAACTGAGTTACACCCGCAGAGCCGCGCGAATTCTGCGCCTCATTGCGCGGGTCGTCAAGCGAGTCTGTCGAGGCCGCGAAGCCATTCTTCGGGTGCCAAAGGTTGGGGAGATTGCGTCAGAATTCTGAGGCGCGCGCGGCGGCCGTGTCAGGAAACCCGCTGACCGGTGTGGGTGAGTCCGTGTCGGCGAGGCCCTACGAACATGCGCGTCAGATCGAAACACAAACCTGTGAATACGGCATGTTAGGACTGGCTCACACCAAGGTCCGGCGCGATGTTGGCACGGAGCATGCGTATGAACACAATCCAACTGTTGCGTTTTTCCGCAACAGTGTTCATCCTCTCCCCACCTCACTGGAGAAACCCATGAAGCTGTTCATCCGAAACTCACTGCTCGCCTCGGCCGCGCTCATTCCACTCGCGGGCTGCCAAGAGTCTGCCGAACCCGACAACGTGGCGACGGCCTGCGAAGGCGGACACGCGTTTTCGGCCGATGACGGCGAATTCTGCGTGCTGAGCGCTCAAGCGCTGGGACTGCAGGAGGCGCCCTTCTCGTTGGACTTCGTCCGCTCCGCCGCCGTGTTGCGAACCCTCGCGGTGCCCACCGGCTGGGACGCGTTCGACGCGGCTGGCGCATGCCAAGACGCCGGTTTCGCCTACGCGGCGCCTCGAGCGGGCGTACTCGTGTGCTCCGACGTCGCCACCTGGAACCTGGCCACCGAGGCGCAGATTCTGACGTTCGCCTCCGGCGCTGACGACGAAGAAGCCGACGCCTGGCTGTCCGCCTGTGACGCCTGGTGCGACTCCGCCTGTAGCGACGACGCGGGCGAGGACTGTGTCACCTCTTGCGCCTATGGCGTCGCCACCGCCGCCGAAGACGCTACCGCCGGCGACGATGACTGCGCCGCCGCGCAAGCTGCGCTGTACGATTGCGAGTCCGAGTCGGCGTGTGACATGACCGAAGGCGACCCGTGCGATGTGCAAGTCAGCGCCGTCAACGCCGCCTGTTGGACCTGCGCCGCAGACGACGACTGCGCCGAAGGCTTGGCCTGCGTCGACGCGCTGTGCAGCCCCGACGCCAGCGGCCCGGTGTGCGAAGCTTCCGACGACTGCAACCCCGGCCAAGTATGCGTGAACGGCGCCTGCGAGGAGGACCCCTGCAACCTGATCGACTGCATGGACAACTACACCTGTGAGGAAGGCTCGTGCATCCCCGCCCTCGCCTGCGTCACGCCCGCAACGCCCGCCGAGTGGACCCCGGACGCCATCGACGCCCGGTTCGAGGCGTCCTTCCCGGCCGCGTACGGCGCCACGCCCGGCGCGTTCACCGGCGACGACTCCACCGGCTTCCAGAAGCGACGCGCCGATGAGGCCGTGGTGTTCAACATCGAGGTCGGCCCCGGAGCGGCGTACACACCGGGCGAGTACAGCGCCCTCCCCGACGCGACGACCATCGGCTACGACACACAGCAGCTGTTCGCCAACGAGGACTGCATCCCCGGCGCGCTGTACACCACCGACGGCGCCGGAAGCCTCCGCGACGTCGAAGGCCTGGTCGTCTTCCAAGATCCGTCGACCGGCCTGTACCACGACGTTGTGTTTGTGAACTTCAGCGCCTCGGAGAACGCCTCCGTCTTGGCGATCGCCCAAACGCTCACCCTCCGCTAGCCGGCCGCTATTTGTGGGGGCGTAGCCTCGCGCTGCGCCCCCATACCGGCCCCCAATACCATGTCCAAACCGACCCCAGAAAAGCCACGCACGACCGCCCAACTCGGCGCTGACAGCAGCGCAGACGCGGACCGCAGCATCGAACAAGACGAGCTCGTTCGACGCGTTGTGTACTCCCTGTTGATGCCCGCCGCACGTCTCGCCAAACGCTTTCGACTTCCGCTCAAGGAGGTCACCGGCTGGCTGCAACTCGCGTACTTTCAAGAGGTACGCAGCTCAGGACTCACCCTCCGCGAAGCCAGCGAGCTGCTCGACGTGGGCATGCGCAAGGCGAGCGAGTTATCGAAGGAGCTCAAAGACAACTTCTTCGACCCCGAGCGCGAGCACGGTCTTCCGCGCCGCGTTGAATTCATGGTGTGGGGGGAGCCCCTAAGCCGCGCCAGGATTCACCAGTTATTACGAGATGATAGCCCCGACGAGGTGGACCGCGCGATCGCGCGTCTGCTCTCTGAACGACGCATCGCCGAGCTGCCCGACCGTCCGGACGTGTTCTCGGCTAGCGGAACACAAGCGCGGCTGTACGCGCCACAGTGGATGGCCCAAATCGACGGCGTAAACAACTTCTTGGCGAGCACACTTTCGGCCACCTACAACCGGGTGTTTCGTAAGAACCCGTCGAGTTTGTTGCGCACGTTGAACTTTCGAATGCGACCGGACGACATCGACGAATTGCACAACTTCTACGAACAACAACTCTTCCCGTTCCTCGCGGAGCTCGAGGGCCGGTCGAGCGACGCCGACGACGCTGTCGTGATGGACCTCTCCATCTGCTGGGCCCCCGCGCCCGGCGACGACGACTAACGCCATGTTGAACGCAAACAAACGCACCACGCACCACTCGGAATCTCCCATGAAAAGCCCAACCCTCACCCGCCTCCTCCTGCTCTCGAGCCTGTTCGCGCTCTCGCTCGGCCAAGCCGCCTGCAACAGCGACGCGGCGCCCGATGAGACCACCTGCAACGGCGTAACCGTCAGCGCCGGCGACGACACGGTGTGCGTCATGACCAAAGCGCAGGCCCTGTCCATCGCCGTAGACCCCGCCTCGTTGGTGTACATCACCGAGACCGGCGCCATGCCCATGGGCTGGCTGCACAACGACTACTGGCGCGACGTCGACCTGAGTGGCCTGTGCCGCGCCAGCGGGTTCTCGTTTGGCGCCCCCCGCGGCGCGCTCGCCGTTTGCAGCAACACGGTCAACTGGGACGGCGACACCGAGCTGCGAATCCTGAAACTCGCGTCCACCGACAACTGTGACACCTGCGCTCCCGTCGGCGACGCCGCGGAGTGGCAAGCCGCCTGCACGGACTGGTGCGACTCCGCGTGCGCCGACACTGTGAGCGACGACGCCGTGAGCGACGACGCCGAGTGTGTCAGCGCGTGCGCCTACGGAACCGCACAGCTCTACGCCTCACTCGGCGCAGCCTGCGGCGACGCACAAACTGCTCTCAACGCCTGCGACGCGGCCGACGAATGTGCGTTCGGCGGCGACGAAGCCTGCGCGGACGAGCTCGCGACCGCGGCCACCGTGTGCTGGGCCTGCGAAGCCGACGCCGACTGCCCCACCGGTACCACCTGCAACGCCGGACAGTGCGCGGTGCAGAGCGCGTGCGTCGAAGACGCCGCCTTCGCATCGGTCTGGACGCCCGACCCGATCGATGACGACTTCACCGGCCGCTTCCCCGCCACCTACGGTGTCACGCCGGGTCGCTTCACCGGAGACGACTCCGAAGGCTTCATCAAGTCGCGCGACGACGGCTTGGTCGTGTTCCAAATCGAAGTCGGTCCCGGCTCCGAGTACGAGCGCGCCACCTACGACGCCCTGCCCACCGCCGCGGAGCTCGGCTACGAGAGCCAGCTCGACATCGCGGGCGCGTACGATTGCGCTCCCGGCGCGCTGTACTACAACTCGGCGGTCGCCGATGTTCGCGACGTCGCGGGCCTGTTCATCACGTGGGACTCCGCGGCCGGCACGTTCACGGACATGCTCTTCGTGAGCTACAACGTGAGCGCGCAGACCGAGGTGGAGCAGGTGCTGTCCACGATCACCCGCTAGCCCGCACAGCGCTGGGCCGGCGCAGCGCTGGGCCGGCGCGCGCTCAGCCACACGAGAGAACAACAAAAGATGTGCACACAAACCGCGGTCCTCACGCGGATTGTGTGCACATCGTCGTTTCTACGCTTGAGTCGCGATGCGGTCCAACCGGATGAACACATCGGGGAAGAACTCCGGCGTCGACTCGGCGACCACCTGGAAGTTCGCTTGCGCGGCTGGCACTTGGTCCATCGCCTCGTACGCGATGCCCAAGTAGTAGTGCACCAACAGCCGGTCGTCTTGCGCGAGGTCCGGCAGTCCGAGCAGCTGCTCCAGCGTCCCGATGCCTTCGAAGAAGAGGCCCATCTCGATGTTCGCGAGCGCGAGTTCGAATCCAGCGGCCACGCTGTGCGGCCCTGACTCTTCTTCTTGCAGCGCAAACATCGCGACCATGCCCATGCCGTCACGGCGCTGCCCGATGGCCTCGGCCAGTGCGGAGTCCGGCTCTGCAGCGATCAACGCGTCGCCCGGCGAGAACGTGCTTGAGACGAGCGAGCTCGCGCGGCCGATCGGCGCATCGACCTTTGCCGCAACGGCGGCCCGAGCTTGTATTGCAGCCATCGCGCGGCTGTCCTCCACCGCGAACGCTTCTGCGGCAGGACTGAGCACGGGGACCGGCGTCAGGTCTTCCACCGGCTGCCCCACGTCTTCGAAGTCACCGGTGCCCGAGAAGTCTGCGTCGTCGAACTCCATGTCGTCGATCAGGTCGTCTTCTTCGACCACGATCGCAGCGGCGGCGGCTACGGAGACGTTTCCGACCTCTACTTCTCCGGCGCCGTTGTCGATGGTCACAGCGGGCTGCGCGGCGACTTGAGAGGCGCTCGAGATGGCGGTGCGTGCTGCGAGCGGCAGCGGCTCCGAGAACGACTCGCTCGTCGCGAACGGGAGCTCACGAGGCGCGTCCAGCTCAGGCGCCACGTCCAGCGGTTCAGGCTCTGCGGGCGCGTCAACGGCCGGGAGCGGCGGCACGGTGCGACGGTTCGGACGAGACACTTCCGGGACCGCCCTACGGACCGACGGGGTCGCACCACTGATGGCGCCGCCCGTGCGCTGACTCGCGCCGCTGATGGACGCCGTGGGTTGCGAGGCACCGGAAGCCAGCAAGGACTCCAGCGCTGCGAACGGGTCATGACTCGCTGCAGCGGCCGGCGCTTGCGGCGCTACCGGTTCAGATGGGGCGTCGGGCTCGCCGAACACGATCGGCTCAAACTCAAGCGCGTCCTCGCCGTCTGGCTCGTCCGCTTGTGCAAACGCAACGTCGTCGTCCACTTGTGCAAACGCAACGTCGTCGTCCGCTTGTGCAAACGCAACGTCGTCGTCCGCTTGTGCAAACGCAACGTCGTCGTCCGCTTGCGTAAACTCAACGTCGTCGTCGGCAAACGTAACATCGGTCGAGAACTCGACGTCATCGGCAGTGGTAAACTCAATCTCGTCGTCCGCTTGCGCAAACTCAACGTCATCGTCGGCAAATTCGACGTCGGTGGAGAACTCAACGTCGTCGTCAAACTCCATCGCGTCGGCGGTCGTAAACTCAATCTCGTCGTCGTCTTCGATGAACTCGAGTCCATCATCGCCGTCAGGCTGGTCCTGCGCAGCGACCGTGGGATAGCCAGCGGACGCGCTCTGCGACGGCTCGAACGCTACGCCACTATCGTCAGACGGGTACGCAACCGCCCCGCTCGCACCCGCGGGCGTGAACTCAACGATGCCGCTGCTGCCATCCGAAGGCGTGAACTCAACGATGC
>CBDUJZ010000154.1:0-12216 GCA_965367675.1 uncultured Myxococcales bacterium | reverse complement strand
CGCCGCATAACACCCACGCAGCCGCGCTGTCCTGCGCCGTACGGGCGCATTGCCGCACTGACCAAGCCCGCTGGGGAACGACGGCTCATCTACAATCGGGTATCGACGCGCCGACGACGCGTCTCTAGATTGGCCGCATGAGCGAGCAACCACAAATGCCACCTCCAGGCTTCGACGAACTGACTCTCGAGCAGAAAGAAGCGTACGTTGAAGCGCTGATGTCCAGGATTCGCACGCCTGACGTGCCCGACTGGCATCGTGTCGAATTGGCGCAGAGACGAAGCGCTGACGTCACCGAGCCCGTGGTTCGGCAGCCGTGGCGAGAAGCCATCCAAGACCTGCGAGCAAGCGGCGAGTGACGGAGCGGTGGCTCCAAATCACGAGCGCTGCAAGACTGACCTTCGAGAGGCATCAAGTTGGTACGAGGGCGAGCGCGGAGTTTTGGACGAACTTACAAGCGATGTATGACCTTGCTCGCAGCCGGCCTGAACGGAGAATGCGCCGCTTCAGTCAGCTGTCTGATAGGTCGCGAGAACTGTTCGTTCTCGGCATTCAGCTGTCTTGACTGAAGTGTACCCGAGTCGGCTGTATCTGACGCCAGCGCAGTGCTGCGTCGAAGGCCCCTCAACACCCGAAATTATGGAACCCGTTCTCCTCATCACAGACGAGCGCATGCTCGAGCACGACGCTGGCGTTGGACACCCCGAACGCCCAGACCGGCTGCGGGCGATCCTAGACCGGCTGGCGGCGGAACCCGTCGAGGGGGCCGAGCGTGTGGACGCCGAGCCGGCGCCGGACGAGGCGTTCGAACGCCTGCATACGCCAGCGTACGTGGCCTCGGTGCTGGCGCTCGAAGGGCAGACCGCTCGGCTGGATGCCGACACCGCGGTTTCGCCAGGAAGCATCGATGCGGCGCGGTTGAGCTGTGGCGCCGCGTTTCAGCTTGTGGATGCACTTATGCAAGTGGATATGCCACGGCGTGGATTCGCGCTCGGGCGGCCGCCTGGACACCACGCGGAGAGTCACCGCGCCATGGGGTTCTGCTTGTTTGGGAACATTGCGCTCGCCGCCGAGCGGGCGATCTCCAAGCACGGGTTGGAGCGGGTGCTGATCCTGGATTGGGACGTGCACCACGGCAACGGGACGCAGGAGCTGCTGGAGGCGCGGGGCGATATCGCGGTGTTCAACATTCACCAAGGCGGCATCTTTCCCGGCACCGGCCTGGTGACCGAGCGGGGCATCGGCGCAGGGGAGGGCGCGACCGTGAACGTGCCGCTCCCGGGCGGCAGCGGGGACGCGGCGCATTTGGCCGCCATGCTGGACGTGTTTGTGCCGTTCGCCGACCGATTCAAGCCGCAGCTTCTGCTGGTTTCGGCCGGCTTTGACGCCCATGAGGATGACCCATTGGCGGGCCAGCGCGTGAGCACCGAGGGCTTCGCCGCCATGTGCGCCATCGCGCGCGAGGTCGCCGAGCACCATTGCGAGGGGCGCCTGGGGCTGGTGCTCGAGGGCGGGTACGCGTTAGACGCGCTGGCGGATTCGGTGCACGCTTGTGTACGCGTGCTCGCGGGCGCTACCGTCCCGATCATCGAGTCCGACGCCGGCCGAGCGATGCCCGCCATCGTGGCCGCCCGCCGCGCGCACAAGCTGGCCTCCGCGTAATCGACGCAACAGAACGAACCGCGACCGCGGTCGAACGCGAATGACTGAACCCGTATGATCGAGACCTCCGCATCGCTCGCGCACAACGTGGCGCTGTCCTCCATGACCACGCTCGCCGTGGGCGGGCCGGCGACCACCGTCGCGCTGCCGCTCAACGAAGGCGAGACCATCGACGTGGTCCGCGCCACCCAGGCCGCCGGCGTCCCGCTGCATGTGATCGGTGGCGGCAGCAACGTGCTCATCGCCGACACCGGCCTGCCCGGCGTGGTGCTCAAGAGCAGCGACTTTGGGTTCTCCGTACGCCGCGCCGATGGCCACGCCTATATCACCGCCGCCGCGGGCGTGATCTGGGACGACGTCGTCGAGTTCGCGGTCGCCGAGAAGCTCACGGGCATCGAAACGCTCAGCGGCATCCCGGGGCTGGTCGGCGCCGCGCCGATTCAGAACATCGGCGCCTACGGCACGGAGCTCAGCGAGGCCGTCGTGTCCGTCCGCGCCATCGACCGCGAGACCGGCGCCGTGCGCGAGTTCTCTGCCGAGGAGTGCGGGTTCTCGTACCGTAACAGCGCGTTCAAGTCCGCGTGGCGCGACATGTTCGTCATCACCAGCGTGACCATCCGCGTGACGCCCGACGCGCCCGCGCAGATTCGGTATCCGGAGCTCGCCGCCATGCTCGGCGTCAAGCCCGGCGGGACTCCGCCGCCGCTGGAGACCGTGCGCGCGGTGGTGCTCAAGATCCGCAAGAAGAAGTCCATGGTGTACAACACCGCGGACCCGAATCACCGCAGCGCCGGCTCGTTCTTCACCAACCCCATTGTTGACGCCGCCACCGCGGATGCCGTCGCCGAGGTCGTGGTGCCGGGCCGACCCGCCAACGCGTCCGCCATGCCGCGCTGGGACGTGGACGGTGGCGTCAAACTCTCGGCCGCGTGGCTGATCGAGAACGCCGGATTCTCGAAGGGCTTCGCGTTCGGACAAGCCGGCCTGTCGAGCAAACACACGCTCGCGTTAATCAACCGCGGCCGCGCCAAAGCGTCCGACCTGGTCTCGCTCGCCGCGGTCATTCGCCGCGGCGTACGCGGCACCTTTGGCGTAGCGCTCACGCCGGAACCAAACTTCATGGGATTCGACCGCTCGGTCGAGGAGCTGCTCGGATGAAACGACAAGACAAGGCCGACCGAATTCACAAGATGCTCGACGAGCTCTACGAGGAGGTGCCGATCCCGCTGGACCACACCGACGCGTTCACGCTGCTCGTCGCGGTCGCGCTCTCCGCGCAAACGACCGACAAGAAGGTGAACGAGATCACGCCGGCGCTGTTCGAGCGCGCGCCGAACGCGTTCGCGATGGCCGAAACACCGGTCGAGGAGATTCGTGAGTTAATTCGGCAGGTTGGCCTCGCGCCGTCCAAGTCCAAGAACCTGCGTGGCATGGCAGAACTGCTCGTGGAGCGGCACAACGGCGAGGTGCCCGCGGACTTTGAAGCGCTCGAGGCGCTGCCCGGCGTCGGCCACAAGACGGCCAGCGTCGTCATGGCCCAAGCGTTCGGCGTGCCCGCGTTCCCCGTCGACACACACATCCAGCGGCTCGCCGCGCGGTGGGGCCTCAGCGACGGCTCCAACGTGGTGAAGACCGAGCGCGACCTCAAGCGCCTGTTCCCCAAAGAGGCGTGGAACCGGCTGCACCTGCAGATCATCTTCTTCGGTCGCGAGTACTGTCCCGCCCGCCATCACGACCTCAGCACGTGCCCCATCTGCAGCTGGGCGTCGACGGCGAAGCGTAAGCGCGAAGAAGCCGCGCGTTAATCGTACCGCCAGTGCGCACGCACGTTGCGCCCGCGAGCGCCGCGCGGCATCATCCGCGCATGACTCCAAAAGAAGCCCGTCGTATTCGCACCGAGCGTGCCCGCACCTCGTACATGGAGCGCCTCGCCCAATCCGTGCTGTGGGTGGGCGGCGCCTTCGTGGTGTACCAGCTGTTCGCGTGGGTCGCGCCCGTGCTCGCTCCCGTGCTGGTGTCGCTGTTGATCGCGTATTTCCTCGACCCGGTCATCGACCGATTCGAAGCGCGCAAGGTCAACCGCACCCTCGCCATCCTGTTCATCGCCACCGTGGTCATCGCGTCCGTCGCCGCCATCGGCGCCATCGTGATTCCCGTCGTGGTCGTGCAGCTCGGCCAAGCCCTGCGCGAGCTACCCCTCTGGATCGCCGAGCAGTACGAGGTGCTGCGGACCCAAGCCGACACGCGGCTCGGCATCGACCTGCAAGAGCAGCTCACCGCGGACGGCACCATCGAGGCCATCACCACACGCGTGCAGTCCGCCGCCCAGACCCTGGCCACCTCGGCGCTAGACTCCGTCGCGTCGCTGCTGAACATCGTTCTGATCCCGGTGTTCACGTTCTACTTCTTGCGTGATTTCGACAGCTTGAAGCTCAAGCCGCTCGTGCTCGTGCCGCCGCGCTATCACGACGAGACCGTGCAGCTCGGCCGGCAGATGGACTCCGTCGTCGGCGCGTGGCTGCGTGGCCAAGTTCAAGTCGCCCTCATGCTCGCCGTATTCTACGCCGTCGGGCTCGGCGTCGTCGGCATCAAGCTGGGCGTGTTCATCGGCATCCTCGCCGGACTGCTCAACGTGGTGCCGTACTTCGGCGTCGCCATCGGTCTGGGCCTGTCGGTCTTGATGACCATCATCTACGGCGAGCCTTCCCAGCTCATCGGCGTCGCGATCGTGTTCGCGGTCGCGCAGATTCTCGACGACTACGTGATCAAGCCGCGCCTCGTGGGCGACAAGGTCGGCATGAGCCCCACCATGGTCATGGCCGTGTTGTTGCTCGGCGGCTCCCTGTTCGGCTTCTTCGGCCTGCTGTTGTCCATCCCCGTCGTCGCGGCGGGCACCGTGCTCGCCGAGCGCTTCCGCCAAGTCTACCGGTCGAGCGACTTCTACACGCGCTCCAGCGACGGCCACTTCGGCCTGGATGATTGCGACGACGGCGACGACGACGACGACGATGCCGACGACGACGCAACGAGCGGGAAGGGCGGCAAGAACACCGACCTGACCGACGAGCCAAGCGTGGACGAATCCGCGCAGCGTGACCAAGGTTCGAGCTCCTCCAAGCCGGACGAGACCGACCGTGACGACTGACCCTGCCGCTCCCGCAGACCCCACCGCAACCCCTGCCGCTGCTGCAGACCCCAGCGCAACCCCTGCCGCTGCTGCAGACCCCACCGCAGCCGCTGCCGCTGCTGCAGACCCCAGCGCAGCCGCAGCCGCTGCCGACCTGCAAACGCTCGCCGCCGAGCTCGACCAACACCTGGCGGCCCTCGCGGACGACGCCGTTCGCGTGCGGCGCCACCTGCATGCACACCCCGAGCTCAGCTGGCATGAGCACCAAACGCAGACGTTCCTAAGAACGTTTCTGCAAGAGCACGGCGTGCAGACCCGCGATTGTGCTGGCACGGGCCTGGTCGCGGACTTTGGACAAGGGCCGCGACTCGCGCTCTACCGCGGCGACATCGACGCGCTCCCGATCGCGGAAATCAAAGCGAATCCGCCAGCTTACGTGTCGCAGAATGAGGGCGTGAGCCATGCCTGTGGTCACGATGTTCATGCGACCATCGCAGCGACCATCGCGGTAGCGTTGCACCGGATGTCCGACCGCCTGCCCGGGCGCGTGCGCGTGATTCTACAGCCCGCCGAAGAGGTCCTACCGTCCGGCGCCGAGCGTATGATCGCCGAAGGCGTGGCCGAGGGCGTCGACGCTGCGTTCGCTGTGCACATGGACCCCGCGCGGCTCGTGGGAACGGTCGGCCTTCGGTCGGGGCCG
Organism: uncultured Myxococcales bacterium; assembly: GCA_965367675.1. Lineage (GTDB taxonomy): Bacteria > Myxococcota_A > Bradymonadia > REDH01 > REDH01 > CBDUJZ01. Next base: position 6,727 of record CBDUJZ010000154.1, on the reverse strand, counting down.
CTCACGTCCGCCACCGACTCCTTCTCGATCATCGTGCGCGGACAATCCGGGCACAGCGCGCGGCCGTATTTGTCGCGCGACGCCATCCTCGCGTCGGCGGACATCATCCGCGCGCTGTACGGCGTGATCAGCCAGGTGGTCGACCCGATGCTTCCGGCGGTGCTCAACGTGGGCACCATTCACGGCGGGCAAGCGCGGAACGTGATCGCTGGCGAAGTGCACCTGGAGGGAGTGGTCCGCAGCCTGCATCCCGAGGTGCGCGAGGCCCTGCACACCGAGATGCGTCGCGTCATCGAGCACTCGGCGGCCGCGCTTGGTTGCACCGCCGAGTTCACCCTGCAGATCGGCGCCGGCCCGGTGCAGAACGACCCGGATTTGATGACGTACGTTCAGTCTGCCGCAGAGCAGGTGCTCGGGGCGGAGAACGTCCACCCGATCGAGCACCCCAGCGCGGGCGCCGAGGATTTTGGCATGTTCGCCGACCACACCAAGCAGTTCATGCTCCGCGTAGGTTCTCGGCGAGAGGGCGCAGCCACCCATCATTTGCACACGCCGGAGTTCGACCCCGACGAGCGGGCGCTCTCGATCGCGCCTCGAATCATGGGCCGCGCAGTGCTGGCGTCGTTGCTCGCGCCGGGATGAGCCCGCGCTCCTGCGCGCTACTGCGGGAGCTCGTGACCGATGGTCTTCGCCTCTGGGCCACACGCCGCCGACGCGTGCTCGAACTGTAGCGTCACGTGGTCGATGCCCGCCCGTTCTGCGAGCAGCTCGCACAGGCGCGCCCGGATCGCGTCCGCGCCGCGCCCGCAGTCGTCCGCCACGACCACGTGGGCTTCGAGCGCGATGCGCTGCTCGTCAATGGCCCACAAGTGCACGTGGTGCACGTTTTGGACGCCCTCCGCGCCCTTCATGTCCGCCACCAGTCTCGGCAGGTCGATTCCAGCGGGGACGCCGAGCATGAGCAGGCGAATCGCGCCGCCAATCTCGGAGAACGCGTGCCACAGAATGTAGAGCGCGATGGCCAGCGTGACGATGGGATCGGCGAGCCACCAGTCGAACAGGAGCATCAGCGTTCCGGCGATGATGACGCCCACGGAGCCCATCGCGTCGGCGATGTTGTGCAGGAACGCGGCCCGGATGTTCATGCTGTTCTTGGACTGCGCGTAGGTCAGCGCCGCAGTGACCAGGTCGATCACGAGCGCGATTCCGGCCACGATCACCACGATCCACCCTGCGATGGGCTGCGGGTCCGCGAACCGCTGCACCGCCTCGATGACCAGATACAGCCCCACCACGATGAGCGTGGTGTAGTTGATCAGCGCCGCCACGATCTCGGCCCGCACATAGCCGAACGTCATGCGGTCGTCCGATGGGCGCCGCGCGATTCTCCGGGCCCCGAACGCGATCACCAGCGAGAGCGCGTCTGAGAAGTTGTGCATCGCGTCGGCGATGAGCGACAGGCTGCCGGACACGACGCCGCCGACGAGCTGCGCGACCGTGAGCGCCATGTTGACGATGACCGCCAGCACCAAGTTGCGGTCGCTGCTGGGCACCGCGTGCGCGTGCGAATGGCCGTGGCCGTGCGAGTGGCCGTGATCGTGGTCGTGATTGTGGTGGTTGTCGCTCATATCGAGTGCGTAATCCTGCCGCCGATCGGAACGCAAGTGCAGGCGGGTGATGGGCGAGAACGCGCACCCCAACGCGCGTCGTGGCGCGGGAGTTCAATGGATCCAACCACTGGCGTGAATAGTCCCTAGGCGCCTGCGTCTGAGCCCCTGCCACTTCGGCAAGCCACCCGAAAACGACCAAGATACCATGAACCGATTCGCCGCCTTCGCACTCGTCCTCATCGCCTCCGCCTCCGCCACTGCCAACGCGCAGGACCGTCGGCACGGCGCGGAGTCCGAAGCCGTTCAGGAAGTGGCGGCGCCGGCTGAGCGCCCCGTTCGCGAAGTTGCTGGTGACGCCGACGTCGCCACCATCACGTCGCTCTGCGCGGGTCACGAGGCCGGGTCCGTGAGCCACGCCGCGTGCACGGAGACCCTCACCTCGCTGGACGGAGATCGAGACGGCCGCGTGCCCGTGCAACAGGCGCAGGAACTGTACGGTGACATCATCATCGGCAACATGCCGCTCGACAACTTCGAGGACTGAGCGCGCCGGCCCAAGCGGCCTGATCTCGACGACGGGCTGCGCGAGTGATCGCTCGGCCCGTCTTTGCGTCCGGGGCCGGCCGCGCGTTCGGCGGAGTTCCGGCCGCGGGTAGGGGGATGGACGTGGGTCGAGCGGGACGCGATGCGGCCCGAGGGACGGCCGAGCACCTCGGACTGCGCTCGAACCTTGCGCCAAGTTGCAGTCCCGTCTACTCGCCTTCGAGGCCCTAATGCCGCGCGTCGCGGTGACTATCGGAACCCCGCTACCATGCTTGTAGTCCACAAATTCGGCGGAACCAGCGTCGGCGATGCCCCCCGCATTGACGCGGTGTGTCAACTCGTCATCGCCGGTCCATCAGATCACGCCCTCATCGTCGCCTCCGCGATGACCAAGGTCACCGACGCGCTGCTGCTTGCGGCCGCGAAGGCGGACCGCGGCGAAATCGACGGAGCGGTGGCCGAAATCGACGCCGTGCGCGCGCGCCACCACGAGGCGATCGCCGCGCTGGAGCTCGACGACGCCGACACGGTCCGCGGCGAGTGCGACGCGTTGCTCGACGAGGTCCAGACGCTGGTGCTCGCCGTCGGCGTTGTGGGCAGCATGTCCCCGCGGATTTGCGACCGCATTCAGGCGACCGGCGAGAAGCTCAGCTGCCGGATGATCGCCGCGCGACTCCGCAAGCTCGGGCAGCCCGCCAAGGCGTTCGACGCCGACAGTTTCCTCGAGACCGACGCTGAATTTGGCTCTGCGACGCCGCTGGCTGGCCTGTACGAGCGGGCGGTGCGCACCACGCTGCAGCCCGCGCTCGACGCCGGCATGATCCCCGTCGTGACCGGCTTCTGCGGCCGCGGCCCGGATGGCGCGACCACGACGCTCGGCCGCGGCGGCTCGGACTACTCCGCCACCCTGGTCGGCGCGGCGCTGGGCGCTCAAGAGGTCATCATTTGGACCGACGTGCCCGGTGTGTTCACCGCCGACCCGCGCGTGGTGCCCAAGGCCCGCGTGGTCCCGCAGCTGAACTACCGCGAGGCCGGCGAACTGGCCTACTACGGCGCCAAGGTACTGCACCCGCGCACGCTCAAGCCCGTCGCGAACCTCGATATCCCGGTGTGGATTCGGAACAGCTTCGCGCCCGACGAGGCCGGCACGCTCATCGACGGTCGCTTCACGCCGGGCTCCCACCCGGTCAAGTCGATCACCGCCATCCGCGACCATGAGCTGATCTCGATCGAGGGCACCGGCATGGCGGGCGTCCCCGGTGTGGCCGCCCGTATGTTTGGCGCGCTCGCTGCGGCCGAGATCTCGGTCACGATGATCTCGCAGTCATCGTCCGAGTCGTCCATCTGCGCCGCGGTCCCGAGCGTGGACGCCGACGCCGCCGAGCTGGCGCTGCGCCGCGAGTTCCGCATCGACATCGCCCACGGCGACGTGGAGGATATCCGCCGCACGCCCGACGTGGGGCTCGTCGCCACGGTCGGCCTCGGCATGGCCAACACGCCCGGAATCGCTGGCCGCGTGCTCGAAACCGCCGGCCGCGCGTCGGTGAGCGTGCTCGCGATCGCGCAGGGCTCCTCGGAGCTCAACATCACGTTCGCCGCGCTCGGACCGCAGCTCAATCAGGCCATCTCCGCGCTGCACCGCGAGTTCGGCCTGCACCAAATCGACAGCGGTGACTCCGAAGCCGTGGTGTTCGACCTCGTGCTGCTCGGTTGGGGAAATATCGCGCGCCGGTTGGCCGAGCTCGTGGCCTTGCGAAACGACGACATCGAAGCCCGGTTCGGCCTGCGCGGTCGCATCGTGATGGTGTCCGACCGCAGCGGGTATCTGCTCAACCCGGCGGGCATCCCGGCATCGGTGCTCGAAGCCGCCGCGGCCGAGAAAGCGGGCGGCGCAAAGGTCGCATCGCTCGAAGGCGCGGTCGCTGGAAGCCTGGCCGACGCGCTCGCCGCCGCCACCGAGTACCGCCTGGCGCGGCCGGTGGTGGTCGACATGACGGACGCCGACGAATCGGCGGGCCTCTTCGCCTCTGCGTTCGGGGCCTACGCCGACGTGGTGACGGCGAACAAGAAGCCGCTCGCCGGACCGCTGAGCGAGTACCAGGACCTGCTGCGTTTGGCGTCGCACCGCGGCCGTGTGCTGCGCGCCGAGGCCACCGTGGGCGCTGGTCTACCGGTCGTCGACACGCTCGAGATGTTGCTCGTCACCGGCGACGTGCTCGTGCGGGCCGAAGGCTGCTTGTCGGGCACCTTGGCGTTTGTGTTCTCGCAACTCGAGGAGGGCGCGCTGCTCTCCGATGCGGTCCGCGAAGCCCACGCCCGCGGCTACACCGAGCCGGACCCGTACGCCGACCTGTCCGGTACGGACGTGGCGCGCAAGGCGAAGATTATCAGCCGCATCGCCGGATACGAGGTGCCTGCGGCGTCGATCACCGTCGAAGGCCTGGTGCCGGAGTCGTTGAGCGGCCTCGACCGCGACACGTTCTTCGAGCGCATCACAGAGTTCGACGAGGCGCTGCAGCAGCGCGTGTCGAAGGCGGCCGAGAACGGCGCCGTGCTGCGCTACGTGGCCCGCGTCGAGCAGGACCGCATTTTCGTCGGCCCCGTCGAAGTTCCCGTCACCGAGCCGCTCGGCCGGCTGACCGGCACGGACAATATGATCGTCTTCCATAGCGAGCGCTATTCGGAGACCCCCCTGGTGATTCAAGGACCCGGCGCCGGTGTCGATGTCACGGCCATGGCCGTGCTCAGCGATATCGTGCGCGTGGTCGCGGAGCGGAGCGGATGAGTATGGAACGCGAACAAGTTAAAGCCTACGCCCCCGCGACCGCCGCCAATCTCGGCCCCGGGTTCGACGTGCTCGGCCTCGCCATCGCCGGCCGCGGCGATACCGTCGTGGCGCGTGTCGCCGGTCCTCCCGGCGTGCGCATCGTGCACGTGGAAGGCGACGACGGACGCCTGCCGCTCGAAGCCACCGAGAACACCGCCGGTGTCGCCGCCATTCATACGCTCGCGCGCGCGGGCGTGAACATCGGCGTGGAGCTCGAGATCTACAAGAACATGCCCATCGGCTCCGGCCTGGGCAGCTCGGCAGCCAGCGCCGCCGCCGCCGCCTTCGCTGTGAACGCGCTCATCGGCTCGCCGCTTCGCCGCCGCGATCTGATCATGCCGTGTGTCGAAGCCGAGGCCGCGGTGGCTGGCCGACACGCCGACAACGTGGCGCCCGCGCTGCTCGGTGGCCTCGTGCTCGTACGCTCCGTCGACCCGCTCGACGTGGTGCGCCTGCCGCTGCCCGACGGCCTGATCGTCGTCGTCACCACGCCGGTGTTCGAGCTGTCGACCCGCAAGGCCCGCGGTGTGCTGCCCGAGACGGTCACGCTCAGCGACCGCGTGCGCGCATCGGCCGATATCGCCACGTTTGTGGCGGCCTGTTACTCCAGCGACTTGTCGTTGCTCGCCTCGTGCGTGCGCGACGAGGTGGTCACGCCGCTGCGCGCGGCGCTGATTCCCGGCGCGAGCGCGGCCATGGATGCCGCCCGTGACGCCGGTGCGCTGGGCTCGTCGATCAGCGGGTCCGGCCCCTCTGTGTTTGCGTTCTGCCACTCGGTGCAGGTCGCTGAGCGGGTCAAAACCGCCATGATCGCCGCCTTCGCGGACGCGTCCTTGGACGCCGACGCCGTCATCTCACCCGCCGAATGTCCCGGCGCGAGGATCCTGTCATGAGCGAGCCTACCTGGAGCCTGAATTGCGTCGTCTGCGCCGCGGAGTACCCCGGCCTGGAGCTGCGATACCGCTGTGATTGCGGCGGCACCCTCGACGTTGTGCACGACCACTCGGGGCTCGACCGGAGCATCCTCGACACGTTCGACAAGCGCCGAAACTCCAACGTCGCGGCCAACAAGTCCGGCGTGTGGCGCTTCCGCGAGCTGGTGCTGCCCGTCGAAGAGCAGTTCATCGCGACCAAGCCCGAGGGCAACACGAACCTGTACGACGTGCCCACCGTGGCCAAGTTCGTCGGGCTCGACCGCCTGCGCCTCAAGCACGAGGGTGAGAACCCCAGCGGCTCCTTCAAAGACCGCGGCATGACCGCCGGCATCACCATGGCGCGCCGCCTGGGCATGACCCGCGTCGCCTGCGCGTCCACCGGCAACACGTCCGCGTCCATGGCTTCGTACGCCGCTCAGGCGGGCATGGAGGCGGTCGTCTTCATCCCCGAGGGCAAGATCGCGTACGGCAAGCTCAGCCAAGCGCTGGCCTACGGCGCTAAGACCATCCAGATCACCGGAGACTTCGACGCCGCGATGACGCTCGTCGAGACCATCTGCGAGAGCGAGGGCATCTACCTCGTGAACTCCGTGAACCCGTTCCGCATCGAAGGCCAGAAGGCCATCGGCATCGAGCTGCTCCAAGACCTGGACTGGCAGGTGCCGGATTGGGTGGTCATGCCCGGCGGCAACTTGGGCAACAACTCGGCGCTCTTCAAGGGCCTCAACGAGATGCTCAAGGCCGGCCTGATCGACAAGCTCCCGCGCATCGCCGTCGTGCAGGCGCAGGGCGCAAATCCGCTGTACACCGCG
>CBDUJZ010000153.1:0-12261 GCA_965367675.1 uncultured Myxococcales bacterium | reverse complement strand
GGACGGGGGAAGTGACGTCGCCGAAGACGGGGGAAGTGACGTCGCGGCGGACGTTGGAACTGACACCATCGCGGACACGTCCGTCGAGGATACGAGCGAAACCGACGTTGGCGTCGAACCCGATGCCGTCGACACGGACATCGGTGATGCCGAGACCGCTGACGTTGGAACCGAGGACACGACTCCCGACGCGGCGCCGGAGGATGTGACGCCGGACACGGGGCCGGCGCGTTGCGACGACCACATCACGAACGGCAGCGAGCTGGGCGTCGACTGCGGTGGTACCTGCGAGCCATGCCCTGCGCCCATCGCTTGCGATACCGCGTGCGCTGACCGCGCGTTCGCGCCGGGCGCGTGCGATATGGAGTGGGCGGACGCCGGTCTCACCTGCGAGGCGTACTGCGAAGCGACTGTCGCGGCCCATGATCAGCGCACGGCGTGGGCGGTGACGCGCTGCATCCAGGCCAACCCGCTGTGCTTTGAGCAGATGTGGCAGTGCGCGCGAGGTGCGGTGCATCCGGAGGCGTTCCGTCACGATGTCGTGTTCGACGGCACCGGCTTCGAGGCGTTCAACGGTATGGACGTGACCATCGTGGTGGTGGAGCAGGGGCCGGAAGACGCCCGTTCGAGCGTCGTGGCCGGCGGTCGTTTCACGGTGTTCGCGCCGAACGACCAGCACGTGGGGCAACCGCTGTTGGCGAAGTTCTGGGTCGACGTGGATGGCGACGGCGCGTGCGACGAAGGCGACGACGAGGACTTTGGCGGCACCATCTACAGCAGCACCGACCGGTCGCTGGTGTGGGGCGAGGAGCGAATCACCGTCACGCCGCCTGACCGCTCCAACCTGCGCTGCGACGGTTTCTAGAGAGCTGAACAATTGCAGGCGTTTGGCATGCAATCGAGCGATGGTTCCGTCCGCCTCGCGTAGAGCATGACGCGAGGCGGGTTGAGACCTGTCCTTCCCTTTAGCTGTGCTCAGGGCAGGCGCGCTCAGGATGGGGGGATTGGGTGCAGAGACCTCAAATGGGTCAGCGCTCTAGCCTACGCTGCGACGGTTTCGGGACACGCGCCCGAGCGCGAGCGCGGCGAGTAGGAGCCATGCCGCAGACGGGGTGGACCGTGGCGCGGCCGTGCAGCTTCCGCCGCTCACGTTGCCCGTGTTCGCGCTGTCGACGACGTCCGTGGAGGGCGTTGCGGCGTCCGCGTCTTGCCCACCGTCGGAGCCGGCGTCTTGACCGGCGTCGGCACCCGCGTCCTGGCCGGCGTCGGGGGAGTCGGTGCCCGGCGTGAGGTCCAGCTCTTCGTTCTCCAGTTGCTGCAAGAACGCGATCACCGCGTCGAACTCATCGTCGCTCAGCGTGCCCGCGTTTCCGTGGCCGGGGTGCAGCAGCGCATCGCGTAGTGTGGCCGCTGAGCCGTCGTGAAAGTAGGGCGGCGAGTCCCAAACGCCGCGCAGCGTCGGTGTGTCGATTCCGTCTAGCGGCTCGCCGAGTCGCTCTCCGCTTGTCGCGGACAGCGTGCCCACGTCGTGCCGAACGTCGAGCGCGGAGTCGGTGAGCGCTTGGCCGCTGTGGCACGTCACGCAGTCGAGTGAGCGGAAGATGTCTGCGCCTCGCACCGCTTCGTCGGTCATCGCTCCGTCAGCCATCCGGAATGGGCTGCGCGGGAAGGTGTCGAACGTGGAAACGTAGGCTGCGAGCGCGTCGAGCTCGGCGCTGATGCCGGCTTTGGGTGCGCCGAGCGGGGTGTCGCGTCCGTCGCTGCTGAAGTCCGCATCGCTCATGAGGCCGAGCCCGCCGAAGTGCGTGCGGATGTCGTGCTCAAAGTCTTGGATCTCGTCGAAGTTCCCGCTCCAGTGCATCGGGCCGTGGCCTGCACCCGCGCGCCCCCGGAGGTCGATGGTGTTGCGCAGTCCTTCCCCGCGATCGGTGAAGTCCCACACGCGGCCGTCCTGCGCGCCGTCGTGGTGGCACGTCGCACACGAGATGTAGCCGTCCTGGCTGAGCTGCCGGGCGTCGGCGTTGTGGAACAGCTCGGCGCCGAGGCGAACCTCCGGGTCGAGCGGGTCGGTCTCGGTGGCGGTCAGCTGGTGGACGCGCGGTAAGGTGTTGGTGCGCCCGGACAGGAGCCCCGAGGCGTCGTACACCCCCACGGTCGCCGACGCGGCGTTGTTTACGAAGAGCAGGTCGCCGACGAGCGCCAGCCCGTTCGCGCCGAATCCGGTCGACGCGCCAGCAACCCGCGCGCCCGTGTACGCGTCGAGCACGTCGACCTGGTTGGTGCCCGTCGACAGCACGAACAGGATGTCGCCGAGCGGTGAGGGCAGGACCACCTGCGCCATGTTGTGATCGTCGAGGTCCACGCGTGCGTCCCGTTCCACCGCCGCCGCCGCGTCGATGGCGCCAACGAATGTGCGGACGGTGTTGGTGGTCGTCATGGGCAGCCCGTCGCGTGCGAGGCCGCGGGCCATGTTGTCCTTCTTGGCCGCGAACCACACCGTACTGCCGTCCGGACTGACGGCGGGCGTTCCCACGTAGTTCGGCAAGCCACGCCCGCTCACGTTGGTGTCCGGCGTCTCGTCGTGGGCGAGCGCGATGCTTGGCAGCGGCTCGCCAGTGATGGCGTCGAGTACGAAGACCTCGCCTGCGTCGTCGTTGGAGACGAACCGTGAGGCATACACGCGGCGCGCATCCTGAGGCCCGCCGATCGCCAGCCCACGGATCGCTGCGGCGGGTGCATCGGCGTCTCCTAACGGTATGATATCAAACGTAAATTCGTCTGCTGTTCGCGTCACCCGGGCGACGGCTCCACGTTGCTCTAGGGCGACCCAAGCGCTCCCCGTCGCGGCGTCTACAACGATCGCGGACGGTGCGCTTCCCCAGTCAAACTGGGCCTCTGCCACCAGCGCGCCGTCGGCGCCGTCGAGGACGGTCAGGGTGTCGGTATCTCGGCTGACGACCCACAGGTCTCCGTCCATGTCGGCGGCGACCGAGGTTGGGGTGCCGTTCACGGCGATCTCCAGGCCGCGGCGCGTGCCGTCCAACGCCAGCGCGGTCACCGAACCGGCGTCTGGGTTCACAACCCAAACCGCGTTACCGGCTTGCGCGATCGTGCTGCTCTGGCTCGGCGCGTCTGCCGTGGCGGGGGTGTGAACGATCACCACGCTGGAGCATGACCGCGTGAGGCCGTCGCGTTCCACGGTGAGCGTGAGCGCGTGCCGTCCTGGCGTGGTGAAGGTGGTCGTCGTGGTGGTGGAATCGGCGCTGGCGAGCGGGGTTTCGCCGTCCCGCCATGCGTAGGTTGCGCCGTCGCCAGCGTCGGTCGCGACCAACTCGTGCGGCGCGTCGAGCGGTACTTGTCGCGTGGACGTGATGGCGCACGGCAGCGCGGTCACGTCGTCGCCGGTGCTGAAGGTGGAGCGGAACTCAGCCGCCACGGCGTTGCCGACCAAGTCTGTCACACCGCCCGCCGGTACGAGCACCTCGTACGTGGTGTTGCTCTCGAGCGGAGCGTCCGGCCAGAACCCGACCACCGTTTGGCTCACGCTCCACGACCCTGCGAGGGCTTCACCACCGAGGGGGCGCACCACGATGGTGTCTGTGGTGAGCGAGCGCAGGTCGATCTGGTCGGAGAACGACAGGCCAACGCGCGAGGTGAGGGCGCGGCGCGTGCTGCCGTCCGGCGGATTGACGTACATGACCTCCGGCGGGACGGTGTCGCGGTCGGCGTCGTGCACGGCGATCACAGTGCCGATGTTCATCTCGTCGTCCGCCATGATGAGCAGATTACCCACCGGTAGCGGGAACTGGTCGTCGGTGAGCGCACCCGCGAAGGGGCGTCGTCGGCCTTCGATTTTGCTGACCAGATCGTACACGTCCGGGTCGCCGAGTCGTACCTTGCGGACGCCCGGATCGGGGCGCATGCCGCCCAAGAACGCGAAGCCGTCCGCGAAGCTCATGTACTCGCTCGGCGGTACGTCGAACTGCCCAAGCAGCGTGATGTTCGTCGGGTCAGACGTGACGTCGTAGGTTCGCACCGGGTCGATCAGGTACGCGTTCCCGCCGTAGAATCCGCCGATGTAGGACTCCACGTCGGGGACCACGAAGTCGAGTAGCGCCGGGTCGAACGGGTCCGAGATGTCGAGCGTCGCGACGCCCGCGTGGGACTTGGGGGTCGTGATCACGAGCAGGTTTCCGATGGCCCACAGCGGCCCGGCGCTGACGCCTCCGAACTCCGAGATCGGTAGCGTCAGGGCGAGCGTCGGGGCGTCTAAGTCGCTCGCGTCGATCACGTGCAGCCCCGTGTTCGTCCCGCCCACGTAGATCGCGTCGCCTTGCCACGCCATGCCCCATACGGCCTCGGTGTTGTCGCCATACCGCACGCCGGGGAGCTCCACCGTGGCGATGTTGAACGGCGCCTCAGCGTCCGTCAGGTCCCACAGGTCAACCCCGAGTCCACTGGTGGTGACGGCGAGTGTGCGGCCGTCTCGCCGGGCGAACGCGACCTGGTGCGACTCCGCCTCGCCGTCGGCGTGAACGCTCTCAAAGGTCGACAGTCGGACCGGGGAGAACGGGTCGCTGATGTCCCACAGTTCGTGCGCCGCGTTGCCCGCGATCATGAGGTAGCCGTCGATGATGGACGGCTGGTTGTGGTCGTCATCGCCCATGTCCGGGCTAATGACGGTGTTCACCTGGGAGGGCGGGTACGAGCGGTCCGGCACGACGCCCTCGGCGAGTACGGGGCTCGCGAACAAGAGTCCGGCGGCGGCGAAGGCGAGGGCGTGCTTCGAGGAGCTCATGCGAATCCGATGGGGTTGCGGTCGGCCTATTCAGCCGGGCTTCTCCATCTTTCGCAAGACCCAGCGCCGCACTTCACACGGTCGTCACGTGCGGGCATCCGAAGCGTCATCGCTTATGCGGGGCTCGCTTGTGTGGGCTGCATCGCGCTCTGCTTTCGACGCGCTTCGCGTCCGGCCCACCACGCCCGTCCGACGCCGAACAAGAGGAGTCCCAAGATGATGAGCACCACCGGGCTACGCACGAGCTGCGAGAAGCAGCACACCGTGACGGCCCAGCCGATGGCGACCGGGATGAGCACCACCGCGCCGACGATGCGTGCGACGAAGCCCACGGGCGGCACGATGTCGAACACCGCGAACAGCGGCCCCGTGATGAACACCAAACCCACCAAGATGCCGATGGCGCCGGCGAGGCGGATGAGCCACTGCAGCAGGCTGTCGAAGCCGCGCAGGGTGTTCATCGCGTCCGTGCGCGTGCCGGGAAGCAGGACCACCGCGGAGACGGCCTCGGCCCAGTCCACCGGCGCGAGCTCTCCTTCTTCGCCGATCGCGAACGCTGTGAAGACGCTGTTGCTCGGCACGCGGACGAATCGCACGCGGGTGTCACCGAGCGCGGGCGGTGCTTCAGCGTTTGCGCGGTCCAGGTAGTACCAGGACGACTCTTCGTCGTACGTCAGCCGCTTGCCTGTCTCGGTCCACTGCACGTCTGTGGGGGCCACCGCGACGCCGCCGAGGATTTGCGCCCACATGGGGTCCAGCGTCCACTGGCCGAGCGTGAAGTGGGGCGGGACGAAGGTGATCGTGCTGTAGGGAGCCTGGGGGTTCTCGTGTCCCTCAGGGTGCTGAAACGCCTCGGGTGGCTGCGGGTTGGACGTCCAACCTTGGGTGTACTCGACGACCGTGGTGATGGTGCGGCCGCCGCCCCACTCGCGATTCGTTTCCGTACTCACGTGCTCTTGCCAAGCCCACACCTGCACGTCGCGCGACACCTGAACCGTGCCGGTCGCCTCGAAGAACACCGGGTCGCCAACATCGCTCGATGCCTGGATGGGCGCGGTCACGGTGATGAACTCACCGTCGAATCCGCCGACCTGATCGGCGGGCGCTTGGACCGACTCTTGTGCGGCATCTTCAAGCCCCACACCGCCTTCGTTGTGGAACAACGTGGTGGTCGCCATCGCGAAAATGAACAGCCCGGTCGGCACCAACGCGACGGCCTGAAAGAGCGTCGCGAAGAAGCCGATGAAGGCGGTGGTTACGAATCGATGTGGCATGACGGCGGGCTCCTTCGGTGTACCCGCACAGTATAGGGGCGGTCGGCGTTTGGGCCAACCCGCGCCGCGCAGAACAAGCGCACGCGCATCGCGAAGAATCTGCGCCGAAGACGCGCTCCGAACGAACAAAGCCGCTACAAATGGTGTTGGCTCTGCTGGCATCCCAAAGGGGCTGCCCATCCCGTAGGTTCGCCGCCTTCAACGAGTATGCATGCTCCACCGCCCGGTCGCTTTCGCCCGACATCGGCTCTCGATCCTCGACGCCGAAGAGATCCTCAACAGCCTGACGCATGGGTTCGGGTTGGTGGCGTCCACCGTGGGCTCGCTGCTCTTGGTGCTGTTCGCAGCCCGGACGCAGGACCCCTGGCGCGTGGTTGGCGCGGCTGTGTTCGGCCTGTCGCTCGTCTTCCTGTACGGCGCGTCCACGGTGTACCACGGCGTGACGGGCCCGCTCTGGAAGCCCCGCCTGCGGCGCGTCGACCACTTCGGCGTCACGCTGCTCATCGCGGGAAGCTACACCCCGTTCATGCTCACGTTCATGCGCGACAGCCCGGCGATCTGGGCCGGGATCGCGGTGTGGTTGCTCGTCGGCGTGGGCGTGGTGATGCAGCTCGTTCTGACGGAGAAGCGCTACTATCAGGCGAGCCTCGCGCTCTACCTGGCCATGGGGTTCGTGTGCCTGCCCGTGCTCACGCACCTGCTCGATGGCCTGCCGCCCGGCGCCATTCACGCGCTCGCGCTCGGCGGCGTACTCTACATCGTCGGCGTCGCGTTCTTCGTATGGGAGTCGCTGCCGTTCTCTCACGGCATCTGGCACTTGTTCGTGCTCGGCGGCTCTGGCGTTCACTTTGGCGCGGTGCTTCGCTACGCCGTTTGGGGATGAGCGCGTGACCGCGCGTGCGGCGCTACCAGACCGACTCGTGGTCCTCGCACAGCCCTAAGAAGCCGGAGATCTCGTGGCGCTTTCCGCCTACGAGCACGCGCCCCTCGAACCGACCGTAGAGTTGCTCGAAGCGTGACTTCGCGACGCCCGGTACCGAGGTGTTTTCACTGCGTCCGCCGAGCGGGGTGAAGCGGACCTCGATGGCGTCGTCGGCGCTGCGGATGTGCCAGGCTTGTTTGGGCTTGTTCGCGTCAAACTCGAACACCGCCGGTCCGACGCGATGGACCTCACCGTCGATCCATACGCAGTTTTCGTTCCACGAGACGTCGTCTTGGATGACGTTCTTGGTGAGGTTGAACGCGAGGATCTTTCCGTCGGCATCTCGGCCCGCGCAGGTGGCCCAGTTCCAGAACATGCGGCGGGGGTAGTGCGCTTTGTGCACGTCGAGGATGGCGACCGCGTTCGCGCTATCGAAGGTCGCGGACGTGTTGCCGATGGTCAGCGCGCCCGCCACGGGCAGCGGCACCTTGTGGGAGTACAGCGCGCGCTGTCGTCCGAGCGGGAGCGACACCACGAGCGGTGAGATCGCCGCTGGGTCGTGGTGTGCGGTCCAGGTGCCGCGCATCGCGGGTGCGTCCGAGGTCGCGTCGATGTCGACGTCGATTACATGTCGGCGTTGATCGAGGTGGCTGTGGATGCCGATCCAGAACCCAGCCGCACGGAAGTGCGTGTGGTCGTCCCACAGGCTGCGTGCGATGCGGACATCGGCCACCGGGGTTTGTCGGTGGTGTTCGAACCGCTCGCCGGTCGCGATGTTCACGGTCTGCAGCCACGCGACCTTCATGTACTGAATGGTCACGACGGCGAGCGTCACGATCCACTCGTCGGAGACGAAGCAGAAGTGCTGCCACTCCTTGAGCCGTGTACGCGCGAGGGCAGGCGGCAGCGTGAACGGGCCCGAACGAATTCGGGCGTCCGCGATGTCGACATCTTGGAGCGGACGCGTGAGGACGAAGGACCGCGCGAATCCGTCTGTGTCGAGGATGCGCTGCGGACCTGCGTCCTCGATTCGGCTCGCTGGAGCCGGCTTAGGGTCAGGCATGTTCAGGGGGCGACGCGGTGGTTGGGCCGAGCGACTAGCTCCGCGACGGATAGATCCCGATGAGGGCGATGATGTAGTAGCAGCTGAGGTAGGGCGCGCGCACGATCACGGGCAGTGCCCCACCGGTTCGGCTGCTCACGTGCGCAGTGACCACAGCGGATGTCCCCGGACCGTAGATGTCTTCGGAGGCCTCCGCGGATACGAGTCCGGTCTCTGGCGTAGCGGTTTCTCCCGGTGCGGTGTCCTGCAGCGTCGTGATGCTGTGCCTGTGGCTTGGTATCGTGGCCGTGCTGAGTGTGTGAGACTCGGCTCCTCCGCTTTGGCCCAGCCTGTAGTTGGACAGTCCAGGCCCACGCCCCGCCCCAATGGGCGTGCGTCCGCGGAGGTCGGGGAGTCCGAATGTGGTGCGACCGTCACCGCCGTAGGTGGTGCCCAGGATGCTGAAGAGCGCCGTGTTGGAAGCGATCGCGAGGAGTTGTCCCTCGCAGAACGCCCAGCCTCGGGGGGCGAAGTTCCCGGCGAACATCTGGACTTGTCCGATCAATGGAGTGGTAGACATGCTGCGGTTCCTGCTCGAGAGGGTGGTTCGCCAGATGGCGCTACGCCGCTTGGGGGCGTGTCAATCGGATGTTCAACGTTCCGTCAGCGCGCACCTGGCTGCTCACCGGCGCGATCGGGAAGCCCTGGGAGTCCAGGGTGCCCCACTGGCTCACTTCGCGTCCGTCGCGGAAGGCGAAGACGACGCCCGCGCCAGGATCGGCCACGTAGGCAACGCCCGAGCTGTCCATCGTGATGGCGAACGGGTTGCGCATCGCCTCGGCTCCGTAGGTGTCCACCACAGCGCCGCTGGCGGTGATGACCACGACGCGCTGTCCGCCACCATCGACGACGTGGATGTCGCCGTTGGGGGCTTCGGCCAGCCCTGCGGGGCCGTTGAACGCGCCCGTGCCGTCAGGAGAGACCCGGAGGAAGTCGGACTGCGCGCCGTTGCGCTCGAAGATCACGAGCGCTTGGCCGCGGGTGTCGGACACGAGCAGGCGCCCGTCCTCGAGCACGATCGCGTCGTTGGGGCCAGCGAGGGGCGCGGCGGTGCCGAGCTCGTCGATGAGGTCGCCGTCCGCGTCGAGCATGACGATCACGCCGCGGGACTTGTCGACCACTGCGATCTCGCCTCCCCAGGCGACGGCAGCGACGGGGCCGAAGAGCGCCGAGTTGTGGCCGGTGGTCACGTTTCGGACGACGTCACCCTGGGCGTCCAGGATGGTGAGCGCGCGTGTCGACGAGTCCAGCGTGAGCTCCCGACCGTTCGGCAGGAGGATCTGGTCGTAGGTCGAGGTTCCCACGAGGGAGAACGGCGCTGTCGCTGCCGGGGATTGCGGTACAGCGATCGCTTCTACCCCGTCGGCGTTACAGCCAGCGGTTGCTCCGAGCGCCAGCGAGCTGGCGATTCCGATAAAAGTTCGACGGCGCATTAGCTCCTCGACGGGAAAGTGCCTTGCAACGCGATGATGTAGTTCAGCGCGAGGAAGGGAGGCATGTTCGACACGGCCTGATTGCCACCGGCTAATGTCGAGACGTGGTCTGTGCTCACAGCGCTCGTTCCCGGACCGTAGATGTCCTCAGACGCCTCGGCGGGGACTAGACCAGGCCCAGGCGTCGAGGTGGTTCCAGGGTCTGCGTCCATGGTCGTAGTGACCGTGTGGTTGTGGGAGGGCAGGTTCGCGATCGTCAGCGTGTGCGACTCGGCGCCACCCTTTTGGCCCAAGCGATAGCTCGAAAGGCCGGGGCCGTTGCCCGGCGAGATGGGCGCGCGACCGCGCAGGTCGGGCAAGGCGAACGTGGTCCGACCGTCTCCGCCGTACGTGGTGCCGAGGATCGAGAACAGCGCGCTGTACTGTGAGATCGGCAGCAGCTGTCCCTCGCAGTACGCCCAACCGCGGGGGGCGAAGTTGCCGGCGAAGAGCAAGATCTCTCCGAGAAATGGGTCCATGGGTTCACCTAGTGGGGGTCAAGGGCAAAGGGCGGGGCGGCGTCGAGGCGACGCCGGAGAGCTGCGCTGAAGAACTATGCTACGCGCCGGCGCGTCGCGGGTACCAACATAGCAAGGAGAATGAACGTGAACAGTCCGTTCTTGTTCGAATCCGGGCTGGTCGAGCAGCTGCAACCGCCGCCTCCTGAGAGCTCACCGACTTCGGCGTCTACGAGGGAGACCACGTCGCCATCGGCGTCGCCGGCGGTGTCGAATCCGGCGTCAGAACCACCAGCATCGGTGGCATCCGGTCCGACGTCTCCGCCGGCGTCACCGCCAGCGTCCGGACCAACGTCCTCGCTTGCCGGGCAGTCGTTGCCGTCCGTTCCCGCTTCATCCGGGCAGGCGTCGCAGGCGTCTCCGAAGCCGTCGTTATCGGTGTCGACTTGGTCGGCGTCGGCATCGTCCGGGCAAACGTCACAGGCATCGCCAAATCCGTCTGCGTCGGTGTCGGCTTGGTCGGCGTCGGCGATTACGGGGCACACGTCGGTGTCGTCGGGCGTTCCGTCGTTGTCGTCGTCATCGTCGCAGACATCGCCTTGGCCGTCTTCATCGAGGTCCGCTTGGTCGGCGTTGTCGATATCCGGGCAGTTGTCGACCGGGTTGTCGATGTCGTCTCCGTCACGATCGGTGTCGCAGACGTCGCCAATCTCGTCTTCATCGAGGTCGGCCTGGTCGGTGTTCGGCACGTCCGGGCAGTTGTCGACGTCGTCGGTGATGGTGTCGCCATCGGCATCGCCTTCGCAGGCGTCTCCGATGCCATTGGCGTCGGTGTCGGTCTGGTCGTCGGCCAGGAACGGGCACACGTCGGTGTCGTCGGGCGCTCCGTCGTTGTCATCGTCGTCGTCGCAGACGTCGCCTTCGCCGTCTTCGTCGAGGTCGAGCTGCAGCGGGTCGCTGTCTTCAGGGCAGACATCCGCGTCACCACAGATGCCGTCCGCGTCTTCGTCGTTGTTCGGGTCGTTGACGCACACGTCGCACACGTCGCCGAAGCCGTCGGAGTCGGCGTCCGCCTGGTCGGCGTTCGGGATGTCCGGGCACACGTCGCCGGCGTCGCAGATGCCGTCTTCGTCGCTGTCCACATCGCCGTCTTCGCAGGGTTCGCACGCGTCGCCCACGCCGTTGTCGTCGCTGTCCGCCTGGTCGGCGTTCTCGACGAACGGGCAGTTGTCTACGGACTCGCAGATGCCGTCCAAGTCGGCGTCGTTCTCCGGGTCGTTCACACATACGTCGTCGCAGTCAGCGATTCCGTCCAGGTCGGTGTCCGTGTCAGCGATTCCGCATCCGCAGGTGCCAGCTTCGGTCTTGTCGGGGTCATCGACGCATTCGTCGTTACAGTCGGCGGTCCCATCCAGGTCGGTGTCGGTATCGGCGACGCCACATCCGCACTGGCCAGCTTCGGTCTTGTCGGCGTCGTCGACGCATTCGTCGTTGCAGTCGGCGGTTCCGTCGAGGTCGGTGTCCGTGTCGGCGACTCCACATCCGCAGATGCCGGCTTCGGTCTTGTCCGGGTCGTCAACGCACGCGTCGTTGCAGTCGGCGGTTCCGTCGAGGTCGGTGTCCGTGTCGGCGATTCCGCATCCGCAGATGCCGGCCTCTGTCTTGTCGGGGTCGGCTGCGCACGCGTCGTTGCAGTCGGCGGTTCCGTCGAGGTCGGAGTCCGTGTCGGCGACGCCGCACCCGCAGATGCCGACCTCGCTCTTGTCGGGGTCGCTAACGCATTCGTCATCACAGTCGAACACGCCGTCCAAGTCGGTGTCTGTGTCGGCGTCTCCACAGCCGCAAACGCCGAAGACAGTCTTGTCGGGGTCGGCCGGGCAGTCGTCGTTGCAGTCGGCGGTTCCGTCGAGGTCGGAGTCCGTATCGGCGACGCCGCATCCGCAGATGCCGACTTCGGTCTTGTCGGGGTCGGCCGCGCACGCGTCGTTGCAGTCAGCGGTTCCGTCGAGGTCGGAGTCTGTGTCGGCGAATCCGCATCCACAGATGCCGGCTTCGGTCTTATCCGGGTCGGCCGGACATGCGTCGTTGCAGTCGGCAATTCCGTCGAGGTCGGAGTCCGTGTCTGGGGTTCCGCATCCACAGATGCCGGCTTCGGTCTTGCCGGGGTCGGCGGGGCAGCTGTCGTTGCAGTCGGCAATTCCGTCGAGGTCGGAGTCCGTGTCTGGGGTTCCGCAT
>CBDUJZ010000152.1:0-12266 GCA_965367675.1 uncultured Myxococcales bacterium | reverse complement strand
GCCCGCACCCTTCCTGAGCGAAGTCGAAGGACCTCACCTGTGCCTCGACTCCGCTGAGGAAGGGGTGTGTGTTGAGCGCTGTGGCGGGCCCGCACCCTTCCTGAGCGAAGTCGAAGGACCTCACCTGTGCCTCGACTCCGCTCAGGAGGGGTTCTGTGCTGAGCGCGGTGGAGGGGACCGCACCCTTCCTGAGCGAAGTCGAAGGACTGCGGGACTTACTTCTTTTTCCCTGCAGTCACCGGCGTGCTCGTGTCCTGCTTCTTGCGCGCCTTCTCGGCGCTCTCGGCCTTAGCGACCTTGCTCTGCTTCTTGTTCTTGTCCCGACTTTTCGGAGATTTATCGCCCATGTCACTCACCTCTCACCCGCGCTCGCTGAATCGCGATCGGAACGTGCGCGAGCACCGGGCCGACGGTGGCATCTCAGAAGCGAAACACCTGCCCGCACCCTACGCCTATGCGGGGTGATAGATAGCGAATTCGTCGCGGTGGACTCGACAGTTCGGCGGGGTACTGTAGACAGTGGCTTCGAGGGAACAACAAGAGATGCCGATGCCGATGCCGAATATCTTCGACCACGCACAGCGCGAGGTTCACCAGGACGCTTTGGTTGCGTATCTGTTCGACTGGCTGCGGGTGGAGGTCGCCGCTGCTCGTCCTGAAATGCACCGTGCCGGCCTTGCGATCGCGGACGCATTGTTAGGAACGCCGGTCATTGGCCTGAAGCAGGTTCGGACCCAGTGGAACGCCATCGACGTGTTCGCGCTCTTTGAGACTCCGGGCGACCAAGAGCTGGTTGTCGTGGTCGAAAACAAGACGCACACCACCGAGCACAGCAAACAGCTCTCTCGGTACAAGGACGTGGTGACGAAAATGGACGCGCGCCGCGACTTTGTCGGCGTTTACCTGAAGAGCGGTTGGATCGAACCGAAAGACCGCACCGCTTGCTCAGAGGCCGGCTTCGTTCTCCGTGATCGAACGTTCTGGCTCAACACTCTCCGGCCTCACCGTGGTGTCGACCCGGTGCTCGATCAGTACATCGCGTTCCTGACCCACAACGACGGCGAGTTTCGCGACCAGTTGGCCGCCCTCGAGTGCCGCGAGAGGGCCAACTGGGCGCTGGAACACGCGCATGTGAAGTGGGCGTTGGCCACGCGTATGTTCCCCAACGCAGCGGGTGACGAGATCTACTGGGGTTCCAATCGCAGCGGCAGCTCGTGGGTGCAGCGGCGTGTCACCAAGGTCGAGCTCGGACCAGACACTTACGAGACGCTGTTTTGGCGGATCGATCACCGAAAGCCGCGCCGCACCTGTGAGCCCAGCGCGTACGCGGCTCTTCGGGCGTATGAGCGCTTCGACCGCAAGGACGCGGCCGTGCGCGACAACAAGCTGGTACGGCTCCGCGCTTACAAGGCTGCATTCGAACAGGCCCTCAGCGCGCTGCACGCCGAAGGCTGCCCGCTGGTATCAGCGCCAGCGGTGCCTGACAGAAGCGGATACTTCGAGTCTGAGGTGGGCACGTTCTTCGTCCATCAGAACAGCATCAACGACCTGATTGTTTGGATCCCGAAGCTGTCCGCGGCGTTCGAGGCCCGCTGCTCCGACTGACGTTACAGCTTGATGATCGTAACGACCGTGAACGGCACGGACCATTGCCGCCGCTGTCGGTCATCGCTGTCGTCGTCCTCCAAGTCACCCGTGTCGGTCACCAGCGTGCCGGTGACCGGGATGCCGAACCGGAAACCGGTCTTCTCCGAGATCGAAAGTGTCATCGATGGCGTGAGCTCGACCTCGGCCAGCATCGGTTCTTGGTTTGCCGGCGGATCGAGGGGCGTCGTGATCGAGAACTCGAATCCGGCGCTCAATCGTGGCCAACTGGTCCAGTGCCGGGACCCTTGGATATTGTTCACGTCCGTCGCGCTGGGGTCGAGCGACACCGAGTACGAGATCGAACCGCCCAATCGAAGCTCCTCGACCAGGTCTTCCGCAGCCTCGGGACGTGCCCACACGAGCGCTGGCGACAGCCCGAACTCCCAACGTCGCACTGAATGCTCGACCGTGAGCGTAGCCTCGTGCCCCAGCGGGTTTCGCGCCGAGCCGTCAGTGGGGTCGAACCCATACACGCGCGGACCGAAGTCTGTACGGAACCGTGCGGCGAGCGATGTACGGCCTTGGCGTCCATCAAGGGCTGCGATCGCCTCTGTGACGTCGCGATCGGAGTGACACGTGTCCGTGGTCGGACGCTGGTAGCTCGCAAGCGTTTCAGCGGCATCGTTCGGAAGCGCTGGGATCGTCCCGGCGGGTAGGTCTCCGATGCGGTTACGGGCGTCCCCAACCAGGTTAGACAGTTCATCGAACGCGTCTTCCGCATTCAGGCTATCGTCGGAGTCAGTGAACGAGCGAGTTCCCGTGCACAGCTCGGCCGCGGACTCCCCCGCCGCGACGAGGTTGTTCCAGTGCTGTGCGACCTCTGAATTCGCGTCCAAGCTCGGCGGAGTGACTCCTCCTAGCGTCTCCACCCAGACGCAGACTTCAGCGAACGCGTAGTACACGGGGCGCACCGCTGCTTCGATGCGTGCGGCGTCCACTTGGCATGCCCCGAGGGACAAATCGCTGTACGTACGTGGTGGTGTTGTCGCGTAGGCGAGGCCGACTGCCGCCATTGCGCCGTTTGGCGTCGACGCGGCCTGCAGGTTTATCCCGTCGAGGAAGTTGTTGCCTCCGCCCTCTGGAATCGCGCCGCCCATGAGGTAGCGAAACCGAAACGGGAAGAGGGAAACGCCAGCCTCCACGCCTTCGACACTCGTGGACAATGCGGCGGTGAGGATGCCCTCAATGCCCGTGGTTCCGGCGTCTCCGAGGGCCACCGTGGAGACAGCACCCAACGACGCCCACTCTCCCATGCGGTTGGCCCTCGTGAACTCTCGCGAGGCGGAAGCGGCGCCGAGGCTGGCCGCTGCTACCTCACCGCTCACGAGCGCCTCAAACGCCTCGCGGGTCCCTGCGTTTGCCGGTGACGACTGCGACATCGCGACAAGCATGACGACCACGATGACAGGCCGCATCATGCCCGCCTCCCACGGCCATACCAGTTCGCGGCCACGGTCTCGGCGCTATCGATCTTCACAGCCGCGTCCCCGTCTACCGAGCACGTCCACTTTAGACTCTTGAGCTCGCCGCCAAGCGAGACGAGGTGAGAGCGAAAGCGAAACTCCGGGTCGCTTGAGCGTTCATAGCTCACTTGGATTCGTTGCGTCCCAACCGCGACCTGATCGAACGGGATCCGGTGTCCCTTGTGGCGAAGCGCACGGAGCTCCGCCTGGCCGCCGCCCTTCCATGTGAAAACGTGAACAAACTTCTTCTTCGTGGCCATCTGCGTACCCTGAGTGTGGGCTCGCCGGTCGAGCGAATGCCGGAGAGCGAGCGCGGTGCTGATCGAATCCGAAACGAGCATCGTCGGTCGATATAAACTCCACATCCCCCTGAACTGGGGGCATCCCTTGAACCCCAGCGCATCCTGAGCCGACCAACCCCGAGCAACCAACCCCGAGCAACCAACCCCGAGCAAGCCTGCCCTGAGCGGCCCGCCCGGAGCGGCTTGCCGTGAGCTTGCCGAACGGAAGGGCAGGACCATTGACCCCACCGCCCCCCTAGCGGCATCCTCACCGCCCGCGAACCACACGGCGGCGCCGCACCTTGGCGCCCCATCCACCGGGGGACCCCGACCCACCGTCGCCGTCCCCCTACGACAGCGCCATCCATGAACGGTTTCTCCGACAAAGTCTCTTTCATCTGGTCCGTCGCCGACCTGCTGCGCGGCGACTACAAGCAGTCCGAGTACGGCCGCGTCATCTTGCCGCTCACCGTGCTGCGCCGCCTGGACAGCGTCCTCGCGCCCACCAAGGCTGCCGTGCTCGACGTGGCCGCCAAACAGGCCGACAAGGCGCCGCTGCTGCTCGACCGCTTGCTGCGCAACGCCGCCAAGCAAGCGTTCTACAACACCTCGGCGCTCGACCTGAACAAGCTGCTCGGCGACCCCGCGAACCTGGCTGCCAACCTGACCGGATACATCGCCGCGTTCTCGCCCAACGCGCGCGACATCATGGAGCACTTTCGGTTCGACACCCAGATCGACCGGCTCGAAAAGGCCGGCAGCTTGTACCTGGTGATCAAGAAGTTCGCCGAGGTGGACCTGCATCCCGAGCGGGTGTCCAACAACGACATGGGCTACCTGTTCGAGGAGCTGATTCGGAAGTTCGCCGAGCAGTCGAACGAGACGGCGGGAGAGCACTTTACGCCGCGTGAGGTCATCCGCCTGATGGTGAACCTGCTGTTTACCGAGGACGACGACGCGCTTACCAAGCCGGGCGTTGTGCGCACCATGTACGACCCCGGCTGCGGCACCGGCGGCATGCTCTCGGTGGCCCAGGAGCACCTGCAGCGCATGAACTCGCAGGCCTCGCTGCGCGTGTACGGCCAGGAGATGAACGGCGAGTCGTACGCCATCTGCAAGGCCGACATGATGCTCAAGGGCGAGGACCCCGACAACGTGGCCTTTGGCAACTCGTTCACCGAGGACGGCTTCCCGGACCAAAAGTTCGACTACCTGATCATGAACCCGCCCTTTGGCGTGTCGTGGAACAAGTCGGCCAAGGCCATCGAGGCCGAACACAGCGGGCTCGGCCACGCCGGCCGGTTCGGGCCGGGGCTGCCGCGCAAGAGCGACGGGTCCATGCTGTTTTTGCTGCACATGTTGTCCAAGATGAAGTCGCCGAGCGAGGGCGGCTCGCGCTTGGCCATCGTGTTCAACGGCTCGCCGCTGTTTACCGGCGCCGCCGAGTCTGGCGAGTCCGAGATTCGCCGCCACGTGATCGAGAACGACTGGCTCGAGGCCATCGTCGCGCTGCCCGACCAGATGTTCTACAACACCGGAATCAGCACCTACATTTGGGTGGTCACCAACCGCAAACCGAGCCACCGCAAGGGCAAGGTGCAGCTGATCAACGCCGTGGAGTTGTATCAAAAGATGCGCAAGTCGCTCGGCGACAAACGTAAAGAGCTGTCGGACCAGCACATCGACCAGATCACCCGTTTGTTTGGTTCCATGGGCGAGGACAGCACCGCAGACGCGGACGTCGCCGCCGGAGTGAAACTCTTCGACAACGACGACTTCGGCTTCCGCCGCATCACCGTAGAGCGCCCGCTGCGCTTGCGGTTCCAAGTCACCGAGGCCGCGATCGCCCAGCTCGACGGCGAGACCACCTGGAAGCGCCTCGTCGAGTCCAAGAAGAAGGCCCCCGACGCCCGCGCGGCCGACATCGCCGAGGGTCAGGCCGTGCAAGAGCAGGTGCTCGACGTGCTCACGTCGCTCGACGCCACGAAGGTGTACACCTCGCGCAAGGCGTTCTTGAAAGACCTCAAGGCCGCCGCCAAACGCCAAGGCGTCAAGCTCTCGGCGCCGCTCACCAAGGCCATCGTCTCGGCCATCGGCGAGCGCGACGAGTCGGCCGAAGTGTGTGTGGACAGCAAGGGCAACGTGGAGCCCGACACCGACCTGCGCGACTACGAGAACGTGCCGCTCAAAGAGGACATCGACGCCTACATGCAGCGCGAGGTGCTACCGCACGTCCCCGACGCCTGGGTCGACACCGAGCGCACCAAGATCGGCTACCAGATCCCGTTCACGCGGCACTTCTACGTATACGAGCCGCCCCGGCCGCTCGAGGTGATCGAGGAGGAGATTCGGGCGCTAGAAGCCGAGATCCAAGGCATGCTCGGCGAGGTGTTCTCGTGACGGTGTCCGCTAGCTGTAGCTGGACTTCAACCCGGATGAAGCACCACACGACGATGAAAGGCCGCCTCGGCTGGCAGGGCCTAACTGCGGATGAGTATCAAGACATCGGCCCGCATGTGGTCAGCAGCGCTCACTTCTCGAATTTTGTGATCCGGTGGAATGAGTGTCCGCGCGTATCGAGAGAGCGATATGAACAGGACGCGAATATCCAGCTGAGGGAGAACGACATACTCCTCATGAAAGACGGGGCGGCGTTGGGTAAACTTGCTCAAGTTCAGGGGCTTCCAGGTCCTGCTTGCGTCAATAGCCACCTATTGCTGCTACGATTCAAGGAGCTTCAGGACTCCCAGCGCTTTCTCTTCTATGTCCTGTGTGCGGAGTGGTTTCAGAACTACATGCAGGTACATGGAAAGGGTTCGACGTTCTTTGGAGTGTCGCAAGAAGCCATCGGTAACTTCAAGTTCAAGATTCCGGACCCAAGACGCCAACGCGCCATCGCCGACTTCCTGGACCGCAAGACCGCGGCGATCGACGCCCTGATCGAGAAGAAGCAGAAGCTGCTCGCGCTGCTGGCCGAGAAGCGGACCGCGCTGATCAACCGCGCCGTGACGAAGGGGCTCGACCCCGACGTGCCGATGAAGGATTCGGGGGTGCCGTGGATCGGGGAGATTCCGGCACATTGGGAGGTGAAGCGGTTGAAGAACGTCATGAGTGTGTCGTCACGGCTTGTCGACCCGACTCGTCAACCCTTTGCGTGCATGCCCCTGTTCGGCCCGGAGCATGTCACCGGAGGGGAAGGGGAGGCGTGTCACCCCACCTCGGCCGTTGAACAGGGCGCCATCAGCTCGAAGTATCGAGTTCGGAAAGACCAAATCGTCTATAGCAAGATTCGTCCGGCACTTCAGAAGGTGTTCATTGCGCCGTATCAGTCGCTCTGCAGTGCCGATATGTACCCGTTGGAATTGGTCTCGAGGGTAGCCTCGAGATATCTACTTCTTGTGTTACTTTCACACCGGACAACGGCACTGGCCGTGCTGAGTTCAGAGCGTGTCGCGATGCCGAAAGTTAACCGAGAGACGCTTGGCGAATTGAGTTTCGCGCTGCCTGCGAAAGCCGAACAGATACGAATATCGAACTACGTCTCGGAGCGAACGGAACAGCTCTCAGCGATCCGATTCAACACAGAAACGCAAATCGACAAACTCAAAGAGTACCGCCAAGCGCTGATCACGGCTGCGGTCACCGGGCAGATCGACGTGGAGGCGGTGTGAGCACCAAAAAACACACCGAAGAGGACTTTGAGCGGGCGATCGTCGCGTCGCGCGTCAGCGATGGTGGGCTGGCCTGATGGAGTGGTCGCTGGACGAGCTGGAGGCGCGCCGCGAGGGCTGCGAGTTCGAGGCCAAGAAGGCCGGCGGCCGCGAGGGCAACGGTGCGCTTCCTGCTTCGTTCTGGGAGTCGTACTCGGCCATGGCCAACACCCGCGGCGGTTGTATCGTTCTGGGCGTCGCGGAGCGCGCGGACACGCGCTTGCACGTGGTTGGAATCAAGCAGCCCGAGGCGGTGGTGACCGACCTGTGGAACCTGCTCAACAACCCGCAGAAAGTGAGCGTAAACCTGCTGCACGAAGGCGATGTGCAGACGGTCTACATCGACGGCCACGCCATCGTTGTGGTCGACGTGCCCATCGCCAGCCGTACCGACAAGCCGGTGTACGTGGGCGTGAACCCGGCGAGGCGTTGGTGAACGCGCTGATTCATGCGGACTACCGCGGCGAGCGGGGCATCGTCGTCACGCGAAACGCGTCGCGGTTCGAGTTTCGGAATCCAGGCCTGCTCTTGGTGCCCGAGGCACAAGCGCGCAGCGGCGGCGATTCGCAGTACCGCAACCCGGCGTTACAGAACGCGTTCACCCTGGTGGGGCTCGCCGAGAAGGCCGGCTCCGGTGTGCCGAGGATCATTCAAGCGTGGAACGAGCAGCAGTGGCGCCCGCCGTCGATCGGGCAGGACATCGAGGCCGGACGCACCACCCTCACGCTCACCCGCCTGAGCCTGTTCCCGCCCGACGTGCTCAACCGACTGCAAGCGCGGTTCTCGGACATGGCGTCGTGGACTCACGAAGAACGACTCGCGCTCGCTACGGCGGCCACCGAGGGCCGCGTGACGAACGTGCGGCTTCAGGAGCTGTGCGACGTGCATTCGCGCGAGCTGACGACCGCGCTGGGGCGGTTGGTGGAGCGTGGGGCGCTCGACAGACACGGTGTGAATCGAGGCACTTGGTACACGTTTCCGGCGGACGAGAAATCGCGTGAACAGGTAAGTTCGCGCGCCGAACTCATCGAAGCGGTAGCCCGTGCTTCGAGGGCCCCACGCGCTCAAATGGAACGGGCGGTCGAACGCCTGTGCGACGATCGATTTGTCGACGCTCTCACGATAGTCGCAACCTTGAGACGCTCTTCTACGCGAATCGTAGAAGGATATCTCACGCCGATGGTCGCTGCCGGTCGTCTGGAACTCGAATTCCCCGACAGCCCGCGTCACCCCAACCAGCGTTACCGCACCGCGTCCCAATCCGGGGCGCAGGACTCCGACGAATGAGTACCAAGAAACACACCGAAGAGGCCTTTGAGCGGGCGATCGTCGCGTCGCTCGTCAGCGATGGCGGGCTCACCGAGGGCGACCCGTCCACGTACGACATCGACAAGGCGCTGTTCGTGCCCGACGTGCTCGCCTACCTGTGGGCCACGCAGCGCGACAAGCTCGAAAAACTCCGGCTCAAGGTGCCCGGCGACATCGACACCAAGCTCATCGACTGGTTGTGCAAGTCGCTGCAGCAGCGGGGCGCGCTGGCGGTGCTGCGCGAGGGCTTCAAGTTCTACGGAAAGACGCTCAGGGTGGTGCAGTTTAAGCCCGCCTTTGCCGCCAACCCCGCCACCGTGGCCGACTACGCGACCAATCGCGTGACCGTCACGCGGCAGGTGCACTTTGACCCCAGAAAACCCCTGCAGAGCATCGACCTGGTGCTCGCCATCAACGGCATCCCGGTGGTCACCAGCGAGCTCAAGAACCCCATGACGGGGCAGGGCCTGGGGCACGCCGAGCGGCAGTACAAGTACGACCGCGACCCGTCGGCGCCGCTGTTTCGGTTCAAGGAGCGCGCGCTGGTGCACTTTGCGGTGGCGCCGGACGCGGTGTCGATGACCACGCGGTTGGCCAAGGACGGCACGTTCTTCTTGCCGTTCAACAAGGGCAAGGGCACCGGCGCGGGCAACCCGCCGGCCCCCGACAACAAACACCGCACGCACTACCTGTGGGAGCAGGTGTGGCAGCGCGACTCGCTGCTCGAGTTGGTGGAGCGCTTTATCCACCTGCAGGTCGAAGAGCGCGTGGACCCCAACACCGGCAAGAAGACCACGTCCGAGACGATGATCTTCCCGCGTTACCACCAGCTGCGCGTGGTACGCCGCCTGATCGCCGCCTCGGCCGCCAACGGTCCGGGCAAGAACTACCTGGTGCAGCACTCGGCTGGCTCCGGCAAATCGAACTCCATCGCCTGGCTGGCCCACCACCTGCACTCGCTGCACAACAGCGCCGACAACAAAGTGTTCGACGCCGTGGTGGTGCTCACCGACCGCCGCGTGTTGGACAAACAACTGCAAAACACAATTGGGCAGTTCGAGCATGTGACCGGCGTGGTGCAGTGCATCGACAAGAACTCCCAACAGCTCGCCGACGCGCTCGGCAGCGGCGCGTCAATTATCATTTCGACGATCCACAAGTTTGGTTTCATCGCCGACAAAATCGCCGCGCTTCCCGACCGCAACTACGCGATCATTGTCGACGAAGCGCACTCGTCGCAGTCCGGCGAGATGGCCGACGCGGTCAAGGACATGCTCTCGGGCAGCGACCTGGAAGCGCAGCTCAAGGACGAGATCGACGAGGAGAACGACCCCACGCCGGCCGACCAGCTCGCCCTGCGCGCGGCGCTGCTACGCGGGCCGCGGCCGAACATCAGCTACTACGCGTTTACGGCCACGCCCAAGTTCAAGACGCTCAAGCTGTTCGGCCACGACGACACCGAGGGCAAGCCCATGCCGTTCGACCTGTACTCGATGCGTCAGGCCATCGAGGAGGAGTTCATTCTGGACGTGCTCAAGGGCTACCAAACCTGGAAGGCGTACTACCAGCTGGTGAAGAAGATCGACGAGGACCCGGAGCTGCCCAAGCGCAAGGCGTCCACCGCGTTGGCCCGCTTTGTGAGCCTGCACCCGCACAACATCGCGCAGAAGACCGAGATCATCATCGACCACTTCCGCCGGCACGTGGTGCCCGAGCTCGGCGGCAAGGCCAAGGCCATGGTCGTGACCAGCTCGCGCCTGCATGCCACGCGGTACAAGCGGGCGTTCGACGCGCACCTCAAAGACAAGCGCTATACCGACGTGACCTGCTTGGTCGCCTTCTCGGGCGAAGTGTCCGACCCGGACCTGCCGGAGAAGGTCACCGAGGGCTCCATGAACCCGCCGCAGCTGGGCGACTTGGCGGCCGCCTTCGACACCGACGCGTTCAACGTGCTGATTGTGGCCAACAAGTACCAGACCGGGTTCGACCAGCCCAAGCTGGTGGCCATGTACGTGGACAAGAAACTGGCCGGCGTGCAGGCGGTGCAGACTTTGTCGCGGCTCAACCGCCGGCACAACGACAAGAGGCGCACGTTCGTGCTCGACTTTGTGAACACGCCCGAGGACATCCTCAGCAGCTTCCAGCCGTTCTACGAGGCCACCACGATCGACGAGGACGTGGACCCGCAGCGCCTGTACGAGCTGCAGACCAAGCTCGACCAGTCGGGCGTGTATCTGCCGAGCGAGGTGAACCTGTTCGCGAAGGTGTTCTTCGATCCGCGGTTTGACGTGAAGAAGTCCCACGCTGAGATGACCGCGTCGCTGACGCCCGCCAAGGAGCGCTACGCGGCGCTCGAAGAGGAGGCGCAGGCAGACTGGAAGAAGACCGCCGTGGCCTACGTGAACCTGTACAGCTTCCTGGGCCAAGTGGGCGACTTCACGGACGGCGACCTAGAGAAGCTCTATGTGTTCCTGCGCAAGCTGCTGCCCGTGCTGCGGGACGCCGGGGCCGACCCCACGCGGGTGAACCTCGACGGCGACGTCGCGCTGGAGACCTACCGGCTCGAAAAGCTCACCGAGGGCGACATCCAGCTGCAGCAAGGCGGTGACGCGTCGGTGAGCGGTCCCACAGCCACCGGAACGGGCGCGGCGGAGGAGGTCAGCGGGCCGCTGTCGGAGCTGCTGGCCGCGTTCAACGAGCGGAACGCGATGCTGGGGGACACGTCGCCGCCGATGACCCCGGCCGACGGCAAAGTGCTCGAAGCGGTGTGCACCGATATGGCCAACAGCGATCGCGTCGAGGCAGCCGCCAAGGCCAACGACGAGACCAATTTCGGCCTGGCGATCAAAGACATCACCGTGGACGTGTTGGTGCAGCGTATGGAGCGCAACGAGGAGATCGCCGAGCGGGTGCTGGGCGACGACGTGCTGCTGACGGCGTTTGCGACGTACCTGCGCAAGTCGTTGTACGAGCCGCTGCGGGCGCGGTAGCCGCAACACGCGAACGCACGGATACGTAATCGAGCCGCGAATCCGGTCGCTCAAAACACCGATCATTCAACTGCGTGAAGTTTGGCCCGATCCGGCGCGATCGGATGTTGTTGTTGTGATCCGTCGCGACCCGCGGCTACCGTCGCACCTCCCACCACCAACCCGTGCCGACCCATGACCCGAATTATCGGATGCCTCTTCGTTTGTGCTCTGTTCGTCGCCTCTGGGTGTGGGAGCGAGGGCGAGCCCAACGCCACTGCGGACACCGGTTCGGACGCCACGGCGGAGTGCTCGTCTTCAAACCCCTGCGACACCGAGTCGTCGTGTGTGGAAGGCCGGTGCGTGAGTAGCTGCAGCGGGATGGGGATGGACTGTACCGCGGACAGCTTCTGCTACCGCGGCTGCGAGTACTGCGGCACGTGCGACGACGCGAGTCCAGATGCGGCGCCCACCGACGTAGGTCCAGACACCGACCCCGCCGACGTAGATCCAGACACTGACCCCACCGACGTAAGTCCAGACACTGACCCCACGGACGTGGATTCAGACGCTGCAGATTCAGACGCTGCAGACTCCGACGTCGACCCGACGGCCGCCGCCTGCACCGCGTCCGGAGGGACCGTCACCACCGCGCTGTGTTGCGACGCCACTGACCCGTTCCCCGACCTGTGCTCGGTCGGCGCTTGCGGCTGCGCGCCGGATTTCTCGAGTGACATTCCGGTGTGTGATTGTCCCGCCGGCAGCTGCTTCGACGGCACCGCTTGCGTGGGTGAGCTCTAAGCTAGCCTCCGCCGAACCGGGCGCTAGCCTCTACCAGCGCGTCCAGCAGCGCACGCGTGCGTGGCGATACGAACGCGCCCGACGGAA
>CBDUJZ010000151.1:0-12683 GCA_965367675.1 uncultured Myxococcales bacterium | reverse complement strand
CGGGCTGGCACCCAGCGAGCGCAGCGGCGGTCGCGACGGAGACGGCGAAGCGCAGTGCGGGGGCGCGTTGGGACGGGGACATGCGCCGGGGGGCTCAAGGGGGTGATGCGTGTGCTGGCGTTACTCTACCGTCCAGCCGAGCGTGGCCGCTAGGCCGTCTCGAACCTCGTTGGCCGTGTCCAGGTCGCGGGCCATGATGTGGATGATCCAGCGGTCTTGGGCGAGCACGGCTTCGCGCGGGTTTGGCAGCACGCGGATGCGCTCGCGGACGTCGGTCAGGTGGGGAGCCACGTAGCGGGGGTTCGGGTAGGCGATGGAGGCGACGCGCACCACGCGCTCGCCTTCGCCGAACGCGCCCGCTTGGCCGTCGGCGCCGGGCGGCAGGTGCGCGAACTCGGTGAGGTCGGCGGAGTCGGCTTCGATGAACCCGATGCGGCGCATGAGGGACGGCAGCGACGGGGGGCCTTGCAGGGCAGGCTCGGCGGCTTCGGCGATTGGGGCCGCTGCGCCGCTTCCTGCGGGTGCGGCGGCAACGCTCGGCGTGGGCGTAGCCGGTTCAGGCTCCGCGCCGGAGCCGGCGCTAGGCGCGGCGGCTGACGAGTCTCCGGAGCCGGCGGCGGCCACGGGGTCGGCGGTCGGCGTGTTTGGCGAGCGGTCGCAGGCGAACAGCGAAGCGGCGAGCAGCGCGGCGATGGCGAGCGTGGTGACGAGCGGAGGTCTGGGCGGGTTGGAACCTGTCCCTCGACAAGCTCGGGATGATTGGCAAGCTCGGGATGATTGGCGCGTGAATCGAGGGCCGTGGGGCGTGAATCGACGGCCGGGATGGGATGGGCGGTTCATGGAGACTCGGCGAGCGAGAGCACGACGGGTGCGTGGACGAGCAGGTCGTCGCCTTGCACGACGATGGGCATGGCGGTCAGTCGGGTGCCGGGGCAGGGGCCGGCGGTGCAGGCGCCGTCGTCGGGGTCAAAGGTGGCGCCGTGCATGGTGCAGCGCAGCGCGGTGCCGTTCCACACGCGATCGCCGAGCTGCGAGAGGGGGGTGTTCCAGTGGGGGCAGGAGTCGACCCAGGCGCGGGGGCCTTCGACGGTGCGCACGAGCACGCCGCCGAGGGTTTCGCCATGTAGGGACCACGCGAAGAGTTCCACGGGGTCACCGGCGGGTGTGAGCGTGGCGACGACAGGGCCCGCGGCGGGCGGCGGGACGAGCCCGGTGGGGATGCGGATGGCCAATGATTCTGGGGGTCGTGGACGCGAGGGGTGCGGCCGAGAGGTCGCCAAGTTGGTGGCGGCGTGACGGGCGTCGGGTTCGAGACGGGTGCTACCGCGCAATTGGACGTGACAACGTGCTGCCGCGCAACGGGGTGCGCCCACGCAACGGGGCGTGACAACCGCTCTGGTCCGGTACTACACTCCGATTGCCCGGCCGAGGTGTCAACCGCCGGTGGGGCAGGCCCGGCGCGGCCATTGCGCGCATGTCGTTTGTTATTGTTTGTGATTGGTCTGTGTGAACTGTGTACGACGCTCATTCTAGCGCGACCATCGACGCTGGCGCGGACATTGGAGAGGGGACCCGGATATGGCACTACTGCCATGTGTCCACCGGCGCGCAAATCGGCGCGGGCTGTAGCTTTGGCCAGAACTGCTTCGTAGCGCCGGGCGTCACGATCGGCGACCGGGTGAAGGTGCAGAACAACGTGTCGCTCTACACGGGAACGGTGGTCGAGGACGATGTGTTCCTGGGGCCGAGCTGTGTGCTCACCAACGTGGTGAACCCGCGCAGTCACGTGTCGCGCAAGCACGAGTACGCGCAGACGGTGTTGCGAAAAGGCGTGACGGTGGGCGCGAACGCGACGATCGTTTGTGGCACCGAGATCGGCCGCTACGCCTTTATTGGCGCGGGCGCGGTGGTGGTGAAGAACGTGCCGCCGTTCTCCCAAACCGTGGGAAACCCCGCCCGACATGTTGCGTGGCGTTGCCAATGTGGCGAAAAGCTACCTCTGCGCGCGGTTCCGGTCGACGGAACGACCGCCGCGTGTGAAAGCTGTGACGCGGCCTACGTCTTTGATGACGGCGGGCTGCACTGGACCAACGAAGGAGCCTAAGATGGGCCTCAGAGATCGCATCGTCGGCAAGGCGCTCGACGGATTGAACGCCATTCAAGACAAGGTCGTAGACTTCGAGACCGACGGCGGATTGCCCGGACTCACGGAGCGGCTGACCGCCCGCGTGGACAAGCTCGACGAGCGATTCTCCGCCGGCCGGCACGCGCTCAACCCCGAATACCGCGAGCAGGTGCGCCAGTGGCACGCCCGCTTGGAGCTGCCCATGGGCGCCACCGCCGACGACGTCCGCAAGTCGTTCCGGCGGCTCATGCGGGCGTATCACCCCGACCGTTTCACCGGTGCAGCGGAGCACGAAGCCGCCGCGACGGAGCTCAGTCAGCAGCTCAGCGTCGCGTACGAAGGACTGCTGGAATACCTGGGCGACCGGTGATCGACCACAACCCCGTGGAGAAGAATGGCTGAGCTCGAGCAAGCGTTTCGGAGTCGCGATCTGTACTTGGTGTGCCACGACAGCACCGCCGAAGAAGGTCTCATCGCCGGCAGGTCCGACGTGGGCATCCGCCCGTCGCCGCGGTCTCGCTACGACATGCTCCGAAAGGTGCTGCCCACCGAAGAAGGTGTGGAGTGGTACCGCGGGGATGAGCGCCGGTGTCAGCAGACCTCCGCCCGCATCTTCAGCGAGGCCGGCTGGGAGGAGAACGACCAGCTCGCCGCACGCGGGATGGGCGCCTGGGAGGGCATGAACTGGCAGGACGTGCGCGACAAAGACTCCGTGCGCGCCGAGGCGTTTTGGAGCCACTACGCGTCCACAGCGGCGCCCGGCGGCGGCGAGAGCTTGGCCCAGGTGAGCGAGCGTATGAACGCGTTCCTCACCGGCATGGGGCACCGCACCGTGTGGAGCACCGCCGTGGTGGTGTGCGCGCCGGAGGTCATCTCGGCCGCCGTGTGCAGCACCTTGCAGGTAGACCTGAGCGCCGCGTTGCGCTTCAACGTCGACCCTCTGTCCGTGACCCGCCTTTCGCACAACTGGATCGGCTGGCAAATCGGGTGCGTGAACGCGCACTTCTAGTCCGGACACTCACCGCCGCCCTACTGACCGCTCTCGACCGCAGCCTATGATGACCGCGACGCGCCCCCTGTTCCATGCTCTCCTGGCCACCTCCGCCCTGGCGCTCGCCGCCTGTGGTGGTGCCCAAACCGGCGGCGGCTCCACCGACGACTGTGGCCGCATCCGCGGCGAAATGACCGCCGCCCAGCTCGAAGGCGCAACCGCCTGTCATCGACGCGCCAACACCGAATACTCGGCCGAGCAGTGCCGCGAGGTTGTCGAGTTCGGCGCCGTCGCCACGCCGCCCGCGCTGCGCGACGCCGCCGCCTGCGTGCTGCAGTCCGAGACCCGCTCCGACGGCGTCTGGCTCGCCGATATGATGTACGCGGTGCAGGAAGACGGCCTCAAGCTGGCCGCTCTCGCCGACAGCTTCGCCGGCGACTTCGACCCCGCAATCCACGGCGTCACCTGGACCTCGTCCATCGCCGTCGACACCCAAGAAGCGCTCGGCGGCGTGCTGCGGCGGCTCGACCCGGACGCTCGAAGCGCCATGGTCTCGCTCGTGCTCGCCTACCAAGTGCAACCGCTCGCGCGACTCTCGGCGCCGTACCTCGACGACCTGACCGCCGACGACCCGGGCGCCCGCGCGTACGCCGAGCAACTCGCCGCGTCGGGCGAAGCGCTCAACGCCGAGGAGCGCTCGCTGCTACTCGCCACCGGCGCCTGGACCGCCCGCGACGCCCTCACCTGCTACGACGGCGAGCTCGACGCGTGCGAAGAGTGGGAGGGTGAATCGCCCCTCGCCGCGCTCGCCGAGATGGCGCCAGAGGACATCGAGGTCGGCCACCCGTCGACGCCCAACGCCGCGATCAGCGCGCTGCGATCGCCCGACATCGACCCCGAGTCTGCCCGAGGACTCGCCGCGCTCGTGGGCGGCGCCGAGTACGACAACCGCGACGCGTTGCTGCCGTCGATGATGCTCGACATGACCGACGGCGGCTTCCGCCCCGAGATTCGCCGCGCCATCGCCGAAGCCGCAACCGGCCCCATGTGCGAGTACGACGCGATGCGCGACTTCCTGATGCGCGCGCAGACGTCAGACCCGACGCGCTTCGACGACGCCGAGGCCGTGTGGCCGGTGTTCGTACGCAACTGCGACGCCCGTCACTGGAGCCAGGATGACCGCTTTGCGGCGCTCAGCGCGGGCTCGTGGCTCGGCGTTCCGATGGCACAGTGGGAGACCCTACTCGCGCGCTTGGGCTCCGAGCTCGCCGATACCAGCTGCGACGAGATCCGCGCGCTCGGCCAAGCCGCCTACAACCGCACCCCGTGGGTCATCACCCGCGGCACCGCCACCGTCGTGGCCGCGCGCATCGGCGGAGACCGCTGCCGGGCGCTGTTCGACGACGACGTCGAGGCGCTGCAAGACGACCGCAACGAGCACCCCGAAGTCCGGCTCGCCGCCATGGCGTACCGCATCTCGGTCGACGACGACGCCTGCTCGGACGCCCGCTCGGTGTCCGGCATCCTCGACTGGGTTCACCCGGAGTACGAAACGGGTCCGGGCCGTTGGGCCGCCGACTATGGCCAACAGATCGCGGCGGAGTGCCGTTAGCGACCGACGCGAGCGGGCGCGTGGGACGGGTTGAAACCTGTCCCAAGACAGAGAGCTAA
This sequence comes from uncultured Myxococcales bacterium, assembly GCA_965367675.1. GTDB lineage: Bacteria > Myxococcota_A > Bradymonadia > REDH01 > REDH01 > CBDUJZ01. The sequence continues at coordinate 7,896 of CBDUJZ010000151.1, read as the reverse complement.
CCGATCTGAGGTCTCTGCATCACCCTTCCTGAGCGAAGTCGAAGGACTGGCGTCAATCCGCCCAGCGCCCCCATCGACGCCAGCCGCAAGGAACCACCGGTAGATTCCACGCCAAACCCCACGTTTGCGCACCCAATCCACCCTTCCTGAGCGAAGTCGAAGGACCGGCGTCAATCCGCCCAGCGCCCCCATCGATGCCAGCCGCTCGGAACCACCGGTAGATTGCACCCCAAACCCCACGTTTGCGCACCCAATCCACCCTTCCTGAGCGAAGTCGAAGGACGGGTCAAAACCCACCCAGCGTCCCCATCGACGCCAGCCGCACGGAACCACCGGTAGACTGCACCCCAAACGCGTCTAACTGATCAACTCGCTAGGGTTAGCGACGCGTACCAGAACCGCTCTACAGGCGGTTCGCGACGCGCTGCGCCAGGGCCCGGGTCTGCGTGGGGTCACACAGGCCGCGTTGGCAGCTCACGATGGCGATGCTCTTGGAGGCGCGGTGCAGGAACGCGTAGTGCAGGATGCCCTGAAAGTCCGCGCTGAACGCTTCGTTGCCCACGCCGGCTGAGTCGACGTCGGAGTCGAAGTACGTTTCGCTGAGGCGCCGAAATTGGGCGGTGAGCGTGCGCACTTCGTTGTGCTGCCACACCTGCAGCGCGAAGCCGTAGTTGCCGTCGGCTTGCAGGCGAATCGCGTTGTAGTCGGCGTCGGGGGAGATGCCCTCGAGGCTGGTTTCGAGCAGCTCGCCTTGGAAGTTCGTGAGCTCACGGACGTCGGCGCGGGTCAGCAGGTCGGACACGAGGAGCGGGTCCGGCGGGGCCAGGCCGAGTCGGGCGGCGAGCTCGCGATTCTCGGACACGTCATCACGGCGCACCCGGGTGGGCTGCTGCACTTCGACGCGGGGCGCGACAGGCGCGGGAGCGGCGGCGGCGGAGCCTTCGGCGGCGGGGGTCGGCTCAGCGGGACCGGAGCCGGGGGCGACGGCGCCAGGTTCGGCCAGCTGCGGCGTCTCCGCATCTTCGCCGCCACGGTTGCAGCCGGTCGCGACCAGGGTCAGCCCGAGCGCGGCGGCAGCCAAGCCCAGCTTGCCGGGGGTTGCGAACGGTCGACCAGAGAATCGGGGGTCAAGAAAACTCATCGCTGCTTAGTGCTCCAATGCCTGTGCGGCGGCGTCGGTCTCGTCGGCACGGATGACCGTGAGGACGGCAGAAAAAGGGCGCCGAATTCGGTGCTCAAGGTCGAGCGAAAGAATGTCGAGGTCGCGTTCCACGTGGTCGCACAAACTCAACGCTGCGCCAAGATATTCTCTTCCCCAGCGGTCCACCTGCTCCACGTACTCAGGGCCCACCGGAGCGATCAAACGTTGCAGCGCGGCGTCGCGTTCGATCTCGGGCCGCGGCGCTGCCACGCGGTCGAGCACCGCCTCGCCGAGCTCACGCGTCAGCGCCCGCACCACCCGCTGGGGCGCGAACGCGAGCCGCTCCTGCAGCGCTTGGCGCAAGGCGGCGGTCTCCCCCAAGTAGCCCTCCAACCGACGGCGCAGCGTGCGAGACTCGGGCGGCCCCACCTGGGTGGCCGTCGCCTCCACCAACGCTACCAGCTCGCGGTCCACCGAATCGGCCGCCATCGCGACGCGCTCCGCGATCTCCATATGGGCCGAAAACGCGCGGTCCACGATGCGCTCACGCACCAGAATGCGGTCCTCCTCCGGCAGCTCTCGGCGGCCAAACAAGCCGGGACCAGGCGCTGCCAACTGATTGATCTCATTCGAGATCTGGGCGCGCACGTCCTGAAGCGCACGGTTCAACTCCGCGCGGGACTCGGCACCCACCTCGGCGCCCCAGCGCGCTTGCTGGGTCGTCAACTCCACCCGCTCCTCGGCCATCGCCGTGCGGGCCATTCCCACCTCGCGCGCCGCGCGCTCCGCCCGTTCGAGAGCGTCCCGCAGCAAGGCGCGAAGCCCCGTGGCGACCTCCAGGCTTTTGAGCCGGCCAGCGCGCTCAAACACGTGGTCGTGCAGCGCGCGCTCGAACCGCGGCCAGCCGCCGTCCACCGACACATCGACGTGGATACCAGCGGTGTCTTCGGCGTCATCTCCCTCGGCGGAGTCGGTCGAAGCAGTCTCTGGCGCAACAGGGTTGGCCGCTGCCTCACGGCGGTGGTTCAGCGCGCGCAAGGCGGAGAGCCAGAACAGGCCCGCGAACTCGCCGTCCAGGTGCTCGCGCACGTGCGCTTCGACGGCCTCGCGGGCCTCCATATCGTCGCCCAGACGGTCGGCTTTGTTGAGCACCACGAGCAGCTTCTCGTCGCGGTTCGGGATGGCTTCCAGACGCTCAAACTCCGACCACGTGAGGGCCTGATTGGCGTCCAGCATCCACACCACGGCGTCGGCCGTGCGGAGCGCTTCGCGGGCGCGGCGCTCGTGCTCAGAGTCGGGCGCGTTGAAGCCGGGCGTGTCCCAGAAGTGGACGCTGCGCAGCTCGGGATGCGGGAAGCAGAACTCCAGCTGAGCCACCGTCTCCGGCTCCTTCTTGGTCAGGCGCTGCGCCTCTACGTAGGGGATCTCGGCCACCGTGCCATCGTTCTGGGTCCAGCGGGCGACCTTACGGGGGCCGTAGCGGATCACGTTCACGTGGGCGGTGGTGGGGAGCACGCCAGTGGCGACCACGTCTTCGGACAAAAACGCATTGATTAACGTGGACTTACCGGCGTTAAACTCGCCGAGCACGGCGATGGTCAGTGGGGTGTCCAGGTGCTGGCGCAGCGCGGTGGTGCGCGGGATCAGGTCGGTGAGCAGGGGGTGGCGCGCGACGGCCTCGCTGAGCGCCTCGAGGAACGGCGCCAGCTGTGGGGGCGCGAGGTCTTCCATGGGTGGGAGCTCGGGCAGCGCCGGCGCAAGACGCCGCACGGCCTGCTCTACGAGCAGGCCGTGCTCCCTCTCGCCGGGCGCCGCCGCCGCAGCCTCGCGCAACAACGCGATCGCCTCCACCGCATCGCCCGTCGCCAACGCCAACTCGCCCAGCGCACGCAGCACCTCCGGCTCCATCCGCGCCGCACGCAGCGTCGACAGCGTCCGCTGCGCCGCCGCGGCGTCCCCCGCGCGCAACTCGGCTGCGCCGAGCTGCGCGCGGGCGACACGACCGTCCGGCGACAACAGCACCGCGCTCCGCGCCGCAGCAAGGGCTTCGCCCTCGCTACCCGCGCGCAGCGCTGCACCCGAGTAAGCCACGGCGGCGCTCAGCCCGCCAAACGCAGCCGCCGCGCGATACGCGTCCAGCGCCGCGCCCCACTGCCCGCTCGCCGCGTAGCACCCACCGATCGCCTCATGCAGATCCCCATGCGCCGGCACCCCCGCCGTCGTCAGCGCCTGCTGCAACAGCGGCAGCGCGTCCGCCACCTGCCCCTCCGCCATCAGCACCCGCGCCAGCCCCTCCAGCGCATCCGGGTTGTCCGACGACCGCTCCAAAATCCGCTCGTACCCCAGCCGCGCCGACGTGCGATCGCCCGACGTGTTCCGCGCCAGCCGCAACGTGCCCGACAGCAACAAACACGTCAGCGCCGGAGGCTCGGCCACCAGCGCCGGCTGCAGCACGGTGATCGCGCCGTCCACATCGCCGTCCGCCTGCAGCGCCACCGCCAGACGGTACATCAGGTCCTCGTCATGCGGCGCCAAACGCAGCGCTTGCCGCAGCGTCGGCACAGCCCGTTGGGCCGGTCCGATCTGCTCATCCAGCCGCGCCGCCGCCCGCAAAATATCCAGCCGCTCCGCCTCATCCGGACGCCGCTGCAGCGCCACATCGAAGTGCTCCCGCGCCGAGCGCAGCGCGCCGAGCTGGGTGGCGATCCGACCGAGCGCAACCCGCACCAGCGTGTCCTCCCGCTGCTCCACCGCATCGGTCAGCGCCCGCGCGGCCTCCTCGAGCTCACCGGCGGCTTCGTACGCCAACCCGCTCAGCACCTTGGCCCGCCAGATGCCCGGACGCACAGCGTCGATCGCCCGCACCCGCGCCAGGCAGCCCGCCGCGTCGCCACGCGCCAGCAGCGCCTCCGCCTCATCCAGCTGCCGCACCACGTCCGACGGCAACCGAACATCGTCGATCAACCCGCCGATCCGCTCGCTCAGCCGCTCACTCAACCGGTCGAATATCGAAGCCATACGCGCAATTCCTCAATCAAAACTCAAACTGGCGACCGGCTACAGCTTCACGTTCGCCCACTTCCCTTGGTGCCAGCTCCACGCGAAAATAACCGCCTGAATCCCTCGATACACCGCCTGCGCCACCCACACACCCACGATGCCAACCCCCATCTGCGTCACGAGCACAAACAGCGTCGGAAGGAAGAACAACCACTGCAGGCCCACGCTCACCACCGTCGCTCGACCCACCGCGCCCGCGCCAAAGTGCGACGTCATGAGCACCGAGCCCACCGCGTCGATCGCCATGCCCGCCGCCGCCACCTGAAACGCCACGCGCCCGAGCGCGATCGTGTCCGGGTCGTGCAGGAACAGCCCCAGCACCAGGTCGGGAACCAGCGCCGTCGGCAGCGTCACCGCGCCCACGACCACGGCCGCCATGGTCGCCACCTCCCAGCCCCAGCGCCGCGCCTCTTCGGGCTCCTTTCGCCCCAGCGCCTGACCGACCAACGACGCCGCCGCGAGGCCGAAGCCCATCGCCGGCAGAATCGCCACCAAAATCAAGTTGATGATCACGTTCGACGCCGCCAGCTGCGCCGTGCCCGTCTTGCCGAGAATCCACATGAACGCGGTCATGCCGCCGGCAAAGAACAGCTGCTGGACGCCCGACGGAATCGCCAGCCGCAGCATGGTCGTCATGGTCTCCAGCGACGGAATCCCGCTCAAGAAACCCGCCTTCCGCGCATGCTTGAGCCCGAGCCCAAAGTAGATCGCCGTGCCCACCACGTTCGACACCGCGGTGCCCACCGCAGCGCCCCGCACACCCATCGCCGGGAAGCCCAAGTTGCCGTGAATCAAAAGGAAGTTGAGCACAATATTGACCACGTGCATGGTCACCAGCGTACCCATGTACAGCCGGCTCAAGTTCACCCCGTTCCAGTAGCCACGGAACGCGAAGTTCATGGCCACAAACGTGAGCCCCAGCAGCCGCAGCTGCAGATACGGGATGCCGAGCGCGTACACCTCCGGGTCGTTCACCAGCAGCGGAAAGAACGCCGGCGTGGCCCAGATCATGAACGCCGACATCGGCACGCCGAGCACGATCGCCTGCAGCAATCCGCCGTTCAGCGGCAGCGCCATCTCCGTGAGCCGCCCCTCGCCCATCCGCCGCGAAGCGATGGTCTGCACGCCCGTCGCCAGCCCAATAATGAACGCCAGCGACAGCCAGTTCGCGAACCCGCCCATGCCCGTCGCCGCCAACGCGGCATCGCCCAGCGAACCCACCATATAGGTGTCCACCAGGTTGACCACGTTCTGCGACACCATGCCGCCCACGATCGGCAGCGCCAGCGCAAAGATAATTTTCCGCCGGTCGGCGTTAGGAAATGACAGCATGCCAGCGGGAGCGGAGGCGAGAACAAAGGCGAGAGGTACGCGCGCCGCGCCACAAAGGAAAGCCCCCCCGTGCGCCCGCGATCACCGACGACGCCCGCAAAACCACCCCCGCCCGCTCAAGCCGCAGTCACGGGCGAGGCCACGCCTCGCCCTCCCGCATATCAAACGATAAGCTGGCGAGGCATGGCCTCGCCGCTGGCCGGCGCTCCGATCGCATCACCGCGGCGCCCGATCGCATCACCGCGGCGGTTCGATCGACCGCCCGCGATCACACGACCTAACGCACCACCTAACGCACAACCGCCACCGGCGCCTCGCCCTGAACCACCGCGTACCGATAGCCCGACACCAGCTCCAGCGTCTGCTCCGTCAGCTCCGCGTTCGGCCACCGCACGACCACCTGCGCATCGCACGCGGTGCCGAGCCCAAAGTGCAGCGTCATATCGTTCTGTGCGCCGTAGTGCCCATAACCGCCGCCCACTTCCTGCGTCTGCGTCACACCGCCGGCGGTCACTTCGACGCGCGCGCCGATCGCCGAGCGGTTGGTGCCCGCGCCGCCTTCCAGCGTGATCTGCAACCAGTTGCCGCCATCGCCGAGCGTGTTCTCAAACGCGCGAATCTGCTGGGTCTCGTAGCAGTTGTTCGGCGACGCGGCGTCGCAGCGCGAGCGGCTGTGGCCCACGATCAGGTCCAGGTCGCCGTCGCGGTCAAAGTCCGCCGCGACCACGCCGTGGCTGCGATTGTGCTCAAAGCCGTCGCCCACCGGCACCCGCTCGAACGTGCCGGGCGCGGTCTGCCGATACAGCAGCCCAAAGTTGCCCGGGTAGTCCGACGCGCCCACATAAACGTCCGGCCAGCCGTCGTTGTCGAAGTCCAAAATGGTCGCGCTCATATGCCCCTCGTCCCAGTTCGGGTCGGTGGGGTGCGGCACCTCAAATCCGGTCTGCGCGCGGTCGGTGCGGTCGAACGCCACGTCCGCAGCGCCGGTGTTGAGCAAGATGTCGCTGCCGTCGGCGCCGCCACCCGCCCACCAGTGCTTGATCTCGGTGGTCAGCAGGTCCAAGTGCCCGTCATTATTGATGTCTGCGCAAACGGTGGCCCCGCTGTTTCCGCCCAAACGGAACGGCTCACGGTCCTGTGAATGCTGCCAATTCGCCTGGCACGTCACCAGTGGTGCTGGCACATCCGCGCAGCCCTCGGCGTCCGGAACAGACTCGCAGTAGCAGCGCGCGAACTGGTTATCCTCCCAACTCAGATCGTCGTCGTACGCGTAGCCCGAGGCCACGCTGCGGTTGCTGAACTGCACGGAGCCGTCCGCGGCGCGGGTGCCCTGCCACAGGTGGTTCGGCGCGCGGCCGTAGCTCGCCGCCATCAGCTCAGGCGTGCCATCGTCGTTCAGGTCGCACGCCACGCCGGACCACGCCCGCGTGTGCGCCAGCCCACCGTTGATGTCGTCGATGCTGTCCCAATCCGCGGTCGTGAGCCCCATCGCGGCGGTCGCGTCTTCAAACGTGGACGAGCCGTTGCCGGCGTAAAACAGGTCCTGCGAGAACGCGATCCCACCGCCCGGCGGCTCATAGTTGTGCTGCGGAACCCACAGGTCCAAGAACCCGTCGCGGTTGGCGTCCACAAACGAAGCGCCCGCCGGAACATCAAACGCGTCCTGACGGCGCAGCGGATTCGACGCGGTCGCCAGGTCGAACGTGTTGTCGCCGTTGTTTCGCATCAACTCGGACGTCTCGCCACGCGAAACGTCCAGGTCCACGGTCGTCGCCGCGGTGTAAATATCCTGGTCACCGTCGTTGTCCACGTCGCCGAACGCCACGATCTCGAGCGGCCGCCCGAGCGTGTTCGCAGCCTGAATGCGCGGCGCGTCGATGAGCGACGAAGCGGTGATGTCCTCGAACACCGGCACACCGTCCGCGCTGGCGCCGTTGAGCAGCAGCCACGCATGGCGGGCCCCCTCGGGCCCCCAGTCATTCGAGCGCGTCCCGCCGCGACGAACGAACAGGTCCGGATAGCCATCCGAGTCCACGTCGCCGACCGACAGCCGCGTGCCGGCCACGCCGTCCAGCCCCCACTCCGACGTCACCTCGCGGAACACCGAAGTGCCGGCCGCGTACGCCGTCCCGTTCGTGCAAACCGCCTCCGGCAGACCACCGCTGCCCTCGCCATCCGCCTCCGCATCCGCCGCGTCCGTAACGCCCGCGTCCGCATCCGCATCCGCATCCACGCCCGCGTCGTCGCCACAGCCTACAGCCGCGACACCGAGCCCAACGCACAACAATGACCTCAACACCCGAATATCAACCGACATCACATCACCAAAATCCAAACAGACGCCCCGTTGCTACGGCCCAAAC
>CBDUJZ010000150.1:0-12797 GCA_965367675.1 uncultured Myxococcales bacterium | reverse complement strand
AATTGGGTTGGGTGCGCGGACGCGAATTGGGTTGGGTGCGCGGACGCGAATTGGGTTGGGTGCATGGCCCGTTTGGGGTTGGGGTGAATGGCCCAAACCGTGCCAAAGGGGCGGCCTTCTGGGGTGTAGCCTGCGCCAGTCCATTGCAGCCTGTCCTTCGACTTCGCTCAGGAAGGGTCGGGTGCATGGATCCAGGTTGGTCCTTTAGAGGCCGCGGGTTGGCTCTCTAGAGGACGCCGGTTGCGAACGAGTACGACAGCGCGATGTAGCTCAGATAGCAGACCAGCATGAGCACTCCGTCGCCGCGGCTGACGCGGTTCTTGAGGCGCATGACGGGGAACAGCAGCAGCGAGATGACTGCCATCGCGGGGAGGTCGAATCGCAGTGCTTCGGGTGCGACGGGGATGGGCTTGAGGACGCTCACGCCGCCGAGGATGAAGCAGGTGTTGAAGATGTTGGAGCCGAGGATGTTGCCGAGCGAGATGTCGGTTTCCTTTTTGAGCGCGGCGACGATGGAGGTCGCGAGTTCTGGCAGGCTGGTGCCGAGTGCGACGATGGTGACGCCGATGACGAGCTCGGGGACGTTGTATGCGGTGGCGATGCTGACGGCGCTTTTGACCATGAGCTGGGCACCGACGACGAGTCCGCCGACCCCTCCGACGACCTTGAGGAGGTGCTTTCCATTGCTGGATTGCGCTCCGACCGCGTGCATCTGTCCGGTCGCTCGATACTCGCGGTTTTGCTGTACGGCGACGCGCAGGCAGCTGGCGAGGAAGGTGATGAGGAGCGCGAGGAGTAGGATTCCGTCGAGGCGATCGATGGTGCTGCCGAGGTAGGCGAGCACGATGGCGAGGGCGACGGATCCCATCATGAAGGGGTAGTCGCGCGTGAAGACGCTGCGCTCCACGGTCATGGGTAGGAGGACTGCGGATGCGCCGACGATGAGGGCGATGTTCGCGACGTTGGAGCCGACGACGTTGCCGAGCGCGAGGTCTGGACTGCCGTCGAAGGTGGCGAGCAGAGAGACGACGAACTCGGGAGCGCTGGTGGCGAACGCAACGACCGTGAGGCCGATGATCATCGGTGACACGCCGTAGCTCAGCGCAATCTTGGATGCGCCTTCTACAAGGAACTCGGCCCCGTAGTAGAGGATCGCGAGTCCGACGATGAGGAGTATGATGTCGAGTGCCATAAAGCGCTGATCTCAGGAAGCGCTGCCTATAGTCAGCGGTGGAACCGGCGGCAAGGCTCCGCCGGAATTGTGTGGTCGTACGTGGTGCTCGGTCGTTGCGCTGGGCGGCGAGGTGGTGTGTAGGCTGGGGCGTCGTTGCGCGCGCTGATCTAGGTTGCGGCGAGGCGGCGGTACGAGCGTCCTGCGGCGCAGAGGTGAATGTATGTTGGAGAGATATCGTGAGCTCGTGGACGACTGGGCGGCTTTTGAGGCCGCGAGCGTTCGACCGCTGCACCGTGTGGTGTGGGCGAATCCGCTGCGAGGGGATGTCGAAGCGACCGGCGCTGAGTTGCTGCGGCTGTGTCCGGAGGCGGTTCCGCTGGGCTGGCACCCGAACGCTTGGCGGCTTCCCACGGACGCTCGCCCGGGCAACTGGTCGGCGTACAAGAAGGGCCGCGTGCATGGTCAGGAGGAGGCGGCGCTGTGGGCGGTGGGTGCGTTGGACGTCGCGCCGGGGCAGCGGGTGCTCGACCTGTGCGCATCGCCGGGCAACAAGACCGCGCAGATCGCGGTGGCGATGGCGGATCGCGGGATGGTGATCGCGAACGAGCGGACGGCTGGGCGCATGGCGGCGCTGCGTTTTAACTTGGAGCGCTTGGGCGTGACGTCGGCGGTGGTGACCCGCGGCGATGGCGTTCGGTTCGATGGGTACGGCTTGGAGGGCGAGACGGGGCTGGACCGCGTGTTGGTCGATGCGCCGTGCACCTGCGAGGGCACCAGCCGGAAGACGGGGGTGATGGGCCGTCGCGGCGCGGAGGAGCTGCGGTTTTCGTTGGCGCAGATTCAGATCGCGCTGTTGCGGAACGCGGTGCGCTTGGTGAAGCCCGGTGGGCTGGTGGTGTACGCGACGTGCACGTACGCGCCGGAGGAGAACGAGGCGGTCGTCGACGCGGTTCGAGACGTGATCGAGGTGGAGCCTATCGCGCTACCGGAGGGGTTGCGGGGCACGCCCGGGCTGCAGTCCTGGGGCGATCGCACCTACCGGTCGGACATGACGAACGCGGTGCGCATCTGGCCGCATCATAACGATACGGGCGGGTTCTTTGTGGCGAGGCTTCGACGTGTCTGATCGCGGAGATGAGATGAATTCCGAGCAGGTTTTTGCACTGGTGGAGTCGACGGACGCGCTGCAGGGTTACCTTGTGGAGCGGTTTGGCGTGACGGCGGATCTTTCGGGGCACCGGTTGTGGCTTCGCCGCGGTCGCGCGCTGTGGATCGCGGCCGCCGAGGTGGTGGTTCCGCCCCGGGCGACGGTCGAAGCGGTCGGGCTGTTGGTGATGCGCGAGCCGTTGCCGCGCGGTCAGCTTTCGACGGGCTTCATTCGGCGGTTCTGCGCCTCGGCGACGCGCAATGTTTGCCGCCTGGAGGGCGAGGCGTTGGCGGGGTATTTGGCCGGCACGCCGGTGCCTTGGACGGAGGGAGCGCCGGGCACTCGGATCGTGTTTGGTGATGGGCAGCCGCTCGGTCGCGGGCGTGTTCGCGACGGCATGTTGGAGAGCGAGCTGTCGTCGGCGTATCGCATTTCGTGAGGCCGGTCGGGTATGGAATGTGTTGCTGCGGCGCGTCTGGAATTGCGGTAGCCTGCGGCGACAGGAGTGACCCATGAGCGACAAAGATAATGTGGTGCGCGTCGACTTTCGTCGGCGTGCGGTGGTGGACGAAGCGGGCGAAGTTCAGTCGGAGCTCCCGCCGGTGGCGCCTCCGGAGCCGCAGGTTCCCGCGACGAAGCTCGAGCGATTCTCGGGCATGTTGGAGCACGGCATGGTCCAGGTGACGTTCGATACGCGCGTGAAGGGCGTGTCGGTGCCGGAGCAGTTTCGTGGCACGCCGCAGCTTCACCTGAACTTCAGCCTGCGATTTCGGGTCGAGGACTTCGACTACGATGAGGCTGGGATTCGCGGGTCGCTGAGCTTCGACAGCGGCGAGTACTTCTGCGTGATTCCGTGGCCGGCGGTGTACGGCCTGTGGTCGAAGTCGCTGACGGAGCGCGTCACGTACCGGGAGTCGTTCCCGCCGGAGCTGCTGGCGGTCCTCCCGGCGCTGGCCGGTTTGGACGACGCGCTGCATGGTCGGGACGCGGATGGCGTCGATGCGGACGCGGACGCCGATGACGTGGATAGCGACACCGGCGACGGCTCCGAAGAGGAGTAGGCCGCCGGCCTAGAGGGCAGGGCCGGCGTACTCGGGATGACTCTGTTGGGGCCATCCGACGTTTGGGGGCGCTCTAAGCGCGCGCGTCCCAGGCGGCTTGGAACACGCGCTCTGCGTTGCCGCTGAGCACGCCACGCACCTCGTCTTCCGTGTAGCCGCGGCGCAGCATCTCGGCGGTCACGCGGACGGAGTCTCGGCAGTCGCGGTGGTCCGAGGGGATGGCGTACAGCCAGCCGTCGTAGTCCGAGCCGATGACCACGTGCCGGATGCCGACGCGCTTGGCGATGTAGTCGATGTGATCGACGACGCAGGTGGAGGACGCGCGAATGCGTCCGGCCAAGAACCCGGGGCCGAAGATGACGCCGATGGCGCCGTCCTTCTCGGCGATGGCGTCGATCGCGGCGTCAGAGAGCAGTCGGGCGTGTCGGAACGCGCCCTGGGCTCCGGAGTGGGTGGCGAACACCGGTGCTTCGCTGAGCTGTGCGGCCTCGGTGGCGCAGCGCTGGTTCAGGTGGGAGACGTCGATGACGCGCCCGTGCCGGTTGAGGGTGTGCACGATCTGCTCGCCGAAGGGCGTGAGCCCGTCCTCCTCGTTGGCGCCGCGGCCGAGCGAGGGGGTGGCGGCTGCGTTCTTGGAGAAGTGGGCGAGCGTGAGGTACGCGATGCCGCGCTTGCAGAGGGTGACCAGGTTCTCGAGGTCGCCGTTCAGCATGTGCGCGCCCTCGACGCCGGGGGTGAGCCCGAGGCGGCCTTCGGCGCGTGCGCGCGCCCAGTCGGTGGGGTTCTGAATGCGCAGGCATCGGGGGTCACGCGCGAGCTGGTCGAGGCTGTCGATCTGCGCGTGACAGGTGCGGACACCGTTGGCGTTTTCGCGCTGCCAGTAGTGCACGCCCATGGCGGCGCCCAGGTAGCCGGCCTCCTGCATTCGGGGCACGTCGGCGTGCCACACGAACGGCTGCCCGGGGATTCCAGCGCGGTGCTTCTTGCGGATGTCGTATCCGAAGAGGTGCTTCTGGATGAGCGAGTCGACGTGGAGGTCGATGACGCGGGCATCCGCCTGGAGGGTGCGCGCTTGCGGGAGGAACGGCTCGTAGGCGTGGGTCATTCGGCGGCTTCGATGCGGTAGCGGACTTCGTCGTCGGTGGAGGCGTTGAAGCGGACGCGGGTGCGCGAGACGACTCCCGCCGGGAGGTTTCCGTCGGCGTCGGGCGGCTCTGGGCTCCACGCGAACTCGACCTGGAGCTCGTCGGTCTCGGGCTCGATGCGCGACTCGCAGATGTTGGTGGAGTCGATCTCGATCAGCGTGCCGTCCCACCGTGCGGTGACGGACTCGCCGGCCTCGAGCTTGAGGATCTCGGGGACGGGCTCGCAGGGGGTACAGTCGGGCTCGTCGCAGCTGCAAAGCGTGCAGTTGGACTCGGCGCGGTGGTACACATCGAGGGAGCCGACGGGCATGAGGTTGTACCAGGTGGGCGCGCCGCGTCGGTCGACGATCTGCACGTATCGGGGGAGTCCGCCGGGGTTGGCGTTCTCGAGGACGAAGGTCACGCCGGGCTCGACGGTGACCTCTTCTTCCACGTCCTCTACGGCCACGTCTTCGGAGACGTCAGCGCCGGTGTCGGCGACGGCGGGTGTCTCGTCCTCTCCGCACGCGGCGGCGCCGAGCGCGAGGGTGAGGCTGAGTGCGAGAAGGGCTGCGATTCGGAATGCGTTCATTGAGGCGGGGGGCTAGATGGCGCCGATGTTGAGGTACACGGAGATACCGCGGGCATCGATGTTGGCTTGGAAGGCGCCCATTTCGGGCTGCGAGGCGGCTTCACCGCCGAAGATCTGGTCGTAGTTGACGGTGAACTGGAGGGTATCGAGGAGGCCGTCGACGAGGGCGCCGGTTCCCCAGGTGTCGCTGGACAGGAGCTCGCCGATGCCTTGGCCGCCGGTGACGTCGACGTCTTGCACGGTGAAGGCGAAGTTACCGGGCTCGACCTGGAGTCCCATGGCGGCGGAGAAGCTGGCTGTGCCGCACAGGTTTTGGGTTTGGTACAGCGTGGCGCCGGTGCGCAGCAGTCCGTCGTCGGCGGTGTTCATGGTCTGGAAGCTGACGCGTGTCGCGCCGCCGCCGTCGGCGCTGAGCGCTTGGCCGCTCTCGGCGTAGTCCTGCGGGATGACGCCTTCGTAGTGCATGCGTCGGGTCATGGAGAGCAGGAGCTCGGGGTGGAAGACGAAGCCGATGTCGGCGCCTTCGGGGAGGGCGGTTTGCACGTCCATGGAGGAGCCGTTTTCGAGCCGCAGGTTGGACTGCATGGCGATGACGATGCTCTCCGTGGCGGGGTGGACGAAGGGTCCACGGCCGGCGAGTTTGACGTCGCCTTGTCCAAGCGCCCAGGAGTCAAAGGTGGCGATGCGTGCGTTCTCGAAGCGGGTTTGCAGCCACGCGGAGAGCAGGGTGTTCACGATGGGCTCGATGGTGCCCATGACGTTGGAGAACTGGGAGCTGCCGACGTCGATCTCGAGGTTGGTCACCGCGAGGTCTTGGAACGAGGCGACGAGGGCGGTTCGGTCGTCGGTCTCGGGCATCATGCCGAGGGGGAGTTGCGCTCCGAGGGTACCGCCGCCGAGTCGCGGCGGGTCGTCGCCGAGTCCAACGCCGATGCTGAAGGGCACGGACGCGGAGAAGCAGTCGACGCAGGCGCTGTTGCCGCCGATGGCGAGCGTGGGGATGGACGGCTGGAGTGCGATGGTGAACTGCTGTCCGAGCACGCGGAAGCCTTGCTGGAGCACGGGGAGTTCGGCGTCTCCGAGGCGCTGGAAGAGCTCGTTGACGGCGCGCTGGTTGAGCACGAGGCCCATGGCGAAGCCTTCGGTGGTCTCGGGGATGGACGCGGAGAGTTCGCCGCCCTTGTTGAGCTCGATCTGGTAGGCGGACTCGTAGGAGGCGCAGTCGCCGGCGAACGCGCTGGTGAGGTTGCTGAGCTCCTCACAGCTGGTGAGGGTGAGCGCGAACGGGAGTGCGAAAAGGATACGCTTCATGGAGGATCTCGGTGGAGGTTACGCGGGGGTGTATAGCGTTCGCGCGGGGTTGGGAACAGTTGAGAAGGGCGCGGGTGCATGAATGAGACGGGGCGTACGGGGCCCGCATTCAGGAGGACGATGGGGGGCGTGGGGCGATGAAAGTGCTGGGTGCGGGTCGAAGCGGGTTGTGAAACGGGGGCAGAATTGCTTGACAGCCTAGGCGGTCCCCCTATAGTCCGCGCGCCCTCGGCGAGGTGTCCGTTGAAGATCGTTATTCGAGAATTACGCGAAGGTTCGAACCCCATTCGCTTCAAGATTTCCGCTCCATTGCTGGACGAGATCGTGAAGAGTATGGACGAGTTGTACGCGGCGCGCTCGGAAGGCGAAGTCGACTTGGATGTACAGAAGTACGACGAGTTGATGCACGTACGCGGATCCGTAGTAGCGCCGGTGAGCTTTGAGTGTGCGCGATGCTTGGCCGAACGTGAGCGGACCCTAGAGGTTCCGCTTCATTGGACGCTGATGCCGAAGCGCCAGATCGATAATCCGAGCAAAGAAGAGATCGAATTAAGTACAGATGATCTGGACACGAGCTTCTATGAGGGCGAAGAGGTCGACTTGGCCGAATTGGCTCGCGAGGCGATTCTCCTTGAGCTAGAAGCCGTGCCGCGGTGTGGGCCCGACGAGGCGTGCGCCGCAGACGACTATTTGAGTACGCCGGAAGAAGTTTCGGCACCTAAAGCAGACCCTCGATGGGGCCCGCTGCAGGAAATGTTAGCGAAGAAGAAGCAGAACTGACCCCTGGGCTTCGGCCCGAGAACGAGAGAGCGAGATGCCCGTCCCCAAGCAAAAGAAGAGCAAGAGCCGTACCCGTCGCCGCCGTTCGGAGCACGACAAGGTCGCAACGAAGAACATCGCGTGGTGCATGAACTGTGGCGCGCGCTCGATGCCGCACCGCGTCTGCATGAGCTGCGGAACCTACAAGGGCCGTCAGGTCATCTCGATCATCGCACGCTAGGGCGCGGGCGATGGCCCACGTTCTGATCGCGAGTGACCACGCAGGCGTCGCCGTAAAGGCTGAGGTCGGCGTGTTTCTTCGTGCGCTCGGGCACCAGGTCACTGACTTGGGACCGGAGAGCACCGCGAGTGTCGATTATCCCGCGTATGCGCACCTCCTCGGGCAAGCCGTCGTCAATGGCGACGGTGACTGGGGTATCCTGGTGTGCGGCAGCGGGATCGGGATGTCGATCGCAGCGAACAAGGTTGCTGGTGTGCGCGCTGCGCTCGCCAACGATCCGCTGTGCGCGCGTCTCGCGCGTGAGCACAATGACGCCAACGTGTTGGTGTTCGGCGCGCGCGTGATCGGCCCCGAGATGATCAAAGAGGTGGTCCGTGCGTTCGCAGATGGCGGTTTTACGCCGGGCGACGACGGACGGCATCAACGCCGTGTGAACGCGATCGAGCTGGACGCCTAGGCGTTCAGAGTCGCGTTCAATTCACGAGCATAGGTTCGATGTCGAACCTGATAGGTTCGGTGTCGAACCTGATATGCGTGTCGGCGAATGCCTGCACGGTCGCGCAACCTAGGTCCATCTTGGGCCCGCCTTCTACGTAGTCTTCATGCGCTGTCCTCGCTGTTCACTGGATGACGACAAGGTCGTCGACAGCCGTCAGAGTCGCGACGGTGACGCCATTCGTCGCCGTCGAGAGTGCCTCGGCTGCGGCCTGCGGTTCACCACGTACGAGACCGTGGAGCTCACGCTCCCGCTGGTGATCAAGAGTGACGACCGGAGGGAGCCGTTCGAGCGGGGCAAGATCCGCCGCGCCCTCCGCGTGGCGTGTCAGAAGCGCCCGGTGGCCGCCGCGCAGATCGACTGCGTGGTCGATCGCGTGGAGCACCGCGTGGCTGGCCTCGGCGTTCGCGAAGTGGACTCGCGGAGCATCGGCGACATCGTGATCGAAGAGCTGCGCGAGTTGGATGGCGTCGCCTACCTGCGGTTCGCCTCGGTCTACTACTCGTTCGAGGACATCAACGAGTTCGTGGCGGCGATCGAGCGAGTGCGGTCGGAGGCCAAGTGAGCACGGCGGAGCGCGACGAGCACTTCATGCGTCGCGCTCTCGAAGTCGCTCGGGGCGGTCGCTACACGGCACATCCGAACCCGCTGGTCGGCTCGGTGATCGTGCGCGACAACCGAGAGATCGCGGTCGGCTTCCATGCCCGCGCCGGTGGGCCGCACGCCGAGCGGAACGCCATCGCGGCGGCGACGGAGGACCTGCGCGGTGCGACGTTGTACGTGACGCTGGAGCCGTGCTCGCACCACGGCCGGACCTCGCCGTGCAGCTCCGCTGTGGTGGAGGCGGGCTTCGCTCGGGTGGTGATCGGCATGATCGACCCGAACCCGCTGGTGTCGGGCCGCGGCGTGGCGGAGCTGCGCGCAGCGGGGATTTCGGTGGACGTGGGCACGCTCGGCGCGGACTGCTGGGCGATGAACGAGGACTTTGTGGTCAGCGTGCTCGCGCAACGGCCTTTGGTGACGGCCAAGATCGCGACGTCGCTCGATGGGCGGATCGCGACGCGCACGGGTCACAGCCAGTGGATCACGGGGGCCGAGTCGCGGCTGCGCGGCCACGAGATGCGGCGCGATCACAACGCCATTTTGGTGGGGCGCAACACGCTGCTCGCCGATGATCCGTCGTTGACGACACGGCTTCCCGACGAGCCGGATGCGCGGAATCCTCACCGGTTTGTGCTGGACGCCCGCCTGGAAGCGCCGCTGACGTCGAAGGTGTTCGATGTATCGGTGGCGCCGACGACGGTGGTGTGTGGGCCCGCGGGTTCGCCTGCCGCGCGCGCGGCGTTGGCAGCGCGTGGCGTGGGCGTGCTGGAGGTCCCGCTCGATGGTTCGGGGCTGTCGCTGGCGGCGGTGCTCGCGCACGCTCACGCGCTTGGTTACACGTCGGTGCTGGCCGAGGGTGGCGGTGCGGTGGTTGGCTCGTTGTTCGACGCGGGTTTGGTGGACCGCTTGGCGGTGTTCACGGCGCCGGTTGTCATCGGCGGGGTGGACGCAGTTCCGTCTGTGGGTGGGGTTGGCATCGCGAAGATGGGCGACGCGATGCGTGCGCAATCGATGCGCGTGGAGCGGTTGGGAGACGACGTGCTGATGCTCGCCGATCTGAGTCCCCACTTGGTTCCCAAGTTGTTGGGTTGACCGGGGCGAGTGGCGGCACTAGCAGACTGACTGAACGCTCATTCATTACCCTGGAATCGCGTTGTTCACCGGACTGATAGAAGACATCGGCACGCTTCGACAGCGGTCGTCGCGCGGTAGCGATGTGAGCCTTCAGCTTGAGACGTCGCTGCCGATGTCCGATGTGCGTCTTGGCGACAGCATCGCGGTGAACGGCGTGTGCTTGACGGTGACGTCGAAGGACGCGCGCTCGTTCTCCGCGGACGTGTCCCAGGAGTCGCTGCGTCACTCGGCGCTCGGCAGCGTTCGGGTGGGCGATCGCGTGCACTTGGAGCGTGCGCTGTTGGTCGGCGGACGTTTGGGCGGCCACTTTGTACAAGGCCACGTGGACGGTGTTGGGCGATTGACTCGCCGCACGCAGGTGGGCCGCGCGTGGGATTTGTGGGTGGAGCTTCCGTCGGCGGTGCTGGCGGAGCTGGTGCCTAAGGGATCGATCGCGGTGGACGGCGTTTCGCTGACCGTGAACGAACTGAGCGCCACGGCGTTTCGCCTCACGATCGTGCCGCACACAGAGAATCAAACGTTGCTGCTGGAGCGCCCGATCGGCGCTTCGCTCAACATTGAGACCGATATGATCGGGAAGTACGTACGACGCTTCGTGCAAGGCGGGCGCGAGGATCGTATGGGCGAGCTATTGACGCAGTTTGGATTTAACGGACGTGAGGAGAACTAAGATGCCCTTGGCGAAAATCGAAGAAGCGATCGCGGCAATTGGCCGTGGCGAAATGGTGATCTTGGTCGACGACGAGGATCGTGAGAACGAGGGTGATCTGGTGATGGCTGCGGAGTCGGTGACTCCTGAGGCGATCAACTTCATGGCCAAGCATGGCCGTGGCCTGATCTGCCTGTCGCTGACCGACGAGCGTCTTCGCACGCTTGAGATTCCGCCGATGGTGACGGACAACTCGGCCCAGTTTGGCACCGCGTTTACGGTGTCCATCGAGGCGGCTGAGGGCGTGACTACGGGTATCTCGGCGGCGGACCGCTCGCACACGATTCAGGTCGCGGTGGCGGATGATACGACGCCGGCGGACTTGGTTCGTCCGGGGCACATTTTCCCGTTGCGGGCGCAGCCTGGCGGCGTGTTGGTGCGTACGGGTCAGACCGAAGGCTCGGTGGATCTGTCGCGTCTGGCGGGCCTCAAGCCTGCCGCCGTGATCTGCGAAATCCTCAATGATGACGGCACAATGGCGCGCATGTCGGACTTGGAGACGTTTGGCGCGGAGCACGATCTGTTGATCGTCTCGGTGGCCGACCTGATCCGCTACCGGCTGACGCACGACACGATCGTGGAGATGGTGCTTGAGACGCCGTACCCGTGCGAGGCTTCGCCGGACTTCCGTCTGCGCGTGTACCGCGACGTGGTGCGCGGCGGAGAGCACTTCGCGCTCGTGCTGGGCGACATCTCGGAAGAGAGCGGCCCCGTGCTGGTGCGCGTGCAGCACCAAGCGGTCATCGGCGACGTGTTCCGCGGCACCGACGCTGGCTGCGGCTGGCAGGTGCACGGCTCGCTTGAGGCGATCGCCGAAGCCGGCTCCGGCGTGTTGGTCTACCTGCAGAGCCACGAGTTCACGCGTTTGGACGCGGTGAAGCGCTTTGTGCTGTCGGATGAGCAGCGCGAGAAGCTGGGCCCCGACAACTCGGCGCCGGACATCAACCGCCCGCGTCCGGAGTTCCGTGACTTTGGTATCGGCGCGCAGATCGTGCACGAGTGCGGCGTTCGCCAGATGCGCGTCCTCATGGACAACCCGCGCAAGCTCGTAGGCCTCGACGCGTACGGCGTGGAAGTCGTAGAGACGATCCAGATTCCGCGGCCGGCGTATCGCGCCTAGCCCGTCGCGCTCCGCGCACGTGTGAATTCAGAACCCGGTCGGCCTACGCCGCCCAGCCCCAGAGGAAACATGCCCCGTTATATTGACGGCAGTTTGGTCGCGAGTGGAATCCGCTTTGCGATCGTCGTTGGCCGCTTCAACAGCTTTATGGCCGAGCGCCTGCTTGAGGGCGCGCTCGACACGATCGTGCGCCACGGCGGTGACGATGACCTGATCGACGTGATCCGCGTGCCTGGCGCGTTCGAGATCCCGCTGATGGCGTCGCGCTTGGTGGACACCAAGAAGTACGACGCGGTGATCTGCCTCGGCGTGCTGATCCGGGGTTCGACCCCGCACTTCGACTACATCGCGAGCGAGGCGACCAAGGGTACGGCCAACACGGCCATGCGCTCGGGCATCCCCGTCTCGTTCGGCGTGCTCACGTGCGATACGATCGAACAGGCGATCGAGCGTTCGGGTACGAAGGCTGGCAACAAGGGCCAGGACGCGGCCGCTGCAGCGATCGAGATGGCGAATCTCTACCGCACGCTCGCTGCCGAATGAGCAAGTCGATTCCCGGTCGAGAGGACCGGCGCCGTGAGCTCACAATGTGGGTTCTCGTCATTGCCGACCAAGCTGGTGTCCCTGCGCTCGAAGCGCTGGACCGATTCGAGCGGGCTTTCGTGCACGAGCACACGACGCCGTCGGCCCGTGAGGCGTCGGAGTACTTCCAGATTGAGCGGTACGAGGACTACCTGCCCGACCCGGGGTCGTGGATCACGGTGCGTCCGCGCATCGCTGAGCTGATCGGTCACTTGGACAGTGAGGCCGAGCGCATCGACGAGCTGATCGTGGCGGCGTCCCCGCGCTGGCGTTTGGACCGCATGCCGCTGATCGACCGGACGCTGTTGCGCATCGGCGTGCTGGAGCTGGCGTACATGAAGCGTCCGCGGCCGCGCGCGACGATCAACGGCTTGATCGAGCTGTCGAAGCGCTTCGGGTCTGAGACGACGCCGGCGTTTGTGAACGGCATCCTGGACCAGATTCGGCGCAACCTCGAAATCCCGTTCGCGTGAGCGCTTGGCGCCATGGGTGCGGGACGTTGACGGCGCTCGCGCTCGGCGCACTCGTCGGATGCGCGCCGACGCCGCAGCCGTTGCCCACGATGCCCAGCAATGGCCCCTACGGGCCGGGTGTGGAACGTGAGTCGGGCGGCCGACGTGTGGACCTTGTCGAGCGCCAGGGCGGCTTGGTGGCGCGGTACCGCGTGCGGCGCGATAGCCTCCGCGTGTACGGGCCCGACGCTGCGCAGCTTGGGCGTATTCGCGTGGACACCGAGGGTTTCGC
>CBDUJZ010000149.1:0-12853 GCA_965367675.1 uncultured Myxococcales bacterium | reverse complement strand
AAGCCGCACCCGCGCCGGTCGAATCGTTGTCGGCGTCCGCATCTCCCGTGACGTGAACACCGAGCCATTCGGACAGCTGCGAGGCTGCCTCATCAAGCGCATCGGCGGCTTCTGACGAGAGCGCGACCACACGAAACCCGAGCGCCTGGAGCGTCGTCACGTGGTCCGGCATATCCCACAGCAGCGCCACCTTGGACGCGGGCCACACCATCTCCACGTCGTCGACCTGCACCGGCTCGCCCACGCCCGCGCCCACGAGTGGCACGGCGGCGCCAGCATCCAACAGTCGCTCCAACACGGGCCGGACCTGCGGCGCGACCTCCAACAGCGCATCCGCGCGCGCGTGCGACTCCTCGACAGGGAACTCTGGGTACGGCCCGATCAACTCCGTCTCGATGTTCTCGGGCTTCACGCCGGTCAGCCCTTCGACGATCGCCTTCGCGTACACCGCGAGCTGCCGTTCGTACGCCGCGCGCCGCGCTGTCCCCGGCGCGGGCACCTCGAACTTCCAGTCGACCACCTTCCAACGCGTTCGCGCCGCGTCGAGCGGAAAGCACAGGTCGATGGAGCCCACCACCACACGGCCGTGCTCCGGAAACGCGAATGGCACCTCCTTATGGTGCTCCGGAGCACCGCGCACCGCCGCGACCACCGGGTCCGCGAGCAGACGCATCACGATACTCAGGCAGTCTTCGGTCCGCTCTGGCGCGAATCCACGCTGCAATCCATGCGCCGCAACCGCAGCGCGCGCCGCCTCGCGTAACGACTCCAGCGGTGCGTTCAGGTCCAGTGACTCCATCACCGCGTGCACCACCGTTCCCGCCTCGGCGTCCCCACCCGCGGGCTCCAGACGAAGGCCCCGCCTGGAGATGTCCGTCGCGGTACGCCAACGCACCGACGTGCGACGTGCCTTGCGCAACACGGAGCGACGCTCGGCTTCCCACGCCTCCTCCGCCGCGAGCGCGATCGATGCCATCGGGCCAACGTCCTCGGAGAGCACCGCCGATAGCCCGGGGTAGGTCTCAGCAATCCGCGGAGCCGCCTGCAGTTCGTCGTGGTGAAGCGTGAGCACGGCGCAATCTTCCGCAGCCAACGGGTGTTGCGCGCCATGTGCTGCGTCGCGCCCGGGCACCGCACCCGGGTTCGGCAGGCGGGCATACAGCGTTGAGTTTTTCTCATCGCGGTCCTGCACCAGCACAAGCTGGTCGCGGGCACGGGTGGTCGCGACATACAGCCAGCGCTGCTGCTCGTCCTGCTGCTCCCCGGTCTCCACCTCTTTCCGCTCGTCCCAATCCAGCGGCGCGAAGTCCCCGAACTTCACCGCGATTTCCCCACGCTCAC
Source organism: uncultured Myxococcales bacterium (assembly GCA_965367675.1). GTDB lineage: Bacteria > Myxococcota_A > Bradymonadia > REDH01 > REDH01 > CBDUJZ01. The sequence continues at coordinate 11,512 of CBDUJZ010000149.1, read as the reverse complement.
GGTCCATAAACGGGCTCGCTGCGTTCGTCGATCGCTTGGCGAACGGCATCAGAACGACCGGCGCCTCGAGCCCCTTCGACATGAAGTAGCTCAGGATAAGAACCGCGTTCGAGTCGTCGTCCACGAAGGGCAACTCAGCGTCCTCAGCGTTCGATTTGGTCTTCTGCAGCGATTTGAGCGCGTCGACGAGCTCGCCGAGCGAGTCGGAGTGCAGTTCGTACTGACGGATGAGGTCGTCGAGCTTGACCAGGTTGGCGAGGGCCCCGGCGCCGCGTTGGGTCAGCGCCCACACGACCGGTGCCCGAGACGTCTCCAACAGCTCGGTGAGCAGCGTCGACGCCGACACCCCGCTGCGACGGCCATGGAGCCCGCGAAGCACACGGAGCGCATCGGCCACCTTCCCCACAGGCTGGTCGCGCACGGTGTACCGCCACGACCCACCGGCAGCGATATGTCGCGACATGCACTCGAAATCGAGGCCGAACAGCCCGCGCACTACGAACGCCACCGCCTCGCTGTCGCCCGGCTCGTCCAACGCGCGTAACGCGGCGAGCCCCAGCCGCACTTCGGGGCGCTCAAAGAACCCACCGCCGCCTCCGACGACGACCGGAATCCCGGCGCCCTCGAGCGCGTCGCGCAGCGCGCCAGCCTTGCTCCACGCGGGCAGCAACACCATCGCATCACGCCACTCGAACGGGCGCGGCTTACCGGTAGCGCGGTCGACCACACACGCCCCGTTTTCACGCAGCTGCCAAAGGTAGTCGACCGTCGCGGCGGTCTCGTCGTCGGCCAGTAAATGCACCACAGGCTCGAGTTGACCCGGCCCTCGGTACGCCAGCAACGGCTCGTAATCCGGCAGGTCCGCGAACGCGTAGTTCACCCATCCGGTCACGCCCGGAACCGACCGGAAGTTCTGCCGTAGCGCCACCCGCTCACCGTCCTTCTCAATCGTCTCCGTCAGCCGATGCCACTGCGCGACGTCCGCCCGACGGAACCGGTAGATGGACTGCTTGTGGTCACCTACCGCGAACAGTCGTCCGGGCGCCGGCGGGTGCGCATGCCATGCGCCTGTCAGCTCGGGCGCGCGGGCCAGTAGCATAGCGACGCGACTCTGCACCGGGTCGTTGTCCTGCACCTCGTCGATGAGCAGCGCGTCGAACCGCGCGCCCAACCTGTGCCGCGCGTCGGCGGACGTCTCAAGCAGCTCGGCCGCGCGAATAAGCAGGTCCTGAAAATCCGCTTGAACCGCCGCCCGTTTCGCCTCCAACGCAGCGGCCACATAGTGCGCTACCACGTCCGAAACCACGCGCCGATGCACCACGGCCCTCTCTGCCGCGCTCCAGTAATCACGCCACGATTTGAACGCTTCGACGGCCTCCACGATCGCGGCCTTTGCGCCGGCCGGCCAGTCTCCGGCTTTGCCCGCGTTCTTGGCGCCCGTGGCAAGCCCGGCCTCGAGCAGCTGCTGGCAATCCACCGCAGACGGCGTCGCGGAGAGCACGCCCAGCGCGGCGTACAGCGGCTGCTCCTTTTGATATCGCTTGCACCCCGACGGGTTCGAGCAGCGGCCGGCGGCGTCGATCACCCGCTGCGCGATCGCCGAGAGTTGGTCCGCGCACTCAACCCAGCCGACGGCCGCCGGCCCCACGACGGGCGTCATATCGCGGTTGGTCAGCAGCGCGTCTCGCGGAGCACATTGTCATCAACCATACGCAGCACGCCGCGCAGGTCCGGGTGGCGCGCATCGAACTCCGAACGCCACACCGCAAACGCCGTCTCGGTGCCCGCCGCGGACAGCGACTCGGCCAACAGCTCGGTCACGCCGGGCCAGTCCGCCTGCAACGCCTCGGCCATCAGCAACGTGCGACAGAACGCGTGGATGGTCGACAGCGTCAGGTCAGCGAACGCCGCCAACCCAGCCTCGATAGCGGCATGGTTCGGGTTCGTCGCATCCGCGAAACGCTTCTCCAGTTCATCACGAACGCGCTCGGTCAGCTCTGCGGCGGCCTTCTCGGTGAACGTGATCGCCGCAATCCGGCGCGGGGCGACCCCGGACTCGATCAGGCGCACAACGCGCGACACCAGCACAGACGTTTTGCCCGTACCCGCCCCTGCGGATACGGCGAAAGAACGATCGAGTTCGGAGACAAGGCGATCGCGGGCAGCTTGGTCGACGACCGTCATGCGTCCCCCTTCGGAGCGGCGAATTGTTCGGGTGATAGCAGCCGTTCGGACTCGGCACCGATGGCCAGACTTTGGGCGACGCGGTCCCCCGCCATGGCAGGGTAAAGGCCGTCGGCGACGCGGGCGCGGGCCGTAGCAATCTCGGCTGTCAAACAGGCGATCAGCTCTGCGGGGTTCTTCGCCGCCGCCACGCACCGCTTGTCCAAGCGCGGACTCAGTACGTGCGTCACCGGGGTCCCCGACGCCTGCAGTGCGGCCGCGGAGAGTGCGAGCCCGCGGTCGGCGGGAAGCCCCACCGATTTGTTGCCCCTCGACGGTGGCCCGATCAGCTGCCCGCCCGTGGTCCAACCGTCGACGTCAGCGATACGCCAGTCTCCGCCATCATCCACGGCACGTCCCGTTTCGGGCTGTTCAAGCCGGGTTGCGATACGCCATTCGGGGAGTTCGTTGAGCACAAAGCTCCCCTGCTCCACCGCCAATTCTACCGCGAGCTCTCGGGCAGACTCGGCGATACTGGTGTCGAACGCAGTCGCCTCTTGGACAGCATTCGTGGCCGCCGGCGCGAGCGGGTCCTGCGTTCCGGCGACACAGCCAAGCGCGGCGGTGGTGAAGCCGCGGACGCGGTAGGCCACCGCCGGGTGTGCTGGGGCGCGGAGGCTCGGCGCAGGCCATGCCCGCAGCACGTCACGCCATAAGTACGCCCGCGGCTCCGCGATCAATCGCAGCATGGCACCTGCGGAGAGCAGACGGTCCGCGGCGGGCAGCGCGTCGGCGGGAAACGCGTCGGCCAAAATGCGACCGGTGCCGGCGGCGAGCGCATCCATCTCCGCCCGCCCGTGGACGGCGGCAACCTCGGCCGTCAGGTGGACGAGCGGCTGCGTTCGCGCGTCGGCGTTCAACGTTCGCAGCACCGTCTCGGGCTCCGATTGGGCCAGCGCGAGCAGGCGTTCCCACCGGTTGGCTGCGGCGTCCGGATCACGCGGTCCCGGCCACGCCCGGGAGCCGGCACGAACGAACAGCCCAGCCGTTGGTTCCAGGTCCGCGTACGACGCACGGCGGCCTAGCAAAACGCTCGCGATCTCCAGCACGAGCGAGCTCGGTAAAATGGGCTTCGCGCTCATCAAATCCGCCCGCGGAGCCGACAAAAATACCCGCTGAGAGGCGCTCGACAACGCAGCCGCAAGACGGCGCCGCTCGGCATCCGCGAGATCAGAAGAGAGCAGCATTCGCGGCTGGCCGCAGCGCGCACGTACCGCCCCGATCAAGGTGTCCGGGATGAGCGGGTCTTCTTTAGCCACCCGCGGAAAGCGCCCGTGCGAGAGCCCGAGCACAAACACGGCATCAAACGTGCCGCCGAATAGGGTCATGGGCGGCGCGACAACAACGGCCGGGTCGCCGACCGAACCATCGAGCGCTTGCGCTTGGCGCGCGTCGTTTCGGAACACCTCGGCGGCGTGGCGGAGCCCGACCGTGGGGCCGACCTGCGCAGCCCCCGAAGGTGCCGGCCCCCATGCATCTAGCAGGTCAAACACCCGCGCGCGGTCTCTGGTGGGGGCATGCAGCGGCTCCAGCAACGCACGGAACGACTGCCCAAACGTGCCGAGCGAACCTGAGTCTGGAAGCGCGGCGAGCGTATCGCGGACGCGACGAATGGCCTCCGACAGCGACGACGCGGCCACCCGTTCGGTCTCGTCGCTGGTCGTCTCTGCCGAGTGCGCGAGCGCGGTGAGAATCGACTCCGCATCGCGCCACGCTCCGCAATCTCGCAGCAGTCGCCGCCATCGCGAGCGCCCCGCCGTGGCAATCCCAGCAAATGGCCCGCGGGACAACAGACCCGGTGTTCGCAGCAGCGCGTACCACTCCGCGCGCGTGCCACCACCAAGCGCGATACGCAGACACAAGCTCAAGAACCCCGCCGCGGGCCCCTGCGCGATCGGCGGTCCCACCAACCAAACGGCGGGAATGTCCGCCCGGGCGAACGCCGCCTGAAGCGCATCGATGGCGTCGGCATCCGGCACCGCGACGCCGATGCGGTTGAGCGGTGTTCCGCGCCGCGCTTCTGCGACCACCGCGCGGGCCACCTCTTCGGGCTCGCGCGTTTGGTCGGGTGTAGCGACAAGCGTCAGCGATTCATCCAGCGGTACCGTGGCGCCGAGCGACCCCCACAATCCGCGTCCCAACCGGGCGAGCGCGGTCTCTTCGGCACGTCGCACGACCGTCGGCGGCGCCGGTGCTGCCCGCCTGAACCCGAGCGGTGCGTCGGCAATCGCGTGCATCGCGTCGGTCTCGATACGTCGGTAGGGCCGCTGACCGAGCCAGCGCGACAGCACGTCGTACACCCCAAAAGGCAGCGCGCGATCGCCGAGCACCACCACGCCCGCAATTCGATTCGGCGGCACCGCGGCGCCGGTATCGACCGCGGCCCGCGCGGCCTCCGTCTGCTCCGCGGCCCCCCACAAACGGTCGGCGCGACGCGCGTCCGCGACGAGTTCCAAAGCGGCCGCCGCGACATCACGATGGACGACATCCACAGACGCCACGTCCAGACTGCGGAGCAGCGCAGCATCGATGCCCTCGGACTCGAACGTCGCCGCTACGCGCCCCAGCTCCGTCGCCCAACCAGGCCGCTGGAGAAGCTCAGCGACGTCGCCGAACGCCTGCACTCGCGATGGGAGTTCGGCCGCAATCGTGGCGTCTAGCCAGCCCGTCGGCTCCGGCTGGAGCCCCTGCCCACCCAATCGCAATGTCGCCAGCTCGGCGACCAGTCGCTCGGGCGAGTAGAAGTGCACATTGAACCACGCGCCGGCCGTCGCCAGCGTGCGTCGGCACATGTCCGAGTTGGGCCCTGTGGGTGCCACAATCGCGATGGCAGCCGCTGGATTTTCAAGTTCATCGCGGAGCTCGCGAATGGCGTTTGAAAGGGCTTCGGCGAGCGGGTGCAACATGGTCCCCTGATACGGTGTGTTGGCGGTGAGGCGCGGAGACTATCACTCAGCTCTCGCTCGGTGAAGCAGAGCCGCCCCACGACAGCGCTCGCGCCATTCCCCTACCAGTGCAGCCCCGGAAGCCGCAGGCCGAACAACCGCTCGTAGGTCGCACCGTCCGGCTTCACGTACACCGGATTCTCTCGAACAAACGGTAGCTTGCCCTCCTCTACCTGCTTCCACTTCTCCATCTCCCCTTTGGCGACGAACGCCTCCGTGCTGTCGTCCGCGACCATCTCGTTCAGGTAGTGCTCCAACAGCGCGATGTGGCGGCGAGCCCAATCGGCCAGAACGTCCGGGTGAGATGCGAGCATGGCTATGGTGGTGGCTTCCAGTTCCCCTCGGATGCGCGATAGCTCGGCCAGCTCGGCGGCGGCTTGGGCTTCGAACTCTGGGTCGCTCCCGTTCCCCCAACGCTCGTAACCATCCAGCGAAACCGACAAGGATGCGAGCTGCTTGATGCGCGACAGCAACGTCTCAAGCTGGGTGATTTTCGGGTCAGGCGGCTCGAGCATTCGGCATCCTGGGTAGCGCGTGGAGTCATAGGCTGGCGATGGGCAACCTACGGGTCAACGCGGTGGCCCTCTTCGTGGTCGAGGCGTCGTTCGAGGCTGCCGCGGACGGCGCCCAATTCGGTACGTGCCATGATCGGGCAACGACTCCGCGTACGCGCGACCACGCGACACCCAGCGCTGCAAATCCTCGTCCGACGCCAGCGCAGCCACGTCCACCATGACGCGCTCCTCCGAAACTTGGTCACCCCACCGGATGCCCTCGGCGCCGGGCTCGCGCAGGAACACCGGGTGGTCCTCCTTTGAGCAGCACACCATCAGGCGGTCCTCGTCCACCATCCCGACCGCGACGTTGCCGCGAATCGCCCAAATGAACCCGCCGAGTTGGGCGTGCTCAACAAGGCCGTCCGTACCCGCAAGGAGAGGCCGGATACGCGCGACGAGGAGTGGGTCATGAGGCATGGGCTGTCGTGGTGCGGGTTCAGCGGCAGGTCGCGCGCGGTGCGTAGGGTGCGCGCTCCCACCCCGCGCTGGCAACTTTTACCAAACGCTGACGCAGCGTCTGCCGAGCACTGGCTAAAAGAGTGAAACGACGCGCGTCTCGGCGCGGACGCCCTCTCTCCGCCCTTACGTATGCAGTTCTTTCGCCACGCAGAAGACCGAATCCCGGTCGCAATCTTCGTCGCCTACTTTGCGCTCGACCTCTGTGTGTACTTCCTCGTGGAGCCCATCGGGCTGCTCGTGCTCTGGTTCCTACTCGGCATCATCCCGAAGGCGTGCATCGCGGCTTGGAACCACCACCACCAGCACGTGTTCACGTTCAAACAGCCGATTCTCAACCGGCTGCTCGAGGTGGTGTACGCGTTCCACACCGGGGTGAGCACGCACGCTTGGGTGCTCCACCACACCCTCGGCCACCACCGAAACTACCTGGACCAGTCCAAGGACGAGTCCCGCTGGAAGCGGCTGGACGGCAAGGTGATGGGCGCCATCGAATACAGCCTCAGCGTCATGCTGACCGCCTACCCGCGGGCGTTCGAGGTCGGCCGTATGCGTCCAGACATGCAGCGCACGTTTGTCACATGGGGCGCCGTGGTGCTCGCGCTGCTGGGGCTCGCATTTTGGCATAACCCGGTGGCCGCACTCTTTGTGTTTGCGCTGCCCATGGCCTCGTCGCTCTTCCTGACCGCGCTCGCCACGTTCGCCCACCACAGCGGTCTGGAAACCGACGACGAGTACCGAGCGTCGTACAACGTCATGAACCCGCTCTACAACCGCATGACCGGCAACCTCGGCTACCACACCGCGCACCACATTCGCTGCGGCATCCATTGGTCGAAGCTGCCGCAAGTGCACGCGCGAATGGCGTCCAAGATCCCGGCGGAGTTCTACCGTGAGCCCGGGCTCCCGTGGTCGATCGTCGCGACGCCGCCGCCGCCAGCCGAGGCGCCGGCCAGCTAGCGCATGCGCCGTACGACTTTGACGCCGCCGTGAATGCTGACCGACACGACTCCGTTCGACAGGTGTCGTGTCGCACATTCGGCTCCGCCCGCTGTGGTTTGCTCCACGCTCAGTCCGGTGCCGTCAGTCGAGAGTGATGCCCAGAACTCGTCCTGCCCGCCGGTATCCGTCCCGCCGGGAAACAGGCCCGCCGTTTCCCCAAACACCAACACGTCGCCGTCGACCTCAAGTACTGCCGCGGGCTCGTCGTGCGCGTCCGTGCCAAACTGTTGGTGCCATTGCACCTCGCCAGTGTGCGAAAGGCGCGTCACGACCACGTCGCGACTACCGGCGTTCGTCTGACCGGCAAGAGACCCAGCGACGTTGGCTGCGACGAAAATGCCGTCTGCGGTACTCGTTATCGAACGCCCGACATCAAGTTCGGTCGTCCCGTACCGCTGCGTCCAAAGCTCGTCCCCTGCGAAGTCGTAGGCGGCAACACCGACGTCCCAATTCCCAACGGACGTGTGACCCGGCATGTCGCCCCATGCGTATCCTGTCAGCACGACACCCACCCCTGGAACGAGCACGATGTCACTCGGTGAGATTTCGGGGAGCAGCGACTCACTCAGTACCGTTCCAGTCACCGGGTCGACGCGCATCAAGCGCCCTGAGAAATTGAAGAAGACGACTTCGTCTGTGACGGCGATCACGGAGATGAGGCGAGTTCGCCCAGGCTGAACCGTCCACAGATGGTTGCCGTCGGCGTCCATCTTCATGACGAACCCCGTTTCGCTGGCAGCGAGCGAACCCGTCAAAAGCCCGCCGCACACATAGATGTTCCCGTCCGCATCCACCGTGACGTCGAGCACCTGCGAGAACTGGGTACCATCCCCGACCTCTACGTGGCGCACGAGCGTCCCGTCTCGCTCCAAGATGCTGACGAATGCCTTATATGCGCGCTCCGTCGAGCCTTCCGAAACCGGCACGTGGTAGCTCGCGGCTACGTAGAGCTTGCCGTCGGGTCCCGTAGCCACATCGCCCACACGCGAACTGTACGGGCCAACCGGCGACAGCATCACCGTCCACCCACGCAAGCAGACGGCGTCGGTCGTCGGCGTCCCGGGGCTGAGCTGGCTGTCGGGCGCGCAGCTCCATGGAACACACGCTGTCATCGGGTCCAGGTCATCGTCCCACGTGCCGTCCGCGCAGGGCTGGCAGTCGGTATCGACCGTCGTGTCGCCTTCTACGGCGTACGTTCCCGGCAGGCATACGCTGTGGGACACGCACTCCGTCGCGTTCTCGCCGTCCGTAAACGTGCCCGATTCACAGTCCGCGCAAACGCGGTCCGCAGATGTGGTCGGTGCCTCCAGTTCATACGTTCCGGCCGTACAGCTCGACCACCCAACACAATCGGTTTGATTCTCGGTGTCGCTAAACGACTCCGCGGGACACGCCGCACACACGCGGTCTGCAGACGCGCTCGGCGACGCCATCTCGAACGCGCCCGCCGCGCACACCGTCCAGGCCTCGCAAGCCGCGGCGTTCTCGACGGCGCTGAAGAACCCATCGTCGCAGTCCGCGCACGCGCGGTCGGACGTCGCGGTCGGGGCCACGGTCACGTAAGAACCGCTGGCGCACACATTCCATGGGGTGCAGGCGGTCGCGCCGTCGACTTCGCTAAACGTCTCGCGCTCACACGGCGCGCATACCCGATCGCTGGTGGCCGTCGGCTCCGCCACCTCGTACCCACCCGCCGAGCACGCCGAGACTGCGACGCACACGGTGGCGGTGTCTCCGTCGTGGTCCCAGGCGCCGTCCGCGCACGGGACGGCCACGACGTCGCCACCGGCGCAATACGTTCCAGCGGTGATGCAAGGCGCGCATTCGGAGTCCGCGGCCGCCGTACCCTCTGCAACGCGATGGGAGCCCGCAGAGCACACCGTGTGGGGCTCGCACGTGTACGGGTTCACACCGTCGTTGTACGTGCCGGTGGCGCACGGAGCGCAGCCTCGATCGGCGGTCGTCGTGGCGTCGCTCGTCACATACATGCCGGCCAAACAATCGGAGACGTTCACGCACGCCGTCGCGGGGTCCGAATCGTGGTCCCACGTGCCCTCCGTGCAGGCCACAGCCTCGGCATCGCCGCCGGCGCAGTACGTTCCCGCGGTGGTGCACGGCGCGCATGTGGCGTCTGTCGCCGCGGTGCCTGCGGCGATCCGCTGCGCCCCCTCCGGACACACCACATGGGGCGCACACGTGGCCTGGTTCGCGCGGTCATTGAACGTGCCTGCGGCGCAGGGCGCGCAACCGCGGTCGTTCGTCGCCGACGCGTCATGCGTAACGTACTCGCCGGCCAAACAATCGGTGGCGCTCACGCATGCGGTCGCGGGGTCCGAATCGTGGTCCCACGTGCCCTCCGTGCAGGCCACCGCGGGCGCAACACCACCTCGGCAGTGTTCGCCAAGCTCGCACGGGACGCAGGTCGGCGGTCCCTCGCTCGTACCCGGAGCTGTCTGCACCGTGCCGGCAGGACAGGTGCCAACCGGCACGCACTGCGCCCGGTTTTCACCGTCGCTCGTCGTGCCATCGCCGCAGGGCGCACACGCTTGGTCAGCCACCGACGTGCCGGGTGTCGCGACAAACTCGCCGCGCTCGCACACCGTCCACGACACGCACGCGTCGGCGTCGTTGTCGGCCGCGAACGTGCCCGACGGGCAACCGCTACACACCGCATCCGAGGACACCGTTCCCGCCACCACGACGAACGTACCGGGTGCACAAACGCCCCACGCCGTGCACGAATCGGCGTTCGTCGTCGACGCGTACGAGCCCTCCGGACAAACGCCGCAAACGACGTCCGACGTGGCCGTCCCTGGCGTTTGCACAAACGTCCCCAAGTCGCACGCCGACCACGCGCGGCAGACATCGTCGACCAACCAGGTGTCCGGACCGCACTCGATGGGATCCGGCGCGTCATCGCCGCAGCTGAGGGTGACGGCGGATGCGCTGAGCGCGAGCGCGACGAGAAACGAACGCGATGAGTTCATATAGGCTCCAAGAGTTCCCCCCCGTACGCGTGCTCACGGCCGTGGGCGCTGAAGGAGCCCGCCCGCATCCGTGCGGGCGCGCAGTGTGACTCCTCCATCCGATAGTGCGAGCGCTATACCCTGGCCGTAAGCCGTTCGCTAGCGCTTGCGCGCGTCGCGCTCTTCACCGACACCGCCGTTCGTTAGTCAGCGGGCGTCTTGGATCAAATCGCCAATAATCGCGTCCATGGTCCCCTCCGCGTCCGCCGAGGCCGCGTTGGTCATGGCGAAGTAGATGCGGTCGATGTTGGGCGCCAACCAGGTGACCGAATACCACATCGTGTTGCTGCCCGAGTGTGAGTAAACACGCCCGTCGCTCCACCCGCGCTCGGCCACGGCCCACCCCAGCGCGTAGCCGGCGTCGTTCGGCCGGTGCAGCGTGTCCCACGACGACGCGGTCAAATACGGGCCATCGTCGGCACGCAGGTGGGCCTGCAGGAACCGCACCCACGACTCAGCGGTGCAGTACACAGTGCCGGCGGGCCCAATGAACGCGGGGTTGTCGTTGAACGGAGCCTCGGGCGCGACCGCGACGTTCCCGCCGTTGGACACGTGCCCGACGGGGGCATCGTCGCGCTCATTGCTCGGCGCGCCGAAGCCGCAATCGGTCATGCCGAGCGGGTCAAACACGTCTTCACGCATCAGCGCTTCCCATGTCGCTCCGGTGAGCCGCTCGAGCGCGGCGCCCACGATCACGTAGCCGGCGTTGGAGTACTCAAACTGACCGGGCTCAACCGCTGGTGGCCGCGCCAAGATGTCCGCCGTCGCCGCCGCACGTTGCTCATCCAGCGGAGCCGTGTCCGTGAATGTGGCCAGCCAATCGCTGTCGCTCATCACGTCCGAACGAGATCCCGGCGCGCCGCCAATGTGCGACAGTAGATCCGTCACCGTCACGTCTTCGAAGCCCGGGTCGACCGCCACATCGGGGAACAGCTCAGCGACCGTCGAGTCCCACCGGAGCGTCCCCCGCTCGACGTAGCGCGCCACCAACGCGGCGGTCATCGCCTTGGTGTTGGACCCCAAGTGAAACGGGTCCGTCACCTGCGCTGGCGCTGGGTCGTCGACCGAACGCACGCCGGCAGCTTCAATCGAGAGTATCTCCGTACCATCGGCGACTCCGGCGACGATCGCCGGAAGCTGCGACTCGTCGACGGCGAGCTCCAGCCGCTCCTCCAGATCGAACGTCCCGCCGCAGGCGCCGAGAATAATGGGGAGCGCAGCAAGCGCAAGTACAGGGCGAGTTGCAAGCGCAACGACGGGGCGCGCTGCAAACGCAACGACGGGGCGCGCTGCAAACGCAACG
>CBDUJZ010000148.1:0-12970 GCA_965367675.1 uncultured Myxococcales bacterium | reverse complement strand
GCGACGTCGCGCGTCCTCACGTTCGCGAACAAGTTGTCGGTGTTATCGTCCAAGTCGTGGTCTACGAGCGCGTGATTCGCCGCCTGCGCTCAGTCCACTCAACATCATAGTGTGCGGAGCGGTATATCATCCGCGAGGGGGATTTCCCACCGGGCGAATGTCCGCTTTCGGCTGGCGTGGGACTAGGAATGGGGCGGGGAAGCGGGGGATCCTTTTGTCGGTATGCGGATCCACATAACATGCGGGGTGTGTTGGCCGGTTTGGGCTGGTGCGGTTGACACTGAGGTGACGTTTTGTGGCGTATGAGGTTCCGCATAACATGTGACGTTTTGTGGCGTATGAGGTTCCGCATAACATGCAACGTTTTGCGGGACGGACCGAGAACGTTGGCGGTGTAGAGAGTCGCTCCTTCGGGAGGTTGTGGTAATTGTGGGTGTTCGGGAGGTTGCGGTGAAGTTGATGGAGCGGATGCGGCGGACGATGAGGCGGTTGGGGTACGCGGAACGGACGGAGGAGATTTATACGCGGTGGGTGCGGGAGTATCTTCGGTTCTATGACCTGAAGCGGGACCCGGCGGAAATGGGGGAGGCTGAGGTTGCGGCTTTCTTGGAGCACCTGGCGGTGGAGCGGCAGGTGGCGAAGGCGACGCAGAACCAGGCTTTGAATGCGTTGGTGTTCTTGTACGCGACGATTCTGGAGCAGCCGTTGGGGGACTTTGCTGAGTTCGCGCGGGCGAAGATGGGAAAGCGACTGCCGACGGTGCTGACCGAGGCGGAGGTGCGGCAGGTGTTGTCGTTGGTTTCCCCGGGGCATCAGATGACGGTCAAGCTGCTGTATGGCGCCGGTCTGCGGGTGTCGGAGGTGGTGAAGCTGCGGGTGAAGGATATCGACTTCGGCACGCGGGAGATTACGATTCGGGAGGGTAAGGGCGACAAGGACCGGGTGACGATGTTGCCCGAGAGTTTGGTGGAGTCGCTTCACCTGCACTTGCACGAGCTGGAGGCGCTGCACGCTAAGGACTTCGCGCGGGGGGACGTGGTGGTGCCGCTGCCGGGGTCGCTGGCGAGCAAGAAGCCGAGCGCTGCGCGGAGCTTCGCGTGGCAGTGGGTGTTTCCGATTCGCCGGCCGCGTTGGGATGAGTCGAGCCAGAAGTGGGTTCGTTGGCACAGCAGTCCCTCTTCGGTGCAGAAGGCGTTCAAGAAGGCCGTGCGCGCGAGCACCGTGAGCAAGGACGCTTCGTGTCACACGCTTCGGCATTCCTTCGCGACGCATCTGCTGCGGGCCGGTACGGACATTCGGACCGTCCAGAAGCTGCTCGGGCACACGAGCGTGCGCACTACGATGAAGTACCTGCACGTGATCGGACGGGGCGCGTTCGGTGTGCGGAGTCCGCTCGACGCTTGATGGTGGGCCGCGGCCTGTGAACGTGGGCCTACGGAGCGGGGGCGGGGCCGACGGAGCGGAGCGTGGACTCGCGCGAGGGATTTTCGCCGGCGTTTTCGGCGGCCGAGGGGCGCGTGTCCGCGCGGAGCAAGGCTGTGGCGTTAATCCTGTGCTGGCGTGTGGTTGCTTGCTGCGGCGGGTGGGTTCTGCTAGGCGTGTTCGTCACGTTCGCATTCGATCCAGAGTGCGGCCGGAACGCTGATCTTGAGAGCAATTCGCGATGTATTCTAACCTTGTCCGACCCCTACGATTGGCTGCCACAACCCTCGCGGCTGTGGCGCTTTCCTGCGCCGCTTCGGCGTGCGGCGGAAGCCAAGCGGCGGGCGAGGATGAGACTGTCGTGCGACCCTCGCGCGCGCGCTACGGAACGTTGAACCCCGGTTCCTATCAGGTCGTGACCAACGACTTCGACCAGGACGGGCAACCGGACCAGTTCATCTACCAAAGCGCCGGCGCGCCGGTCTGGTCACAACGTGACCTCGACTTCGACGGGCGCATCGACTTTTACGAGTACTACGACGGGAGCGGGACCGTGATCGAGCAGGAATTCCAGCTTGATTTCGACGATGCCATCGACTTGGTGCGCGTCTACCAGAACGGTGTCCTGAGCCGGAAAGAACTCTCTTCGGGCTTTGATAGTACGCCTTCGATGTTCAAATACTACGATTCGCGCGGGAACCTCCTCCGCGTGGAGCGCGACCGGGACGGGGACGGAGTCATCGACTACGTCGGTTACTACGAGGACGATCGTCTCGTCCGCATCGGCACCGATACCAACGGTGACGGCCTCCCTGACGACATCGAAGCGTACCAATAAGCCGCTCAGCGGGCCGGCCGGCGTTCTACGCTAGGCCCCCAACTACATGACCGAACTTCTTAGCGTCGTCGCTGTAATCGACGACTCCGAGAGCGCGCGATACGCACTGAAAATCGCCGCACTCCTCGCCGATGAGGAGAAAGGGGGACGCTTGTTCGCTGCCCACGCTATCCCCGAAGTGCCGCACGCGATCGAGCGCATTCTCGTGCCATACGCCTGCTTCGGAGATGATCACGACGCCTTGCGTGCCGAACTGAACGAGACCGTGCACGCGCGCCTTGAGAAGCGTCTGCGGCCGCTGCTCGGCAAAGAAGCTACGCTTCGTGTCGATAACGGTCCCGTTGTGCCCACGCTTCAGGCCCTGCTGGAAAAGCTCGGTCCAGACATCGCCGTTTTCGGTCCGTCCGACGCCCCGCAGGCCGCGACGCTCGGTGCGACCGTCGACGCGTTTTTGCGTGATGCGACCGTCCCCGTGCTGCTGGCGCGCGCTTCGTCTGATGACACGCCGAGCATCGAGCGGATCATCGTGGCCGTCGACCTGAGCGATCAGTGTGCGCAGCTCGTCACCTATGCCGTGACCCTCGCGCAGCGACTGGGCGCGAAGGTGCAACCCGTGTTCGTTCTTCCGAGCCATGTCGATGGTCCGCACGCCGACTTTTTGCCCGCTGATCGGGGCCTCGGCGGTAAGACAAAGAAGGCGATCACCGCGCGTTGGATGGCGATCGAGAGTACGCTCAAGATGCCGTTCCCCGTGGAGAGCGATCGTGAAGAGATTCTGCGAAAGTACATCGCGACGACCGGGGACCCGGGCGTGAAGCTCGTTGAGATCGCGGAAGAGATGAGCGCGGATCTGGTGATCGCTGGCCGCCGCAGCACCCACGGCGCTAGCATTGGGCTTGGGCGTGTCGCCGAGTTCGTGGCCCGTCGCGCCGCCGCGAACGTTCTGCTGGTGCCGCTGGACGACGTCGAGTGAACCCGCTCGAGCGCAAGCTCATCCGGCGTCTGGTCTACGCTCCTGAGACCATGAGCCGGAACCGGAATTTTCACGCGTTCGATGAGCCTTGGACCCGCGCCGCGCGTCGAACCGCTGCGCTGCTGCGTTCCCTTCGCACCGCAGTGCACGCTGAGCACACCAGTGTGGAGCTGGTCGCTGCGCCCGCCGAAGAGGCCGGCGAGTTGCCCGCGTGGGATGTGGTGATCAGCGACCAGAAGTCAGGCATTCATCGGCGCGCTCGGGTCAGCGGAGCGGAGCTCGAGATTCTGTGCGAGGACGCGCGCTGTGCGCAACGGCTCGGACGTCCGGTCTCGGCCACAGACTGAGGCGGACCGCGCGGCGCTATTCGCGGTCGCGGAGTGTCACGCTGATGACCGGGTCGAGGACGCATTGGCTTGAGACACACTCCGGACTGGCGCCGGGGCAGTCTGCGGATTCGGTGCACAGTACGCCGCATCGCGCTTGGAAGCAGCCGCAGTCGCTGTCGAGGGGGCAGGCGCCCGCGCAGTCGCTGTCGGCGGTGCATTCGGTCCGGCAGAACCCCGCCTCGCAGCGTTCGACGCCTCCACCGTCGCCGTCGCAATCGGCGTTCGTGTCGCAGGGTGTGAGCACGGACCAGGGGCGTGTGATCGTGACCCAGGCGACGCGGTCGGTGTCGCCTGCGCCGTCGCCTGCGCCCAGGTCGGTGAGCTGCAGTCCGCCGAATTCGCGGGCCGATGCGCGCGCGCCGGCGCCGGCGAAGATGTGGTCGAACCCGGCGGCGTCGAGTGCGCCGATCATGCGGCCTGCCAGTTGGGCGGAGCGCCATCCGGGCGATGCGCCGACGGCCATGGGCGCCGCGTACGTGACTGCGATTCCGGGTGGCGTGCCGGTGTCGAGCCCCGAGACGAGCGTGACCTGAGGGCTGGACACCAGGTTGTTGGCGGAGTCGATGTTGAGGAACCGGACGTGGCCGATTTGCGTGAGGTAGTCGCCGGGGCCGAGTAGCTCGGTGTAGAGGTCCGCGCGGACGTCCTGTTGGCCGAGCGATACGCTGTAGGGGACGCCGGTGGCTTCGAGCTCGGCGAGCGTGTCGGTGAGCGCGGCGCGTGTGCCGCCCATGTTTCCGAGCACGTGGACGTGGTCGGGGAGGTCGGTGGCCATGTCGGCGAGGAGGTTGCCGAGGAAGCGCGCGTCACCCTGGACCGCGCCGAGGATAGCGATGTGGACGGCGTCGGTGTCGGCGGCGGGCTGTGCGACGAGCTGCATTCGAGAGCAGCGGGGGATGTCGAGTTCGAAGGTGAGGGTGGTGCCTTCGGAGGCTGGGCTCACGGGGGCGAGCACGACTTCGCTGAGTCCGTCGAACTCGGCGGCGTCGCAGTCGGGGTCTTTGCGGCCGTCTTCGGTGAGTGGCGCGAGCGTTGGGACGAAGACGGCGTCGGGGTCGCCGTTTTGCAGTTCGAGTGTGACGCGGCCGGCGACGACGGTGCCGTTATCGACGTTGACGGTGGGGTAGGGGCCGGTGGCGCGCACTTGGAGGGCGGTTTCGTCGTCTCCGACCTCGGCGCTGAGCACCACGCCGGGGAGGATTTCGACCGCTTGGCGGTTGTCTTCGCCGAACCGGGCTTGGGCGAGCGACTCGGCGACGTCGGTGCGGTCGCCGATGGTGTCGCCGCAGGCCGCGAGCGTGGCTGTGAGGGCGAGCGCGGCGGCAAAGACGGGGCGCTGACGCGCGCTGCTCAGGCGTCGATTCGGGCGCCGGCGTGGTGCGGGCGGGCGCTTGGTGTGACGGAGGACGGGCACGGCGGCGCGGGGCGGGGCAGGAATGACATTCGAACGTCGCGAAATCGGTCCGGAGATACTACTACACTTCGGAACCCTTCGCGCCTGGCCTTTGCTGGGCACGCTTCGCCGCTCGGCAGCCGCTGAGCCCCCCTCGAGTAGCGGAAGTCCGCGCTCCGACCGCACCCTTGGATGCAGACTGCAGTCGAACGACATCGCGTGCGCGGGTTCTTCCGCGTGGCCTATGTGTTCTTGGGACCTGCGGTGGTCGCGTACGGGCTGTACCTGTCCACGTATTTGGGGCTGAACAGCCGTCAGGGGGCGGAGGCGGTGGCGTCGTTGGCGAGCCAGGCGGTGGCGGGGCGGCTGGACTTTGCGTTCGCGAGTTTCGGGCCGGACCTGTTGAGCGCGGACCTTTTCGATGCCCGGTTGGAGGATTTGAACGGCCGGCCGGTGATCGAGCTTCGGCGCATGCGTTGCCAGTTTTCGCCAGGCGGTTTGGTGCGCCGGCGGATTCTGCTGAACGGGTGCCAGGCGTATGACGGCCGTATCCTCGTGGAGTCGCAGATCGAGGGTGGCGTTGGTTTCTTGGACGCGTTGACGGGGCACTTTCAGCCAAAGCGGAACCCGCGTCCGCCGCCGGTGTTCACGATGAACGATTTCTCGATTCACAACGTGGATGTGCTGATATCGACTGAGGATTTGGTCATTCGGTTCGACGATGTGGAGTTGGAGAACGGGCGGCTGGAGGGCGGTCGCGGGTTCTTTGAGTTCGACGCGGACGCGGTGGCGTCGGGTGGCCGGTTTATGGCCAGCCCGCGGCTGTTCTCGTTTGGGGACGGCAAGCCGACGTGGGGCTTTGTGAACTGGGATATCGCGCGCGCGAACCGGCCTTGGAGTGTGGCGTGGACCGACGCACCGAAGGCTCCGCGGGGTGAGCGCGGGATGCTCGACGTACCGTTGGACGAGGTGGTGATCGACCGCTTTCGCATGCGGGATGACAACATGGAGATTGGCCGCCTGCTGCTCGCAGGGCCCGAGATGACGTTCGATGGTGAGGGCCTGGCTCGGCTGATGCCCGAGCAGCCGAAGTTGGCGCCGAGCGAGCGCGCGGTGTTGGCGTACGAGGGCAACGCGACGTTGAGTGTGCCGCCGGATTCCGTGGCGCTGCGCTGGGCGTTGCCTGGCATCTTTCCGCGTGAGGCGGGGCCCGAGAGCCATCTGGCGCCGCTCGTTTTTTCGGGCTTTGGCACCGTGCGGTTCTTTCAGGGCGCGACGCGGCTTCGGGCCAATGATGTGGAGGTGGCCGGGCTGTATATCGACCGCATCGACACGGGGATCTCGTGGGACAACGGGCTGATGCAGCTGACGGATGACGCTGTGGTGGAGCTGTATGGCGGCACGGTCACCGGCGCGGCGTCGTTCCTGTCGGACGACGGCACCTGGCAGGCCGGCGTGTGCGTGCAGGGGCTGGATGTGGGTGCGCTGGGCCGCGACCTCGTCGACGCGGATGCCGTCAATCCGATGCTCGCCGCGCGGCTGAGTACGGTGCCTAGCGTGTGCACGCCGGGCGGGAGCCAGGGGCTGCTGTTGCACGGGGATTTGACGCTGAAGGCGTTCGAGTTGGCGCCGGCTTTGGATACGCCGCTGTCGAGCCCGATTCAGGGGCCGATGCTGGTGGTGCAGGGCTATGAGCTGGGGCTGACGTGGGATCGCTCGCCGCCGTTCATGCCGTGGACGGCGCTGCAGATGGATGTGACCGCGGCGCTGACGCAGCGCGGAGTGGTGGAGTTCGCCGCCGCGCGCGGCCCAGGCCTTCGCGTACGCGCGCGCGGGGATTCGCTCGCGTTCTCGGGGGATATCGACATTCCGAACGAGGCGGTTCGGCGCGGCGACTTGGCGGTGGAGAGCACGAACGTGGCGGCATGGTTGTCCATGCTCGGCATGCCGCTCGACGCGCCCGGTGTGCATGCGCAGGCCAGTGCGCGGCTCGATGGTCCGCTCGGCAATCCGCGCGTGTCGGACTTGGCGGTGTCCGCGGACAATGCGGTCGGTGACCCCGCGCTGCCGGCGTTCAGCGCCGATGCGGTGCTCGGCGTGGACGGGAACGCGCTGCTGGTCGACGACCTGAATGTGCGTTCCGACGCGGGGAGCGCGCGCGTGCGAGGGCAGGTAGCGCTGTTCGACGGCAGCCCGTGGGCCGTGCGCAGCGCGCCGGATCTCGACGTGGTGGTGGTGCTCAACGACGTGGACGTGGAGGCGCTGGCGCCGGACTTGGGTATCGACGCTGAGCTCGACGCTACGTTCGGCTTACGCGGTACCCCGGACGACCTGGAGCTCGCGGGTTCGCACCTTGAGGTGGTGGACTTCCGCGCCTTTGGGGAGCCCATCGACTACCTTTGGATCGACCGTTACCGATTCAGTGATCGGCGGATCGAGGCGGAGTCGGTGTTTCTGGTCAAAGGTAAGGGCAACCTGCGCGGAGACGTGGCGGTGGACCTGAACTCTGGGGAGCTGTCCGTGTCGGCCGCTGGGCGTCGGTTCCGGCTCAGCGAGGTGCGCGCGGCCACGGAGGCCGGCGTCGCCGTGCGCGGGCAAACGGACTTTGATGTGAACGTGTCTGGCACCATCGATGCGCCCCAGATCGGCGGCCGGACGACCGTGCGCGGCCTGCGTGCGATGGGGGTCGACCTGGGTGATGTGGCGGCTACGTTCTACACGTTTGATGGGGCCATCGAGGTGGCGGCCGAGGTGGCGACGGATTTGGACGTGGCGGCGGTGCTGCCGCTCGACGGTAGCCCCTGGACGGTGACGGGGGCGTTCAATAACCTCCCGCTCGTGGAGCACATGCCGTCGCTGGAAGGCGTGTTCGATCGCGGTCGTATCACCGGCGCCGTCGAGGCGGTTCTCGACCCACTCGGCGAGGGTGTCTACGAGGCCACGTTGCAGATCGATGCGCTGGATCTGCGGGTGGAGAAGCGGCGGTTCGAGATGCCGCAGCCGGCGGTGGCGACGTGGTCCGCGATCACCGGTCCGCACGGGCTCGAGCATCACATCGAAGTACAGACGCTGACGCTCGGTACGGATGGCAGATTCCTGAATGGTGTCGGTACGTTAGAGGCGAACGCGGAGGGCACGCGGCTGTTCGTGGACGTGCAGGGTGATACCGACTTTTCGTTGCTTCGTTTCTTCCCCGACCTGGTGGTGGATGCCGATGGGCTGGCGCGGGTGGATGTGACCATCGAAGGCTCGCTGGAAGAGGCGGCGATGGTGGGCTCGGTGACGTTCGACGAGGCGCGTATTGCGCCGCGCGGGCTGGGCACCAGCGTGAACCTGGGGCCTGGCCGGCTGACGATCGGGGATGGCGCGATCAGCGTGTCGGAGGCGGAGCCGCTGTCGGGCACGCTGTACGGCGGTGACTTCACGGCGTGGGGTGATATTGGGCTCGACGGTCTGAATCCGACGAGCGTGGACTACCGCTTGTTTGTGACCAACGTGGCTTATCGTATCCCGGATGTGGCGAACGTGACGCTGACCAGCGAAAACCTGCGCTTTCAGGCGCCCGACCTGCGCGACTACGAGTCGTGGCTGCTGTCTGGCGACGTGCAGCTCGTGGACGCGCGGTACTACGAGGACATCGAGGTGGTGGGCGACTCGTTCTCGTTCGGTGGGTTTGGCCGCACGGTGGACCGTTTCTCGTTGCCGATTTGGCAGACGGTACCCGCGATCGGCAGTATGTCGGCGAACTTACGGATTCAGGGGCGCGACCGGTTCATCGTGGACAATACGATCGCGACGGCTGAGATGGACATGGAGTTTCGGACCGACCTGATGCTCACCGGGCGCATTGGCGCGATGGTGCTGGTGGGCGAGATGGAGGCGCTGAGCGGGAGCACGGTGACGTACCGCGGGCAGACGTTCGACGTGCAGGAGGCCATCCTCTCGTTCCGCGGTGGGCGGGATCCACGTGGGTTCCCGATGCCCGTGCTGGATTCCGAGCTCACCGCGTCCATTCGTCCGTGTTCTCGCCGCGATGCGACTTCGAGCTTTGACGTGCAGGATACCAGCCGGACGCTCGACGAGGCGGAGGACGTGTTCATCACGGCGCTGGTGCGCGGGCAGATGCCGTCGGACCTGTCGTTCCAGCTGCAGTCGACGCCGTTCTACGACCAGCGCGACCAGCTGTCGCTCATCCTGACCGGTTGCACGGTGGACGAACTCACGGTGGGCGACGCGGGCGGGCGTACGCTGGAGGTTGTGCTCGCGCCGGTGATCAACGTGGTGGAGCGCAGCGTGGAGGAGCGGCTCGACCTGGACGACGTGGACCTGCTTCCAGCCACGGACGGCACCACGGGCATCTCCATTCAGGACGAGGTCTCCGAGCGGTTTACGTGGCGCCTGGACGCGAGCGTGGGCACCGATGGCGCCGACGACCGGCAGGTGGTCCGCGGCGAGTACCGCATCTTTGACTGGCTGCTGCTTGAGATTCAGGAGCAGACGGTCCGCGACGAAGACATCAGCCTCGACACCGGTTTCCGGTTCCGCGTGAGGTTGGATTGAGCGCGCTACGCCACACTTTAGATACGGGGCGAACCGTAAGTCGGTCGCGTAGCTCGGTCGGTGCGCCAGCGTCGACGTTGTTTGTTTGTTTGCGTTCGTTTCCACGTCTGTTGTGTTTGTTTGCGCTGCTCATGTCGTTTGGCGGTCGTATGAGCTATGCGCAGGAGTCCGAGCCCATCGAAGCGCCGGGCGTAGTCGAACCGGTCGCGTCCGCGGTTGTTACGGAAGTCCGTGTGTCGTGCGACCTTCCGCGGTGTAGCCGAGACTATTTCCGCGATGCGCTGGTCGAGGTGGCGGGAATTCCAATCGGAGAGCCCGCGACGGAGTTGGAGCTCGCGGCGGCCCGTAACCGGCTGGTGGCGTCGGGGTTCTTCACCGATGTGACGGTCTCTGTGGAGGCTGCGGAAGGCTCGGCCGAGGGCTCTGTGGTCACGTTTGAGGCCGCGGGCGCGATCACCATTCGTAAGGTTCGTATTCGCTCGGCGGCGGCGTTGGGGTCGGAGCTGCGCCGGCGCATCTTCTTGCGTGGCGGCGAGACATGGACCGGAGACCAGACCGTTGTGGAGCGGCAACGGCGCGAAATCGTTAGCTATTTCGAGGGCGAAGGCTACTTTGGGACCGAGGTGACGATCACACCGGACGCGGTGTCCGAGTTCGCTGTGGACCTGACCGTGCGCGTGTCGCGCGGGCGTCGGAAGTCCGTGGACCGCATCTTTGTGCGGGGCAATGAGGCGCTGACGTACGACGAGATCAACGAGCTGCTGCTCCGGCGGCTCAATGTGTTGCGCTCGTTCACGGTGCGGCGGTTCGAGGAGGCTCAGTTGGCCCTCATTCGGCGCTATCGCGAGCTCGGCTATATCCAGGCTCGCATCGTGTACGACGAGCATGTGGTCGTTGGCGACACTGGGCGCGTGAACCTGTTTGTGGAGGTGCGCGAGGGCCCGCTTTGGAACATCCGGTTCCACGGCAACACGGCGTTTTCGCGGAACGAGCTGCTGCAGACGCTGTCGTTCTACGACACGGGGTTCATCGATGACGCCGAGATCGACAACGCGGTGCGCGAGATTCAGTCGCTGTATGAGACCGTCGGCCACTTCTTCGTGTCCGTCTCGGCGCGCTACAGCACGGGCGAAGGCGGCGTTCAGAGCCTGACGTTCGACATCATCGAGCGGCAGCCGGCGGAGATTCGGCAGGTCGACTTGGTGGGGGTCACCGCGATCCCTGAGTGGCAGCTGCGCGAGGTGATCACGACGTCGGAGTACGACATCTTGTCTGTGGGCGGCTATCTGCAGCGCTCGCGGCTCGACCAGGACGTCGCGGACATTGAGTCGGCGTACCGGCGCCGGGGGTTCTTGAATGCCGTTGTGCCGCGCGTGGTGTTCGTCGGCGAGAACGACGGACGCGACCTGTACGTGACGCTTCACGTGGTGGAGGGGCAGCAGACGTGGGTGCGCGACCGTGACATTTCTGGGGTTCCGCCCGAGATGCTGGTGGATATTCAGCAGGCCATCGAGGCGTTCGATGAGGCCGAGGACAGCCAGCGCCGCTCGGACCGACGGCCGTTCGATCCGGACCGCGTGCTGCAAGAGCAGGGCGTGATCTCGGCGCATCTGCACAGCCTGGGCTATGCGTTTTCGACGGTCGTGACCGAGTGCTTTGTGGACGGCTCGGACGAGGCTGTACCGTGCCAAGGCGTGGAGCGTGCAGCCAGTCGTGCGCGGAGCTCGAGCCGGGACCGCGACGTGGCGTGTGCGCGAACGCAGCGCGGCGGGCGCATTGTGGAGGAGTGTCGGTTTGTGGTGCCGGACCCTGCGGTGCCAAGCCTCGCGGGCGTGGACGCGGAGTTCGTGGACGTGCGGCACCGCATCGAGCTGGGGCGCCCGATCGCGTTCGGGCAGGTGCTGGTGCGCGGCAACTTTGGCACGCGTCGCAGCACCGCGGCGCGCGAGGTTCGGCTGCGCCCCGGTGACCCATACAACGTGGCGGCGCTGCTTGAGAGCCAGTCCCGGCTGCGCTCGCTCGGCCTGTTCGATTCCGTGCGCATGTCGACCATCGGCGCGACGTCGGACCCGGACTCTGGCGATGTGAACCACGTGGTGGTGCAGCTGGAGGAGGCGGGCACGCGGTACTTTGAGCATCGCGTTGGCTTGGAGGCCCGCGCGGTGGATGCGCAGAACCTGCTGCTCATCTTCTCGAACGAGCCCACGTTCTTGGACACCGACCTGTTTGGGCGGGCCAAAGAGCTGCGCATCTTCGGCAACTTCGACTTCGACCTGCTGGAGCCTCGGCGTATCTCGAATAACGAGTTTCGTGCGGGTGTGGGCATCCTGTACCTGGCGCGGCGGTTCTACCTGACGCGTCGCATGGAGGACCCGTGGGAGGCGCAGGCGCAGATTACGTACGACTACGATTTGCTGGCCGTGGCGCCGGCGCCGCTCACCAAAGAGCTCGCGTTCGACGCCCGCGTGCGCGAGGAGTCGGACGCCGTGGAGGGGCTGTTCTTTGAGCTCGGGGTGAACCTGAGTCAGACGCGGACGCTCGATCAGAGCGACCCTGCGGTGACCCAGGACGAGTTCGATCCGGCGCTGATCCTGTCGTTCTCGCCGCGTGTGACGTTCGATCGTCGGCGCGACAATCCGCTGAATCCGAACCGTGGGTTCTTTGCGGAGATCAACCTGCAGGTGGCCGATGACTTTATCGGCGTGCTCGACTCGGAGCGGTTCACCAAGCTGACGACGCAGGCGAGCGGCTTCGTTCCGCTCGGGCACCGGTTTGTGCTGGGCGTGAACGGTCGATTTGGCGCAGCGTTCGGCGGCATCCTCGACGGTTTCCGGTCCGGTGGTCGGCTGGCGCTGCCGGTCGCTGAGCGCTTCAGCCTGGGCGGCGTGACCACGTTGCGGGGCTTCGGCGAGGGTGGGGTGACCTCGCTCGATACCGACGCGTTCGGTGGCGACTTTGTGCTCAACGCCAACGTGGAACTGCGTTATCCGTTTGTGCGTGCGTTGGCGCTCGACGCGGCCGTGTTTGTGGATACCGGCCAGCTGATGGCCGAGATGAGCGACTTCCGGTTCGGCGAGTTTCGCACGACCGCGGGCTTTGGCCTGCGCTGGATCGTGGGCGGCCTCATCCCGCTCGTGATCGACTACGGCGCCGTGCTCGGCCGGCGGCCGGGCGAGGACTTCGGGCGTCTGCACTTTAACGTGGGCTACACGTTTTAGCGGGTTGAACGATTGGGGGCGTGGGTGCTGCGGGTGTTGGGCCGTGTCCTTCGACTTCGCTCAGGAAGGGGGTGGTCGCGGTTGTTGGGCCGTGTCCTTCGACTTCGCTCAGGAAGGGGGAGTTGCGACTTCGCTCGGGAAGGGGGATGGGCGTGCGTGTTGGGCCTGTCCTTCGAC
>CBDUJZ010000147.1:0-13001 GCA_965367675.1 uncultured Myxococcales bacterium | reverse complement strand
CAATCATCCCGAGCTTGTCGAGGGACAGGTTTCAACCCACCCAGAACCCGGCTACCCGCCAGACTTCTTGGCCTTGATCCCCTCGGCCGCAAGCGTCTCCAAGACCTTGTCGACGACGTCGCCTTGGATCACGATCACCCAATCCTTGAGCGACCCGCCGACGCCGCACTTCTTCTTGAGCGTCGCAGCGAGCGCCTTCAGCGCGTCATCTTCCAGCGGAACCCCGCTGATGGTGGTCACGGTCTTGCCGCCGCGCCCCTTCTTCTCGCGTCGCACGCGGGCGGTGCCGTCGGACTCTGGGCGGGGCGTGTCGCGCTTGGCGGCCCCGGCGCATTTGCACTTGGCCACGGGCTTGTGACACGAGGTGCACATGCGCCCGTGTTCGGAGGAGTACACGACGCGGCCGGCGGTGCGTTTGACGGAGGGCTTGGCCATATCAGTTCAGCGGGAGGATCGAGTCGAGGTAGGCCGGCGCGTCTCCGCACCAGCGCGTGGGGGTGAAACCGGGCAAGGCGGCGCGCTCGCCGAATGGTCGGTCGGCTCCTTGATCCATCAAGCAGCCCGGCGTGTCACCGTTGTTGTGGAACACATTCTCCAGCGTGGGCTGCGCGAGACCAAAGCTGTGGCCCAGCTCGTGCGCGGCGGTCTCGCCGATCGCGTTGGCCAGCGCGGACACCGCCGCCGCAACCTGGGCCACTCGGACGGGGTCACCTTCGCCGGAGATCTCCGCCGGGGTGGCAGGCCGAGCGAAGATCGGGTCGAACAGGGCGTCGAACTCGGGGTCGCCAGCGGGGCTACCGGTCGGGCGCGTGAGCTCGCCGCCGTCCGCTGCGGGCGGGGCGCTGGACCACCACAGCATCGACTCGATGAACACCCCGCCATAGCCGGGATAACCGTCCACCTGGGTGTCGAAGTTTGCGCCGCCGATCACATCGAACAACCGCAAGTTGTGCACGTCTTTGCCGGGCGTGTTGTCGAACCCGAACAAGCCGATGCCGTTCGGATCCGGGCCGCCGAGGTCGATGCGCGTTACGTGGTTGGGCTCCACATCGAGCGGCTCCTCCAGCCGAAAGTCCACTGCCCAGTCGCTGTATAGCGACACCATCCGGTCGCGGACTTGCGTCTCGATGGCACCCGCCGCGGCGCCCAGGCCGAATCGGTCCAGGCTCTCGTAAAACCCCGGCAACGTGCGGACCCACACCACCTGCCGGACGCCTTGAATACGAAATGACAGCGGCGCAGCGGCGCCCTCGAGCAGCGCGTTTCCGTCGGTCACCGACAGCTGCGCTGTGCCCTCGAACGTACCGCGGGCCTGGCCGAACACATCGCTGACCAGCGCGTCAGCTTCCGGCACCGCGCGCATGTAAAACGCCCCTTCGGAGCCGCTGGCCTCGTCGAGCACTACCTCGACGCCGTCCACCTCGGTGGTGCCCGCGGGACCGCTGAATGTGCCGCGCAGGTTCACAATCGTTGTCACGCCAGGCTCCTCGACGAAACCGCCGCCGGAGAGCCGCAACGCTTCGCCGAGCCAAAGCGCGTCGTCGACCGGCCGGAACACGTCCGGCGGCAGCAGCGTGAACGCGATGGGCAGCTCGGTCCCGCGCAGCGATGTGCCGCCGGCGTAGTCCGCCGTGACCGTGATGGTCGCCGCCACGTCGCCCTCGCGCAGTCCACCGAGCGCGACGGGCAGGGTGAGGACGCCACGGTCGCGGGCCAGCCGCTCTGCGGGCACCACCGGCACGGTCACGTCGAGCGGCTCCGCGTTCCCGCCCACTGGGGTGAACGTGCCCACGATGCGGGCGGAGACGGTGGCCTCGGACGGCCCCACGAACCCCGTACCCTGGAGCACCAACTCCTGGCCGTAGTACGCGGGCGCATTGCTGGCGCCGGACACCTCGAGCGGGAGCTGGCGCGCGCCGTCCCAGCGGGTGCGAAACGGCGCTGTACGGGCGCGCCCGTCGTCGAGCACAAGCGTCACATCGAGTCCGCCCTCTAGGGCGTCCACGAGCGTCGCGTTCGCTGCAAACTCCAGCGGACCGGTCGGCGTCAGCCGCGCCAGCACGGTCGCGTTCACCGAGACCTCAAGCTCGGCCGTCTCACGCCGCAGCGCGCCAAACCCGACGGACATCACGATGGGGCTGCCCGGCAGCAACACCGCCGGCGCGCGCACGCTCGAGATGGCGGCCGCATCCACGACGGCCTCGACCACAGCGGGCTCGTCGGTTTCGCCGCAGGCGCCCACGCTTGCACCGACGCCGCCCACGCTGAGCGCCGCGATCGCGGTCAGCGCCGCGCGTCGAGCCACAGCGCCGCTTCTACCGGGTTGGTCGCTCACAGCACCTCCACGGCCACCTCGCCCACGTAGTCGCCGCCGTCGTCCTCGAACCCGAAGATGCGTAGCGTGTAGATGCCGGGCTCTTGCGCCTCATACTCGATCACTTCGTCGCTCAGCGTAGCCGACTCGTCGACAACAACGCCGGCTTCGTTGAGCAGCTCGATGTCGAGGTCTGTCAGGCCAGTGTCCGACACCAGCAGGATGCCGATCGTCGAAGGCGCCGTCACGTCGAACGCGAAGAAGTCGTCATTGCCCGGGCAGATGGTGCCCTCGACGGGGTCGCCGGGGTTGATGATTCGGGGGTTCAGCCGAGAGTCGGGCTCGCCTTCGTCGTCGGGACAGCACGCGGCGGCGTCGGTCAGCACGGACAGCTCGTACGGGTTCTGGGCCTCCAAGTAGCCCTCCACCCGCAGCATCAGGGTGCCCGATTCGGCAGCGCACCACACCAGGAATTCGCTGTTCTCCGTGCCGGCGCTGGTCGCGAGTTCTTGGTCGCTGTCGTCTCGGATCGAAAGGTCTAAGTCTCCGTCTTCACTGATGAATCCGTCGAGTAGCGCCACCACCTCGGTGCCCGCCTCAACGTCGATCGCGAAGTAATCCAGGTCGAACTCGCAGATGTTTCCGGCGAACGTACCGGCCTCGATCGGGGTCGCGTCGTCCGTGTTGTCGTTGAACTCGAACGCATCCTCTTCGCACGTGATGATCGGGCCGGTGGAGCAGGCGTCGGAGCGGGGCCCGCACACCTGCGCGGTGGCGCCTTCGGTGGTGGCCGAGTCGACGCAAGCCCCGCGCTCGCAGCCCGCGCCAATGCCGGCGCACGGAACCAAACACACACCGCCCGTGGCGGTGGACACACACACGCCGCTGGCGCACTGGCTCGACGCCGTACACACCCCGCAAGTGTCCACGCTCGCCGCCGCACCACCTTCGGCGACAAACCGTAACAACTCCGAGTCGGCGTGGTGGTCGCACGCCGTTCCGGTGGTGTCGTCGTTGTCCGTCGCGGAGACCACCACGTAGAGCACTTGTTGTTCTTGGAACTCCAAGTCGAGTGGCGGAATCAAGCAGCGCCAAGTCGTGCCGTTCGGTTGGCAAAACACCGTCGCGAATTGCGATAAGTCGGGGTTGTTCTCATCGGCGACTTCCGTGCTCCAGCTGAGCACGGGCGCGTCGCGAACGCCTACGTCATCTTCAATGTTTACAAGCACTTCGTAGCCGGTCGATGTGCTCACCACGTCGCCCTTGGCGGGGCTCACGATCGTAACAATCGGCGGCGTTCCTGTGCAGCTCTCTTTGACCTCGGCGCGAAGGATCACAACAAAGATGTGCTCCGACGGCGCGTGGTCCCCATCGTCGGCGCTGAACGCGATCTCCCAACGCAGCGACGCGGCGACTTGCTCGCCCGTTGGGCACCACGAAAACTCCGCCGACTTGGCGCCCGTGCTCGACAATGTCGCGCCTGCGGGTAGGTCGGTCGACTCAAACAACACGTCCGGCGAGTCGTCGTCCCGCACCTCGACATCGAACGCCACGCAGGGAGAACGCGACAGATCGAACGTACCACCAGCTCCTGGCGCCAAGAACACCGGCGCGGAGCGCGAGCCAGGCTCGACCGTCACGCGCACCGTCTCACGCACCTCGCCGCCCGCGAACTGCAGCACGAACACGATGTCGTGCGTGCCCACGTGGCTCGCCAGCGGAGACCAAACGAACTCCCCGCCGGCGGAGGTGCCGCCGATCGAGGTCACGTCGTCCAAGCCCGGCAGCGCGGGCGCCTCGAACGCATACGTGAGCGCAAGCCCGTCCGGGTTGTCGACCGCGATCGGGATGCGCAGCGAAGCACCTACCAACACCGTGTGATCGGCGATGGGCAGCAGCGCCGCCTCGCTCGCCTGCTCTGCCGGATCGTCGGAACACGCCGGCGCGCTCAGAGCGAGAACGCACGCCACAGCGCCCATCAGCACGCGCGCGCGCAGCCGCGGTCGCAGCGGAAACAGGCGCACAGAAGGCTGCCGCCGAGGGATCGGAGAGGACAGCGAAGACATGGGGCGTGGTCGAGACATAGCGGCGGGGGGAGCGGCGGATGAAGCCCTCTTAGCGTCCCCTGCGCTCTGGCGCGAGCGCGAATCCGAGCGCTCGCGGGGTGCGCTGAGCGACCTCCGTTCCGTGCCCCGTCGCGCATTTGGCCATTGACACCCGGCGCGCCGCGCCCAAACTTGAGCACGTCGCCCAAGGATGGGCGGCATCGAGACGTATCGCTGCAAGGACGCAGCACCCGCATCGGCATTTGCCACCAGACCCGCATTACTCGCCTCCGGATTCGCATCGCGATCCTACCGGCAGGGGTCTCCGCACCGAAACTGAGGACCGTATGGCCATCCAGCTGAGTGTCGTCATCGGACGCTTCCAGCCCGTTCACATCGGGCACATGAACGACGTCCTGATCCCCGCCTACGAGGGCTCTGACCACGTGCTCGTGTTGCTCGGCTCGGCCAACCGCGCGCCGTCGCCCAAGAACCCGTTTAGCCCCGAAGTGCGCGCTGGACTCATTCGCGAGGCCTACGAGTCCGCGGGGCTCTCCGTGAGCGTCGACGGCGCGTTGCCGCGCGTGCAATTCCGGCCGCTGTACGACTACACGCACAGCATGAGCCTGTGGGTCGCCGACGTGCAGCGCCTGGTCACCGAGTACGCCAACGCGCTCGCCCTCGCGTACGATGACGACGTCCAGATCACCCTCGTCGGCGTGCTCAAAGACCACTCGTCGTTCTACCTGGAGCGGTTTCCGCAGTGGGAGCTCACGCTCGGCGCGGTCAACCGGCCCGAGCTGTACTCCGCGACCGACGTGCGCGCGTCGCTGTACGAGGGAGACGAGCGCTACCTGGACCTGGTGCCCGACCACGTGGCGAAAGCGCTCCAGACCTGGCGCGCGTCCGAGGAGTTCAAGTGGTGCGCGTCGGAGTACGGATTCTACGCTCAGTACCGTGCGCCGTACGAAGCGTTCGCCAAGGAGCGACGCCACGCGTACATCGGCGTGACGGTCGACGCGGTGGTGTTCAATCGCGGGCGTGTGCTGCTCGTCAAACGGCGGTTTCACCCCGGTAAGGGGCTCTGGGCCCTGCCCGGCGGCTACGTGCGCGAAGGCGAAGACACCTACAGCGCATGCGTGCGCGAGCTGCGCGAAGAGACCAAGTTTCGCATGAGCCGCGGGTGGCTGTTTCGACAGTCGCTGTACGACAACCCCGACCGCAGCCTCAAAGGCCAAACGCTGAGCGTGGGCTTTGGCTTCTTGGTGCCGCCCAACGTGGACGACGATCCGGTCACGCACGCCCAGCGGGTGGCCGGCGTACGCGGTGGCGGCGACGCAGCCGGCGCGCAGTGGGTGCCCGTCAACGACGTGTTCACCAAGCCCGAGTTTGTCCGCGGCATGTTCGAAGACCACTTCGATATCGTCGCCGATATGTACCGGCGTATTGAGGAGTAGTCGCTCGTGCGCCGCCGAGGCGCAGCCTTTCGATTCAAGCAAAGTGTCCCCGCCCCCGGGCGAGTCCGTGCCGGGATTTCCACAGCCGAGTAGCTCAAGGAGAGCAGAGAATGGCTATCGCAACACAGTTTGACCCTTCGCAGATTCCGATCGCTGTCGCGACGGACAGCTATAAACAGTCGCACCCGTTCATGGTGCCCGAGGCGCGGTTCATGTCCGCCTACGTGGAGGCGCGGCGACCGTTTGGACGCGGCGAAGACGGCCGCATCGTGCACTTCGGCGTGCGTTACTTTGTGGAGCGCTGGCTCATGCGCCAGTGGACGCTGGAGGACGTCGCGTCGGCTAAGCAGTTCTTCGCGACGTACAACGCGGGCGGCACGCCGCACCCGTTTCCGGAGGACCTGTTCCTGCGGTTCATCCGCGAAAACAACGGCTGGTTCCCGCTCCGGGTCAAAGCGCTGCGCGACGGCACCGTGGTCCACGCCCGCACCCCGCAGTTGGTGTTCGAGGCCGACGGCGAATACAGCCGGCTGGTCACCTGGTTCGAGTCCGCGATGCTGCAGAGCGTCTGGTACATGTCGACCGTCGCCACCCTGAGCCGGCTCGTGCGGACGGACATCGCCGCCGCGTTCGACACCTCGGTCGACGACGCCGACCGGTGGAAGCTCGACTTCCGGTTGCACGACTTTGGCCTGCGGGGATGCACATCGTCGGAGCAGGCCATCATGGGCGGCGCTGCGCACCTGCTGAGCAGCCTCGGCTCGGACACCTGCCCGGCGGCGTATTACGCGCAATACCACTGCAACGAGGGGCAGCCGGTGGGCTCGAGCATCCCGGCGACCGAGCACAGCGTGATGACCAGCTATGCGTCCGAAATGCAGGCGGTGCTGCGCGTGGTCGAGCAGTTCGGCGGCGGAGTTTTCGCAACCGTTGCAGATAGTTACGACTATCAGGCGTTCCTCGATGAGCTGGTCCCGCAGGTGGCGCCGCTCGTGAAGAAGGCCGGTGGCTATCACGTGGTCCGGCCCGACTCCGGTGACCCCATCGCCTGCGTCGTTGACGGCCTCGAAGCCCTCGCGCGCGCGTACGGAACGACCGTGAACAGCAAGGGCTACAAGGTCATCGACGGCGCCGGTGTGATCCAGGGCGACGGCATCGACCGGTTCGTCGTCAAGCGCATCCTCGAGGCCGTGCTCGAACGCGGGTTCTCGGCCGAAAACGTCGCCTTCGGCATGGGCGCCGGGCTGCTTCAAAACGTGAACCGCGACACCTGCTCGTTCGCCATGAAGCTCTCGCACATCGTCCGCGAAGACGGCTCGGAGTTCGCGGCCATGAAGCTGCCCAAGGGCGACCTCAGCAAGGCCAGCCTGCCCGGCCGGTTCCACGTTCAGCGCGGTCCGATCGGCGCCGAATCACCCGTGCCGACCGTATACCCCGAGGGCGCGGGCGACCGGCCCAACCTGCTCGAAGTGGTCTACGACAGCGGCCCCGTCGGCTTCGAGTTCGACAACTTCTCCGTGGTCCGCGAGCGGGTCGAGTCGCAGTGGAACGCGCTGCCGATGACCGCCACCAACCTGTCGCCCGAGCTGCTCGCGCTCCGCGACGCCCGCATCGCCGAGATCCGAGGCGCCTAGGGCGCGGGCGCTCTAGCGCTTGACCACGTACGAGCCGATCGCGAGCTCGATCGAGTCGCTCGCGGCAGCAAACAGGTCCTCTTCGCCACCCGCTTCGACCACGTGAACGAAGCGCTCGGTGGTGAACAGGACCACGTCGTACCGGTACACGCTGCCGTCGTCGTCCCGTCCGAACTGCAGACGAACGCCCTCGGTGCCATCCGCCGAGCGGATCGGGTCCTCGCCGAGCAAAGCGTACGCGCCCGTGGTGCGCAGGCGCAGCTTGGTGGCGTCCACCCAGAAGCCCAGCTCGGCGACCGGAACATCCGTGCCGTCGCGCATGCGAATCTGGCGCGCTGAGACCACTACGCCCTGCGGGTTCGTCGCTCTATACGAGTACACCGAGTAGGCGTCCTCGTTGAGCGGGATCATGCCGTCTGGCGTGGTCACCGCGAAGGGTGCGCACGCGCTGAGTCCGGCGACCAGAACGGCGGCGAGCACCATCAACGGGCCAGCCGCGCGTTTCGAATCATTCGACGAGCCAGCCGTGCGCTTGGATTCAGTCATTTGTGTTGTGTTCATTGTGTGCCTCACAGGCTGAGCAGGCGCTCGACGCCGATTTGGTTGAGCCATTGGAACGGGAGGCGGTACTCCTCGCCGGGCACGGCGTTCTGATGCATGCGCGAGAACGTGACGGTGATGGTCGCGAAGGCGATCCGATCCACCATCTGTCGGCGCTGTCCTTCGATGCGTTCGATCTCCAACGTGACCCGCTCCAGCTCGCGCTCGATGGCCAGCGCGTCGGACACGTTCTCCGCTTGTTGCAGCAACAGCTCCAGCCGGTCGCGCATCTGCCGTGCGTTGCGCAGCCGCACCTCCAGGTCGTTGAACTCGTCGCCCACGTCTTGCGCGTCCCAGGTCACGCTCAGCGTGTCGCCGAGGTCGCCGAGGGCATCCAGCGCTTCGCGAAACCGCTCGGCCGGAACGCGGAGCACGAGCGCGTCACCGGTGCGCTGCGACGCGTATCCGCCCATCTCCTCGACCACGGCGACGGCGGCGGTCTTGGTGGCGTCCACGTCGTAGATCGCGAGCACGATGCCGCCGGTGTAGATCAGCAGCGGAAGCTGGCGCTCGGCGTCGCGGCTCAAGTCCGGAACGTCGTCGCCGTTGCTCGCCAACATGGGGGCGTCGTGCGGTTGCATGGGCGCCGGCCCGGACCGCGCTGGCTCGGGCGCCTGAATCATCGGCGGCGCCGCGTTCGGGGCAGGGCTCCCACGCCGAGCGCCGAGCGCGCCTCCGCGAGAGCGCGAGGCTGAGGTGGCAGTTTCCGCCACCATCATGCCCTCCAGCATATCGTCGTCGAACGAGTACGCGTCGCCGCCGAGCGTGCTCGAAGCCGCCTGCTGTCGCGCGGCGTCGGCGTGAGCCAAGTCGTAGGAATCGTACTGCGTGTACGTGGCGCTGCAGGCGGCGAGCGCCCACACGGTGAACAGCGCGACGAACGCCATAGGCGTCATCGAACGAAGGTGATTTCGAGGCATCGACGGTTGGGGGTGAGGGGGACGTCCGCAGATTCAAACGCGCGCGGCCTGCGTTCGGTTTAACAAAGTTCCAAACTTTGTGCGGCCCCGGTTTACGGCTTTGCTGGGCCGCCCCACCGTCGGGATCATCCACCCAGCAAGCGCATCTCCTAACGGGCGGCGGCGGCGGCCTCTGGCGGGATGCCGTGGTCGTCGTGCGCGTTCACGCCCGGAACCAACGACGCGCCTTGGTCGAGCTCGCGGATCATCTCGTCGCCGCTCAGCTGCATCGCGTTGCGCCCAGCCGCATAGTGCAGCAGCCCTGCCGCGCGATAGTGCTCCTTGATGCGGTCCGACAGCAGCCCGATCTCCATCAGGTTCGGGATCAGCCGCGAGAACATCACGCTCCGGAACTCGCTCATGCCCGGCGACGCGAGCACAAAGCGGTTCCATGTCGCGCGCGAGAACAGCCCTTCGAACCACTCCTCGTACACCTCGTGCGCCATAAACCGGTTGCGCATGAGCAGCGCCACTTCGAACGCCCAATCCTCGCGCTCCCGCCGCTCCGCTTCCGACAGCTCGTTCAAGAAGTGGTGCCGCAGCGCGAGCACGCCGTAGTGCACGTGTCGGGCCTCGTCCTGAATGACGTACCGCAGCAGCTCCTTGAGCAGCGGCTCCTTGGTGAGGCGGTACATGAGCCCGAACGCGCCGAGCGCGAGCCCCTCGACCATGATCTGCATGCCGAGGAACTTCATGTCCCAACGGGAGTCGGTCATGAGGGCGTCAATGATAACAAACAAGTTGTCATTGATGACGTACATCTTGTTCAACTTCTGGTCGATGTACCGGTGGAACACCTCTACGTGGCGCCCCTCGTCGACCACCTGCGTCGCGCCGTACAGCTTGCCGTCCATCCACTTGACGGACTCGGTCACCTGCGCCGCGGCGTAGAGCGCGCCCTGCTCGCCATGCAAGAACTGCGACAACATCCACGCGCCGGTGGAAAACAACAATTCGCGCTCCTCCAGCGCCGACAACTTAATGTTTCGCGGCAAATTATCGCGCGGTAGAAAGCCCTCCGGCAAGAACGGGACCTCGGGGTTGAGCGGGTCTACGTGCGTGCTCCAATCCAGCGTTGTGTCCGCGTCCCACTGGCCCTGCTTGGCGCGCGTGTACAGCTCCCGCATCTCCGGGAAGTCCGACTTGTACGTCCAATCGAAGTGCGCGCTGTGCCCCGAGAGCATCTCCGTCGTTTCCATTCGCCGCCCCTGGCGTAGCACCATGCCGCGGAAGGTCGACGGGATCATCGGCACCATCGCGCGCGGGTCGGATACCTCGCGAATCAGGCCCACGAGGTCGAGCACGGGCTCCACCTTTCGGCGCATCGACAGCGGCAGAAGCCCCACCAAACGTTCGGTTCGGCTCTCTCGTGCACGCGCCGCGGCGGAAGAGTAGGCGGGCTGGATAAGCGGTACGTTCATGACGACTCTGGGTGGAGGTGAGGCGCAGCGATGACCAGGTTGGAACGCGGTTGGGCGATACAGGCGAGGATCTCGCCTTGGGCCGCCTCGGACGGACGCAAACAATGCGGCTCGGGCATGAACACCTGCCCCGAAGTTAACTTCACCTTGCAGGCCGCACAACCGCCCATGGTGCAGGATGCGTCGAGCGGGATATCCGCAGCACGAGCGGCTTCGAGCAATGTTTGATTTCCAAACACCTGGAGCGCCTGGCCCGTAGATGCGAACGTCACGGTGTACGATGTTGCCGCCTCGGCGGCGTCTTCGTTGAGCTCCGGCGGCGCAAAAGACTCCATGTGAACGCGCTCGGCGGCTACACCGCGCGCCAGCAGCGAGGCTGCGACGGCGTCCATCATCGGCGCCGGGCCACACGTGTAATAGGTGGCGTCCTCTAGCACCGGAATCGCCGCGTCGGCTGTGTCTCCGCTGAGTCGGCCCACCACCGCGGGCACGCGCTTGCTCGCGCGCTCCAACACGTGGGTGACGTGCAAATTGGGGTGCGCCGCCGCCGCTGCCGCGATGGGCGCTTGAAACAAAATCCGCGTGACGCCCCGGTTTGCGTACACCAGATGCACGGCGCGGCCGCTCGACGCCGCGAGCGCGGACTGCGCGATGCTCCAGAGCGGCGTGATGCCCGCGCCGCCGGCGATCAACACCAGCGGTCCTTGGTCCTGGGCGACCGACTCTCCGAAACGGCCACTCGGTCCTACCGTGCGCAGGCGCGCGCCGCGCCGCGCGTGGTCCGCGAGGTGGTTGGACACGCGCCCGCTCGGAACTCGCCGCGCGGTGATCGCGAACGCGTCCGCGTTGTTTGGGTCGCTCGAAAACGAGTAGTGCCGGCGCAGCTTCTCGCCGTCCACGGTCACCTCGAGCGTAAGAAACTGGCCGGCCCGAAACTTAAACGGCTGCCCATCCGAGCGAGCGAACCACAGCGTGACGGCGTCGCGGTCGTGCTCGACAGCATGAATTCGCAGACTGCGCAGTGCGATGGGCGACACATCGTCGGGGTGCTCGGCCGCCACGTCGGCGCCGCTCGGGCCGAAACCGCCGGCGTCTGCTTCGCGCGGCTCCGGTTGCATCGCGTGCAGCTCCTCGGCCGTATGCGGCGTCACGACGGCAGGCCTTAGCGGTGTCCGCAGTGCGCGAACGGTCCCTACAACGTTTGCCGCCACCGTGCGGAGTCGGAACCGCGTTCGGCCGGGTAGGAGGGACGAGAGCCGCATAGATTACTCGTGTGTGATCGGTCGCAGGCGCTAGGAACGGCGGGCACTCCCGGTGGTTCCACCGCATGATGAATACATAGTTCCATCATGTGATGGAAGAATAGTTCCACCATGTGGTGGAAAAAGCAACGGCGCCCCGATAGAAAACTGTAATGACGAAACGAACAAGCAAAGGCACCAAGCGTGTGACGCGCGCAGATGGCCGCGCGACCCGAGAGCGCTTGATGGAGGCGGCCCAGACGATGTTCTCGGCGGGCGGTTACGAGGCGACCTCGTTGCGGCAGATCGCGGGCGCCGCGGGTGTCGATTTAGCAACGCTCAAGTACCATTTCGGTGGCAAATCGGATTTGTTTGGTGAGGTGTACAAGGAGGGTTACGACGCGTTCATGGGGGTGATGTCGCCCTTTGTTGCTCGGGCCTCGGCGGTTTCGACCGTGGTGGAGCTGCGTGCTGCGATCGATATCTTGGCGGCGGATGTTGTTTCGTTCTTAACGGCGTACGAGTGGTTCGCGCGGTTGTATTTGTATCGATTGTTGGAAGACGCTTCAGATATCACGGGGTTAGAGGAGGAATTGGAGGGGATCGCTCGCGATTTGATTGAGCGTGGGCTGGCTTCGATGGTGTCTCGGGGGCTGATTTCGCCGGTAGATATAGGATCGATGCTGACGTTCTTAGTGTCCGGTGTACCGATCTGGATGGTAGCGACCCGCGGCCGGTGGGGGTGGGGTGGCGACCCGGATCCCCTTACGCCGCAAGGCCAGGAGCGATTTGAAGCGTTCGTTCGTGAGATCCTATTGCGAACCCTCAATTTACGTGACGCAGGGTAGGAAGTCTGTTAGGAAGACCTTGCATTGGCCGCGCCCAGTGCCAGCCAGAAGACCAGTTCCGAGTGCGTTCTAGAGTGCCTCACCGAACTAGTTCGAGGTTGCTCTTACTGTACCCGACGGGTTCTACCCGTCTCCGGTCCGCGCGCGGACGGACAACGCACACAGGAACTGATAATGTCTTCCAAGCTCTTCGTGGGCGGTCTCGCCTGGGCCACCTCCAATGACAGCCTTCGTACATCCTTCGAGCCCTTCGGTGAAGTCACCGACGCGGTTGTCATCATGGACCGCGACACCGGCCGCTCCCGCGGTTTCGGTTTCGTAACCTTCGCTACGCCCGACGAGGCCGAGTCCGGCCGTGTCGCCATGGACGGCGCCGAAGTTGACGGTCGTCGCATCCGCGTCGACTCGGCCAACGAGCGTCCCCGCACTGGCGGCGGAGCCGGCGGCGGCGGTGGTCGTCGTGATGGCGGCGGCGGCGGCGG
>CBDUJZ010000146.1:0-13152 GCA_965367675.1 uncultured Myxococcales bacterium | reverse complement strand
GCCGAAGGCCTGCCCTGAGCGGAGCCGAAGGGGTCAGTCGTACTTCGACAACACATAGCTGAGCGCTGGTACCATCGTGAACTCCGTGTACGCCGTGCGCACATCGTCGTCCGTGAACCAAACGCCGTCCGGGCCCGCGGTAAACTCGGACGTGGACCGCACGCCACCGAACACGTCGCGCTCGGTGCGCGTGTAGGAGGCGACCAGTGCGTCGTCACCCGTGAACCACGTCGCGTCGTCACCCGGCCCACGCACCGTGGCCTCCAGTACCACGTCACCCGCGTCATCCACCGAGATCAACCGCACCGACGCCAACGCATCGTCGTCGGTGAAGGGGAGGCCGTCCGCGCCGAGGCGACGCCCGCGTCATCGAACTCACGCCAGTCTACGCGCGCGATGTGGTCGTCACCCGCGCCGTTTCCGCAGTCGGTCTCATCCCACAACAGGTCCGCTCCGCGGTCGTCGTGCGCCACCAAACAATCGTAGCCCGCTCCCGCCGACCGACGCTCCCACAGCGTCGCGTTGTCATCCCGCGTGCCCCACACCCCGTCGCCGCCCTGCAGCGGGGCTCCGGTGCCGTACGTCACCCCCGTCACCAAATCGAGCGGCACCGGGTCGAACTCTTGAAAGGGCTCGCTGATGTCAAAGTCGTCGTCGGCGTTGAACCAGATCAGATCCCGCCCCGGACCATTCCCGCGAAACTGCCGAACCCCGCCGTACGCTGAGCGCTCCGTCTCGGTGTACGCCAGCACTTGATCCACGTCCGGACCTCCGAACCCCGTGACGAGTTGATTCCACACGATGCTGCGTACGTCGCGGTTCGCCTCGTCCAGCCAGGTCTCTATATAAGGCGAGGTCCTGGTGTAAGTGCGCCGCCGGTCCTCCGACTCGTAGTTCCAAAATCTAAAAGGAGTTAGGGAGTCATCATCCGTGCAAGGTAGCCCATCCGGACCCACGTCCAGCGTGGTCGCAGTCTCGTAATGGTGTGCGTCGATGGCCTCCACATAGGTGCTCCGCGTCCAGACCGTGCGATCAAGGATGTCATCTTCCGTGTCGAACCGCTGGTCAGGGCCCGGGGTGTAATGGGTCTCGCACGAGTTCCCCACTTCATCGTACACATACGTGATTCGCTCCGAACTCCGGTCCAACACGTCGTCTTCCGTGTGCCACAGGCCGTCAGGCCCGGGGCCGGTCACGCTCGATCTGGCCACTGGAATCCGGGTCGTCCAGCGTGAAGTGCACCCCGTCTAACTTGGGGCTGGGGCTGGTGTACCACTGGATCAAGTAGCCATTCTCCAAACGGTCTGTGCGCCGGATCGTCCGTTCAGTGACTCGGCCAACGATCGATTCGGAGATCGTCTCCGACACCTCTCCGAGCTGGCACGTCACCAGCACTTCTACGTCAGCCTCGACCGTGGCGGAGCTCGCCGTCGGGTGGCAGTACGACATCCGAGGATGCGTCGCGATCCGACCTTCGCTCTGCGGGTCGTCCATCGTGAAGACGGTACCGTCGGGGAAACGCCTGGTACACACCCAGCTCGCCCGAGATCAGGCCCCGTGGCCACCGGAGGGTTCGCTCCAACCGCCCGCAGCCGGTGGCAGCGCGCGCTGCGTCGCCGCGTTCAGGTAGTGCGGAGAAACCCCAGTGATTTCAACATGATGGTCGGAGATCTTCTTGGCGTGAATCCGCTTCTTCCGGGCCACCAGCATGCCGGCGATGCCCAGCCACGGGCCGGCCAGGAGCATGAGACACGCCGCCGGGATAAGCTCCGCGCCCGCGAGCGCGGCGCCGCCTACCACGCTGCCGACCACGGCCGCGCCGGACAGCACGCCCATCGTGTTGGAGTGGCCCCACGCCTCGTTACACGGCTCGCACAGGCTGATCAGGTGATTCGACTTTCGTCGGATCAGCAGCGCGATCACCAGGAACGCGGGCAGGCTGGCCAGCAGCGCGAGATACGTCGCCGGCGGCACGTAACTCAGGTTGACCGTCCGCTCGAACGGCGCGTGCGGGTTGCCACATTTGATGCAGTCGCCCGACAGGTTGACCATCTTCTGGGTGACCAGCGTTTGACCGCTCACCTGCACCATGGCCTGCATCGGCGGAGCGAGCGGCGGGCGGTTCGGTGCCCCGTACGGCGGATTTGGCGGAGGTGGATACACCGCAAAACTCTACCGCAACCCACCGCGTGACAAAAGCGCCCAACGCACGAACCGGCGCGGCTTGTGTGGCCAAAAACGACGACGGCGCCGCCCGAGGGCGACGCCGAGGTCTCGCACCTGTGGGATCAGACCTTGGAGGTCAGCTCCGGCACGGCGTCGAACGCGTCGGCGACAAGGCCGTAGTCCGA
Source organism: uncultured Myxococcales bacterium (assembly GCA_965367675.1). Lineage (GTDB taxonomy): Bacteria > Myxococcota_A > Bradymonadia > REDH01 > REDH01 > CBDUJZ01. The sequence goes on along the minus strand of CBDUJZ010000146.1, from coordinate 10,801 downwards.
GATCTGGAAGATCGGGGCCTCCGGATCCTTGTTGATCGCGACGATGACCTTGGAGCCCTTCATGCCCGCAAGGTGCTGGATGGCGCCCGAGATCGCCGCGGCGATGTACAGGTTCGGCGCCACGATCTTGCCGGTCTGGCCGATCTGCCAGTCGTTCGGGGCGTAGCCCGAGTCGACCGCTGCGCGCGACGCGCCAACCGCGCCACCGAGCTTGTCGGCGAGCGCTTCGATGATGCCGAACGCCTCGGCCGACTTCAGGCCGCGGCCACCGGCCACAACCACGTCAGCTTCGGTCAGCTCCGGACGGTCGCTCTTGACCTGGTGGAACGTGACGAACTGCGCGTTCTCGGGAGCGGTCTCGCTGCCCGTGCGCTTGTCGACCGAACCGCCCTTGCCACCTGCGACGGCGTCGAACGCCGTGGTACGCGCCGTAAGGCAGGTCACGTCGGCTTCGCTCTTCACGTGGGCGATGACGTTGCCGGACCAGATCGGGCGCTTGAAGGCGACCTCAGAGTCGTCTTCGAACACCGCGATCACGTCCGAGATCATGCCGCCTTCGAGGGCAGCACACACGCGCGGCAGGTAGTCCTTACCGGTGGTCGTCGACGCGGTCACAATGAAGGACGCTTCGATTTCCTCAGCGATCTTCACGACCGCCGGGGTGTACGACTCGGCCAGGTAGTCACCGAAGGCGGCGTCATCGATGTAGATGACCTTCGAGACCTGGTCGGCCAGGGCGGTGGCGACGGCGTCAACGCCGCTGCCGAGGACGAGACCGACGACCTCAAGGTCTTCGGCGGAAGCAATTTCGTTGGCACACGCGACGGCGTTCAGGGTGGCGCCCTTCAGCTTTCCTTCGAGGTGCTCAGCGACGACAAGAATCGTGCTCATGAGGGTTCTCCGTTTGGAATGGGTTGGAAAGGGCGGTCTAGAGGACCTTCGCTTCGTTCTTCAGCTTGTCCACCAGCGCGTCCACGTCGGCGACCATCTCGCCGGCCTTACGCTCGGGCGGAAGCTCGTAACCGAACGTCGAGACCTGCGCCTCGAACTCCACGTCGAGGTCGTCCGCCGGGATGATCTCAAGAGGCTTCTTCTTCGCCTTCATGATGCCCGGGAGCGACGCGTAACGGGGCTCGTTCAGACGAAGGTCCGCGGTCACGATCGCCGGGAGCTTGATCTTCACGTCCGCCGTACCACCGTCGACCTCGCGACCGACCGTCGCCCAGCCGTCGGCGACCGCCAGGCTGTGCGCGAACGTGCCCTGAGGCATGTCGCAAAGCTGCGCCAGCATCTGACCGACCTGGTTGTTCTCCGAGTCGACCGAGAGCTTGCCCATCAGGACCAGGTCCGGCTCTTCCTTCTCGACCACGGCCGCGAGGATCTGCGCCACCGCGAGGGTGTCGAGCTCATCGTCGTCCACGGTCACCAGGATCGCGCGGTCGGCGCCCATCGCAAGCGCGTTGCGGAGCTCCTTCTGCGAGTCTTCCGAACCCACGCTCACCACAACCACTTCCGTGGCGATGCCGGCGTCCTTCAGACGGATCGCTTCTTCCACTCCGATCTCGTCGAAGTAGTTCAAGATGTATTCGACGTTGCTCAGGTCGAGCTGTCCGTCCTTGAGCTTGACCTTCACATCGGGGTCGATCGCTCGCTTCACGGTGGCCATCACCTTCATGATGTTCTCCTTCGAGGGGCCGCAGGGCGGCGGGGGTTGGGAAAGGTCGGAGTCCGCGTGCGAACTCCTGCGGGCTAAAATCGTGCGGTCAGCGGACGGCGATGCCGTCGCAGAACAGGGCCGTAAGTTGTGTTGCCGTGCGCGCCAGGGTCTCGGAGCAATTTCGCCCCGCCAGCACCAACGTCAGCAGCGCCTCGTCCAGCGCACCGAAAATCGAACGCGCGACCAAGCGCGAGTCCAAGTCAGAACGAATACTTCCGTCCTTCTGACCTTCCGCGATTAAATCACGGAGAATCTTCAAATATTCCGAGAACTTGGGGTTCTCGTACTCCTTCACAAACTTACTGCTCTGACGCAGCTCCACAGTAATGAACTCGGCCAGATCTGGCCAGCGTTCCGCGATCTGGAGATGCGCCCGAATCACCGCCTGTACCCGCGTCAACGGAGGACCATCCACCTGCGCCAACACCTCGTGAAGACGGTGGATCAAGAAGTCCATCCGATCCTCAAACAAAGAGATCAGAAGATCGTCCTTGTTCTTGAAATACAGGTAGATCGTACCGTCAGCGACCTGCGCCTCGCGCGCCACTTCAGACACCTTCGCGTTGTAAAACCCGCGCTGGGCAAACACCTTGAGCGCTGCCGCCAAGATGCGCTGCCGCTTTTCTGAAGTCTTCTCGCGAGACACTGCAGTCAGGGACCAGTGGATCGAATCGGGACCATACGCCCCAGATCGCGCCAGGGCCCCACAGCGGTAATGAACGGCGATTCAGTCGTCAAGGTGAATGACGGTTCATTCAGTGGGCAACGCCATCCTTCGACTTCGCTCAGGAAGGGTTGGTTTCGCTCAGGAAGGGTTGGTCCCGCTCAGGAAGGGTTGGTGAGGGGCCAGGCTGCGCGCGTAGGCCTGCCCTGAGCGAAGTCGAGGGGGCCTGCCCTGAGCGAAGTCGAGGGGGCCTGCCCTGAGCCATCATTCCGAGGGGGCCTGCCCTGAGCAGAGTCGAAGGGACCGCTGCCCCATCATCGCGTCCACCAACACGAGCGCCGCCATCGCCTCAACGATCGGCACCGCGCGCGGCAACACACAGGGGTCGTGGCGGCCGCGCGCCGAGAAATCCACTTCCTCGCCTTCGGACGTCACCGTTTGCTGGCTCTGGAAGATGGTCGCCACCGGCTTGAACCCGACCCGGAACTCGAGCGTCTCGCCGTTGGTGATGCCGCCTTGCACGCCACCGGAGTAGTTCTGCGTGGTGCGCACCTCACCGTCCTGCATGCGGAACGGGTCGTTGTGGGCGCTGCCGCGCATCATCGTGCCGGCGAACCCGCTGCCGAGCTCGAACGCCTTCGCCGCCGGGAGCCCGATCATGGCGCTGGCGAGCAGCGCATCGAGCTTGCCAAATACGGGGTCGCCCCAGCCGGCCGGCACGTTGCGGATCACGCAGCGCACGCAGCCGCCCACGGAGTCCTTCTCACGGCGCACATCTTGAATATGGGTGCGCATGCGGTCGGCGGCCGCGGTATCGGGGCACCGTACCTCGTTACTTTCCACGTCCGCGCGCGTGACCGTGGCGCCGTCGACTTCGCTGCCGAAGGCGCCCACGTCGCTCACCCACGCCACGATCTCTACGCCCTGCGCCGCCAGAATCTTCTCGGCGATCGCGCCGGCCGCCACGCGTGCTGCTGTCTCACGCGCGCTCGCGCGACCCCCGCCGCGCCAGTCGCGGATGCCGTACTTGGCGTCGTAGGTGTAGTCGGCGTGCGACGGGCGATACAGGTCGCGCAGGTCGTCGTACTTGGACGAATCGACGTCGCCGTTGTTGATGTGCAGCGCGATCGGCGTGCCGGTGGTGCGCCCCTCGATCACGCCCGACAGGATCCGTACTTGGTCCTTCTCGTTGCGCGGGGTCACGAGGCGGCTTTGGCCTGGTCGCCGGCGGTCGAGCGCTGGCTGCAGGTCGGCCTCCGAGAGCTCAAGCCCAGGAGGGCACCCGTCGACGACAGCGCCGAGCGCTGGGCCGTGGGACTCGCCCCAAGTGGTGATGCGAAAGCGCTTTCCGAACGTGTTCATGCGTTGTCCTGTGTCGCCCAGTATCCGCCGCGACCGTGGTCATACACGATCTCGCTGCCGCGCCCGCTATCATCGATGCGTCCGTCGCCAAACACCTGCCGGCCCATGACCCAGGTGGCCACCGGCCAGCCTTTGAGCGAGGTGCCGTGCCACGGCGTCCAGCCGCACTTGGTCTCTTGGTCTTCGTCGCGCACCGTCTGCGTCTTGTTCATGTCCACGAGCACCAAGTCGGCGTCGTAGCCGGGCGCCAGGCGGCCCTTGTTGACCATGTCCCAGACCCGCGCGGGCGCATCGCACATCCACGACACCACTTGGTCGAGCGTGCAGCGTCCGGCGTTCACCTGGTTCAGCATCAGCGCCAGTGAGTTTTCCACCGCTGGCAGGCCGCTCGGCGACTTCGGGTACGGCTGGGACTTCTCGGCCAGCGTGTGCGGGGCGTGGTCGGTGGCGATCACCTGAATGCGTCCGTCGAGCAGGGCAGCCCACAGCCGCTCGCGGTCCTCGGCGTACTTGATGGACGGGTTCATCTGCACCTTGGTCCCCAGCGTCGCGTAGTCGCGCACGTCGAAGAACAGGTGGTGCGGACACGCCTCGGCGGTGATCAGGTTGCGGTGGTCGGCGAGCAGCTCGGTCTCGTCGCCGGTCGACGTGTGCAGCACGTGGAAGCGGTGGTTGTGCCGGAACGCGAGGTCCATCGCGCGCTTGGTGGCGACCACGGCGGCTTTGACGTCGCGGATGCGCGAGTGGTCTTCCAGGGTGGGGTTGGGGCCGATGCGCTCGCGGTTCGCGAGGATCGTCGCCTCGTCTTCGCAGTGCGCCGTGATGCCCAACGTGGTCTCGGCGAAGATCTTTTCGAGCGCTTCTTGCTCGTCGACCAGCAGATTTCCGGTGGAGGAGCCGATGAAGATCTTGATGCCTGGGGTGCGGTGCGCGTGCTTGAGTTGGTCGGTATTGAAGGGCGTGGCGCCGATGTAGAAGCCGTAGTTGACGATCGATTTATGCGAAGCGAGCGCGAGCTTTTGCTCCAGCGCGGCCTGCGAGATCGTGTTCGGCGTGGTGTTCGGCATCTCCAGGAAGGAGGTCACGCCGCCCTTCGCGCACGCCCGCGAGGCGGTGTAGAGGTCCTCTTTGTGGGTCAGACCGGGGTCGCGGAAGTGGACTTGGTCGTCGACCACGCCGGGCAGCAAATGCAGGCCCTGAGCGTCGATGGTGCGATCCACGCCGGTGGCAGAGGTGGCGTCGACATCGACGATGGTGTGTCCATCGATGAGCACGGAGCGTCGCTCGGTGCCTTCTGGGGTGACGACGGTAGCGTTCTTAAACAGGGTCTTCATTGGGCCTCCTAGGTGAGCGCTGCATAGCGCAGGTGGGGGCGTTTGGCACGGGGTAGGTCGGGGTTGGTGTACGCCTGTAGGTCGACCGCCGCCGAGGTGTGACTTGGTCGCACGTCCATCGCGAAAGCTACGGAAACACTATGGAATCGCGGGGACGGGTCTTGGCGCGGGTGACGCTGAAAAACTGGTCGCGGCGGCTTCGTTCCGTTACCTTGCATCAGATTCGACGTGCATGTGTTGGTCGCGCTCCTCCGCGACCGTGTCGATGCAGCACACCCCGAAAGCGGAATGTAGCGATGGCTCAGTCTGGTATGAAGTCCGTAGAGTCCCTCCTTGAGCAGGGTCTGAACGCACTCGATGCAGGCGACTTTCCAGGTGCGCTCGTAAAGTGGAACAAAGTCCTCGAAGTCGACCCCGGAAACGTCCGCGCGGCCCGACTGGTAGAGGAGCTGCGTCAGCTGATTCGTGACGGTGAGTCCGCCAATCACGTGCCCGCCACGGGCGATTTTTTGGTGGTGGTCGATGACGACGCGGCCGAGCTGCAGTCGGCGGACAAGCAGGCCCGTTTCATCGCTCGCGGCGCCCTGGAGCGCCTGCGGAACGTGTCCGAGGCCGCCAACCAGCGGGCCGAGGAGCTGGACCAACAGCTGGCCGCCGCTGGAGACGAGTCGCTCGCGCTCAAGTCCGCCGTCGCCGCCAAAGATAAAGAACTCATCGACGCCAACGAGCACGCGCTCGACCTGGAACGACGGCTCAAGTCGCTCGACAACGAGCGGCGCGACCTGGAGCGTTTCAAGCGGCAGCGCGAGCATCAAGGTGCCGAGCTTGAGCTGCGCCTGGCCGAGGCCAAGGCCGTCGAGAAGAAGCTCAACGAAGATGTGCGCCGGCTGACCGGTGAGCGCGACAGCACCGTGGGCCAACTCGAAGAGGTGCAGCAAGCGCTCGACGCCGCCAGCGAGTCGCTCAAGGCCGAGTCCAGCGCGCTCGCGAAGACGCGCACGCAGCTTGAGAAGGAGAAGGAGCGTGCCGCGGCTGCGGAGAACGCGCTCGCCGAGGCCCAAGCCACCGCCGAGGAAGCCGCCGCCGAGCACAAGGCGCTCGTCGAGTCCGCCGCCGCCGAGCAGAAGAAGCTCACCGAGACGATCGCGACGCAGGATGTAGAGCTCAAGATCGCCCGCGAAGCGCTGGCCGCCGCTGAGGCGCACGCCGCCGAGATCGAGTCCGCGCGCGCGTCACTCGCCGACGCCAACGACGTGCTGCAGCACTCGGTGTCCGCGCTCGAGCAGACGATCGCTGAGCTCGAGAAGGACGCCAACGACCGCGCGGCTGAGGTCGAGCGCATCGCCACCGACCTGGTGACCGTCGCCGCCGAAGCCGACGCCAAGATCACCGCTGCGCAGGACGCGCTCGCTGACTCTCAGGCCGCGCGCAACGCCATGCGCACCGAGATGGCGACCGTCGTGAACGACCTCGACGCCCAGAAGGTCGCCAGCGAAGAGCTGCAGCGCCAGATCGACGCCATCGCCGAAGAGCGCGCCGAGTTTGAGACCACCAAGCGTGAACTCGAAGCCCAGCTCGCCACCCGAGAAGCGACCTTCCAAGAGACGCACGAGGTCGCAGAGTCTGCGCTCGGAGAGCTCGAGGCCGCGCGTGATGAAATCGTCGCGCAAGAGACTCTCGTCGCCGATCTTCGCGCCCAGCTGGAGGACGCGCAGAACGAGATGAAGGCCGCCGGCCAAGCCGAGCGTCTGCTCGCTGAAAAGGACGCTGCCATCGCCGCGCTGGAGCAGGAGGTCGCCGCCCGCGAACTTCGCCTCGCCGATGTGTCCCGAGGCGACTCCGAGAACCTGTCCAAGGCCAAGAAGGAGCTCGCCGCCGAGCGCGCCGCGGCCAAGAAATTCGCCAACGAGCGGACCAGCTTCGAGTCGCGCCTCGCCACCCGAGACGCCGAGCTTGAGAGCCTCAACCAGACCGTCGCCGAGCTCCGAGACCAGAATGGTCAGGTCGACGCGTTGCAGCGCGAACTGGACAGCCACCGTGTGAAACTCTCCGCCGCCGAAGGGCGACTGCGGGAGTCCGAAGCGGAGACCGCTGAGCTGCAGGCCATGGTCGACGCGCTGCAAGCCGAGCCCATCGAGATGGCCGTCTCCGACTCCTTCCCGGTCGCGCGCAGCACCACGACGCCCCACGGAAATATGGTCGTCAGCGGTGCGTTCCGCAGCGCCCAGAGCGGGAGCCAGCCGGTGACGTTCCGCGCCACGGAGAGCGGGGACCAGCCGTCCGCCGTGCGCCCGCCGCCCATCCCGGTCAGCGCCTCCGGGAGCCGCCCCGCCGCCTCGTCCGGCAACCGCCCCGCGGTCACGCCGAGCGAGTCCGCAGACACCTCCGGCGTGTTCCCACGCAACAACACGCCCACCGAGAGCAGCGCCTCCGCACGCCTCGCCGACGAGTCCCTGACCGCCGCCGAACGCCTCAGCTGGCTCGTCGACGAGTCGCCCTACGTCGCCAACACCGACGTGGCACCCGACCTGTCCGCGCAAGCCGCCTTCGTGCTGCAAAACATCGACGGCAACGTGTCCTTCGCCGATCTCATCGACATCGTGGGCCTGCCCTCCGATGAGACCGCCGGCATCCTGGTCGACCTGCTGTGCCGCGGCATCGTGACCTCGCCAGCACTCGAGCCCTGAGTCGCGCTAACCTCCTGATATTGGAGACGAATTTAGCGTGAACACCAACGGCCACCCGCGCTGGCTCCTGCCGGTGCTTGCCGCCTGTATGGTCGCCAGCGGCGCCTGTGGGCTCGTGTACGAGGTCGTCTGGGCCCGCCTCATCGGCGTCTTCCTCGGCGCCTCCGCCCACGCCCACGCCATCGTGCTCGCCGGCTTCCTCGGCGGCCTCGCCATCGGCAACAGCCTGTTCGGACGGCTGGTCGACCGCGCCCCCGGCAAGTCGCTGCTGCTGTACGCCGCGCTCGAGGTCGTCATCGGCGTGTACGGCCTGCTCTCGCCCGAGATTCGACTCGGCGTCGGCCACCTGTACATCGCCCTCGTGGGCGACGCGCCGCCCGGCAGCCTGACCGTAGGCGCCAAGATGCTCAGCGCCGGCATGTTCGTGCTGCTGCCCACCATCGCGATGGGCGGCACCCTGCCGGCGCTGATTCGCTACGTCGCCACATCGATGGACCAGCTCGGCAACACCGTCGCGCGGTTCTACCTGGTCAACACCGTGGGCGCGGCGCTGGGCGCGTTCTCGGCCGGCATGTTCCTGGTACCGCGCTTCGGCACCCTCGCCGCCGTGCGCGGCGCGGGCGTGGTGAACCTGCTGGTCGCGATCGTCGCGCTGATCGCGTTTGTGGTGACGCGGTCACCTGAGCTGGCCCCGGAGCAGGACGAGGAACTGGAGCACGAAAACGGAGATTCGCCCGCCGCCTCCCCGGGCGACGAACCGGGCGACGTACAGGGCGACGTACAGGGCGCCACAACGACAGGCCGGAACGCCGTGCTCGCCGCCGCGTTCGTCATGGGCTGGGCCACGCTGACCATGGAAGTGTCCTGGACGCGCATCTTCGCGATGGTGTTCGGCAGCTCGGCCCAAGCGTTCACGCTCATGCTGTCCACGTTCATCGGCGGCATCGCGGTGGGCTCGCTGTTTGTGCCCACGCTGCTGCGGCGTTTTCACGGGCGCGAAGCCGAGCTGTTCAGCCGCGCGCTGCTGCTGGCGGCGCTGCTGTTGGTCATCCAGATTCCGTTCTACGAACACCTGCCGTACTGGCAGTTTCGCATCGCGCAGGCGCTCGAGCGGCGGCCGCATGTGTACCCGGTGTACTTGGCGTGTCAGGCCGCGCTGGCGTTCGCGTGGATGTTCCCGCTTACGGTGGTCACCGGCGCCGCGCTGCCGATCGCCACGCATGTGTACGCGCGTCGTTTCGACCGCATCGGCAGCAGCGTGGGCACATTGTTTACCGCCAACACGCTCGGCAACGTGATCGGGCCCATGCTGGCCACGTTTGTGCTCATGCCGTTGATCGGCCTGCGGCACACGGTCACGGTCGGCGTGATCGGCTTGGCGTTGGCGTCGGTGTTGGCTTCGCGCGCGGGCGCCTCGCGCGCCTGGACGCGCCGGGCCATCGCGATCGCGGTCACGCTCGGCCTGGTCGCCAGCCTGCTGCCCGACTGGAGCGGTAGCACGATGCACAGCGGCGGGTTCCGACGCTGGACGCTCGAAGCTGGCGCCTCGTTCGCGGAGTTCCAAGAGAGCCGCGCGCGCTCGGTGGCGCTGTGGCAGCAGGACGGCGCGGCGGACTCGGTCATTGTGCTCGAGAGCCGCGAGGGCCTGCGTTTCATGAAAGTAAACGGCAAGACCGACGCGTCAGACGCCGAGGATCTGCCGACCCAGCGCATGGTCGCCCACCTGCCGTTGTTGTTGTTTCGCGCGTGGCACGGCGAGCCCGCCGAGGACGTGTTTGTTGTCGGTCTCGGCTCGGGCGTGACGGTCGGTAGCGCGGCGATGCACGAGGGCGCGCAGGTGACCTCGGCAGAGCTCAGCCGTGGCGTCATCGAGGGCAGCCGGTTCTTTGACCACGTGAATCACAACGTGAGCGCGTTGCCGAACGTGACGCTTCACGAGGCCGACGCCCGCGAGTGGCTCGAGCGCAGCCCGCAGCGGTGGGATGTGATCGTGAATCAGCCGTCGAACCCCTGGATCGCCGGCAACGCGGCGCTGTTCTCCCGCGAGTTCTTTGTGGCGGCACGCGAGCGGCTGGCCGAGCGCGGCATCTTCGCCCAGTGGATGCACGTGTACTCGATGGACGACACGACGGTGGAGATCGTGATGAACACGTTCGCGAGCGTGTTTCCGCATGTCACGGTGTGGTGGCCGCAGGGCGTAGACTTGTTGTTGATCGGCACGCTGGAGCCCACGGAGTTCGACCTGCAGGCGCTCGACGAGGCGCTGCAGCAACCGTGGCTGCAGGAGCAGATGCAGGCGTACGACAACGCGGGCCTGCAGCTCACCTCGCTGGAGCGGGTGTTGGCGCTGCAGGTGGCGTCCGACGAGGGGTTCCGCGCAGCGTTCCCCGGCACGTTGCCGCACACCACAGACCTGCGCCCGCTGCTGGAGTTCCGCGCGCCAGTTGCGCAATTTGTGGGCGCCCGCAGCGAGCACTTTGTGGACATCGACGAGCGCCTGCAGCCGGGCGACAGCACCCGCCTGGAGTGGGGCCGGCTGTCGCCGCAAGCGCGCGACCCGTTCGACTTGCTACCGTTCTTCGCCGCTCGCGAAACACCGTTTAGTGAGCGCCTGACGGGCTCGCTGCAACATCAAGTCGCGCCGCACCCCGACGCCGATCAGTTCGCCGAGTTCGCCACCCGAGCCACCGGTCTGCCGGTGATGCTCGAAGCGTGGACGACCGCGCTGTTACAAAGCAAACATCCGGAACTCGACACCTGCCGCGCGTACCTCGACGCCGCCCAGTCGGCCCTCCCCACCCGCGCCACCGCCTTCTTCCGCCCGCCACTCGACGATGTCGCCGCAGTGGTAGAGCGCTGCACCGACGGCCACCCGCCGGTCGTCGCGGGCTTCCTGCACGCCATGCTGGCGGAGCTGCGCGCGAGCTGCGGCTATCACGCGCAGGCGTTGGCGGACGCGCGGGGATTGTTGGCCGAGGCACAAGCGCCGGCGGTGCACGAGGCGATGACCGCGTTGGTTGAGCGGCTGGCGGAGTAG
>CBDUJZ010000145.1:0-13196 GCA_965367675.1 uncultured Myxococcales bacterium | reverse complement strand
TCCGCGTCTAGGTCCACGTCTTCCGCGTCTAGGTCCACGTCTTCCGCGTCTAGGTCTACGTCTTCCGCGTCTAGGTCCACGTCGCTCGGTCCGGCGTCCGGGTCACCGTCGGCGAAGTTCACATCGTCGCCGACGCATTCGTCCTCTTCCCAGCGGCAGTTCGAGTCGCATTGCATCGTCTCGCCGCTGCAGGCCGAGATGTAGGTCTGTCCGAGCTCGCAGGTCTCGTCGTTTTGCCAGTCGACTTGGCCGTCGCCGCAGTAGCTGGTTTCGCCGTCGACCAAGATGCACTCCCAGCTGCACAACGTGCAGGACGTGTCGCCGTACGGGCAGTCGCCGTTGTAGCCCGCCTCTGGCTCGCACACCTCGTCGTCGCCCACCACGCCGTCACCGCACTGGTCGCCCAGGCAGCCGGTCAGGTCGTAGTTGCCGCAGTCGTCTTGGCAGCCGAGCACGCCGCCGTCGGGGAAGCCGAGGTCCTCGCAGGTGGTGCCGCTCACGTCCGCGCCGTCGCAGACTTCGACCGTGGAGCCAGACACGCGGTCCACGTCGCGCACGCCATCCCCGCAGGTGCGCACCGCGCCGTCGGCCAGCGTGCACTCCGACGTACACACGAAGCAGCTCTCATCGTAAACGTCGCAGACTTGGCTCGGCTCAAGGCCGTCGTCACACTCCTCGCCGGTGTCCGTGATGCCGTTGCCGCACACGCCTTCGCCGAGACACGCGCTCACGTCGAACGCTGAACACTCGGTGCTGCAGCCGAGCGTTCCGGCCTCGTAGCCGAGCGAGTCGCACGTCTCGCCGTTGAGGTCCGCGCCGTCGCACAGCTCAGCGCCGCCGTCCTGCCACTCCACCCGGTTGTTGCCGCAGAACGGTCCCGGCGCCGTCTCCTTGCGAAGCGCCGCGTCCATGCCGTCTGCCGGCTCGGCGCCGGGAACACAGGCGGTGAAAACCGTGCTGGCCAAGACAGAGCCAGCCAGCAGCGCCGTGAGGGCGATAGGCCGGGCGAGTCGACGGAGCGAAGGGCTGGTGTGGGGCGTGGGTCGATTGCGGTGCATCATGGGAGCCTCATTGGGAGTTCGACCATGATGGTGCGTTGCGCGCACGGATCAAGCTCACGGCACCCCGAAGTGTATTCGACTCGAATACAGCACGCCGCTCAGAGGCCGCACGGCGCCCGAACAGACGGGCTAGCGGCACTCCATGAGCAGCTCGTGCCAACGGTCGCTCTGCGCCGCGGCGCCTGACAGCACGGCGCCGCAGATTCCTGTGAGCTCTTCGCGGGGCCACGGTGTGTCGGGGGACATGTACGAAACCGAGAGCGGTCCATTACTGACAACCCCCCGCGCCGCGCCCTCGGTGTGGTGCAACAGCACCAGCAACTCACCATACTGCCGGTGTTGGACCGCCAACCGCACGCCGCCCGCGCAGGTGACAGGATTGTGAATCTCCCACGGCGCGCCCATGGCTTGGAACGCGGTGGCCAGCGCCTGGTCCAACGGCGCCGCGCCGGCGATGCGTTGGAACGGGTCAGCGTGGCTGGCCAGATCCGCGTCGTTGAGCCGTATTCCATACTCTCGCACCAGGCTCTCGGCGAACAAGCCGCCGTTGAGCATCGTGTCTTGTACCTGCGTGTCGGCCTGGGACCAGTGCTTCGTTTCGTCCGCGTACCACAGCGAGAACGCCTCCGTGGCGCGCTCGTACATGCGCTCGGCGTCCTCCGAAAAGCCCGCCGCGACCTCAGCGTTCCAGCCGCCGTCGAGCAGCTGCGTCGCCAGTCGAACGGCCTGGTTCACCGCGACTCCGGCGCCCACCGAGTACACCGGATCGCTGAACGCGAACGCGTCGCTCATCAGCACAAACTGCTCGCCCGCCGCGCGCTTGGCCTTCCGCGCGAACCCACTGCGCACGTGCACCCGGTCGAGCGGTTGATCGCCGAGCGGTCGGGGACGAATGGCGAAACACTTGGTGGTCTGCGTCTCCACGACCTCGTCGTACAGCTCCTCGGTGACCGGCCCATGCCGCGACACCACACCAACGCTCACCACGGTGCCGCCATACAGCGGGATCTGCCAAGACCAGACGCCGTTCTGTGCCCGCGAGAGAATCGTCGTCTCCGCGGCGCTCCAATCGGCCTCGGGCGACATCGGGACGACCTCACCCTGACGCGCATCAAAATGCGCCAGCTTGAGGTCCCTCGCTTCGAGGCCCTCGGCGAAGGCGCCGGGGTTGTCGCCGGTCACATCAAAGTAGCGCCACCGCGCGTGCACGGGATGTACGTCGCTCACCTCGCCCAGCAACGAAGCCACCACCATCGCGGGGCCCGAACAGTCGATCAACAGCCCGGAGAACGCGATGTCGCCGATCGTGGTGTGCACAACCCGCGCCTCCAGGTCGATGCCGGTCACCGCCGCGCGCTCGACCTCGATTCCCCACGTCTCTGCCAGCATCGCCTCAAGCTCCGGGCGGAACACGTGACACGCCCGCGCCGCCTCGGACTCCCCGAGCGGGAACGCCACAACGGAGTCGGGACCCACGAATGTAGTCCCCCACTTCCGGACGTAGGACGGCAGCGCCATCACCTTCGGCAGCAACGCCTCAAGCTCGGGGTGGCGGAACACCTCAGGGATCAGCGACTCGCCGATCTTGTAGCCGCCGGGGCTTGGATCGAGCACCAACACTGACTGGCTGCGCAGAAAATGCGCCGACACCAAGCCGGCAAGACCTGCGCCCACGACGATATGCTGAGTCCGTCTCATTGCACGAATCCACGTCTGCAATCGGTCAAGCGACTGACCGATGATATGTTGGCGTCAGCTTCCGCGATGAAAGCTGAACGGTGAGGGCGAACGACCTCGACCGAGGTCGACTAAACCCAACGTAACGGCCGGTATACAGGTGAACAAGTGATTTCTTGAACACCATGTTCGGTTGTAGATCTCCTATCGTTGGGCCTTATGCGACAGGCACTTTCGACGGGCACTTTCGACGGGCACTTCCGCAGCACCTGCCTCCCCGCCCGTCTGCTCCCCGCACCCCCTATCGGTTCAGCAACAGACCGGTCAGCGGCGCCGCGTGATGGGCGCCGCGTACACGACCTGTACGGCCAATGTTGGCTCGCCCGCCTGCTCTGCAGCGGGGCTTCGCAAGAACGCACACGCGCCTCGAACGGCGCCCAGGTCGACCTGCTGCCCCACGTTTGCTGCGCTCTCGAGGAGTCCGGCAGCCCGGTCCGCCATCGCCGCCACCCGCGAAGTCCTGCGCTGACGGACTTTGACCGCGGCGGCCGCGAGCACGATCAACCCACGCAGCAGCGCCGCCTCCGCGCTGTCGCGGGGAACGCGGTGCCATAGCGCCTCCCACAGCTCGTGCGACTCCCAGTAGAACCCGGCGTCAAACAACTGGCACGCCCGCCCGAACACGGGGTTGATCGTCGGCCCATCGCCAGCGCGGTCGCCAGCACGGTCGGCAGCACGGTCGGCAGCACGGTCGGCAGCACCGTCGGCAGCACCGTCGAGCCCACCGCCAAGCACAAACGCCGGCGGCTCTCCGATGTTTGTTTCTTCCGGTCTCGGCGAATACCCGGGAAGGTACGCGACGCTCGGCAGCGCCACGTCTTCGGAACCCTCCATGTTTCGGTTCTGGATGCCCGCCGAGGACGATGTTTGTTTGCGCTTCGTAACGCTACTCGTCCGCGACGATCAGGCCGTAGCGCCGCGCTAGCCAGTAGGGCGCGAGCACGTCTGCGCCGTCCATCTCGACCGTGCCGTTGAAGCCCCGGTCGACCCGGTATTGGTCCGCGTTCCAGCGCTCGTTCACCCGCTCGTCGTAAGGGATCGGCCGGTGGTCGCTGCGCTGGCGGCCGATGTCCTCGTACTGCGACGGCGGCGCGATCAAGTCGCGGCGGTGGCTGTTGTGAATGTTCCACCGAATGAAGTCCATGGGCGTCAAACGCAGCCAGCGCACGATCGCGTTCAGGTCCTCGGGCGTGGTCGCCGTGTCGCCGCCGAGCATGTGATCGGCCACGTTCCACATCGCGCCCTGCTGTTCGACTAGGCCAGCGAACGTGCGGCTCCAGCCGTCCAGCCACAGCGCCATCAGCGCGGGGTCTGTTTCGTAACGCAGCAGCGCCATCCACGCTTGGGTCGACAGCTCATTGTTATCGAAACTGTAGCGGCCCCAGCGCACCGGGTACTCCGCCTCGCGCACCGCGTTCTCGTGGTAGTGGTGCTCGTCCATCAGTGTTTGTTTCGCCTCCAAAAAGCGCTCGTCACCGCTCACATGGTAGGCCAGCGTGGCCATGCCGAGCGCCGCCGCGGAACGTCGGCCGCCGTCGGTCGCCATGCCGGCGAGGCTTTGGTTCACGTAGAACGGGTCGAACTGCCCGTATCGCGTGGGTTCACCGTCGATGTCGATCAGCTGCCAACCGTTGTCGATCATGCCGCCGACGATGTTCGTCACGTGCTGCTCGATGGCGGTCTGCTGCTCCGGCGTCGCGCACCAGTCGTACGCTGGGCCCATCATGAACATGTGCGAGATGACCTCGTCGTTCGACGTGTCGCCTTTGACCCACCACGCCTCGTCGGGCGATAAGAACCACTCGCCGTCATCCGGATCGTCGCAGTCGTCGAGCATGCAGCCTTCGCGGCGGATGACCGCGCGCGCCAAAAAGTGCTCCGTGCCGGTGAGCGTCTGGAACGACAACATGCGCTCCAGCGACCGGTCGAAGTTCGCCCGTGCGTCCTCGGCGCCCGTCTCCACCCAGCGGCTGCACTCCGCGAGCACCCAGTAGCATGTCCAACCGCCGTCGTTGTCCGAGTCCCACGGGATGCTTGAAGACAGGTCGCCGCGGACGGGCAAACGCGAGTCCGCTACAGCGCCGTCGCGGTCGTGACGCGCCACCACGCGGTCCACGAAGTACGCCATCTTCTGCTCCAGCGTCATCATCGTTGTGGACACGTAGGCGTAGCCGCCGGCGGTGGCGAAATACACGTCGGAGCGGGCGTCGCGAGCGTAGGTGGCCACCCCGCGGACGTCTTCGTTGGGCAGCCAGCGCTCCGCCGGATAGACGCGCCACTCCGGTCCGTCGCCCCGGTCCATGATGCGCCACGCGCCTTCGGGACCGACTGCGATGAAGCCGCCATCGCCGGTGCGGACCACCTCGACAGCGCCGCGCAAAGGCACGCGATCGGCGGCGAACAGGGGCACGTCGACCACCTCGGGACCAGACTCCGGCAGCATCAGCCCGGTAGCGCCACGGTCGTGAAGCACGACGACGTCGAGGGGCTGCGGGAGCTGCACATTGAGCACCAGCGCTTCGATTTGCACGTCGCCGAGGTCGAGCTCCCAGTTGGGGTCGCCGACGCCGACGCTGTCGACGGGCCAGCCGGCCACGGCGCCGTCGGTCGCGACCACCACTTGCACGCCGTCTTGGGCGATGGCGTCGATGGATGCACCGGTGGGCGCCTCGAGCACGGCCCAGTCGACGGTGGTGCCCCGCGCGTCCGCGAGGCCCGCGCTGGTGAGCAACCACACGCCGTCGCCGCCCTGCGTGGCGCGGCGGATGGTGACGCCCTCGGGCGCGTCGTGCGAAAGCACCGCGTCGCCGCCGTCTGTGAGCTGATACACGCGGTCGGCGGTGACCAGGACGAGGCTGCCTTCGCCGGCCTCGTCTGCCGTGCCCGCCGCGAAAACACCGCTCTCGCCCTCGGCGGGCTCTAGAATATCGAGCGGCTCGCCGTGGTCGCGGACGGGGCCTCGCGGGGTCACCTGGATGGGGTCGGGCCAGTCGCCGAAGCCGTTGGGCGGGAGCACCACGTCGACCAGCGCGCCGACGCGTGGATCGACCTCGGGCGTGGTGTGATTCCACTCCTGCAGGAACGGCCGGTCGACGTACGGCTCGGTGACCTCGGCGGGCATGAACGGCGCTTCGAGTGGGGGCAGCGGCGCGGTGTCTGCGGTGTCCGCGTCGTCGGCGTCGAGCGGGACATCGGCGCTCGCGTCGTCGGCGTCGGGGCCATCGCCAGCGTCCGCATCTGCGTCATCAGCGTCCTGCGTGGTGTCGGCCGCGGCATCGACGTCGGCCGCGGCGTCGACATCAACGTCCACTGAAGCGTCTGTACCAGCGTCGGTTTCGTTGTCTGGCTCGGCCCCATCGTCCCCGCAATACGCGGTGGTGGCCAGGAGCGTGAGCGCGAGCGCGAGTCGACGTTTGGCGTTCAAATCGGTCCTCGGAGGTCGGTTGTTGTGGCGCGCCCCGCAGGCTTTCGCGCCTTGATTCTAACGTCCGGACGTGGCCCGGTCGAAGTCGCGCGGCGGGAGGTCGATGGCGACCATGGGCGCGGTCTGCGAGAGCACGAGCTGGACCTCCTCGTCATCGATCGGCCCTGTCTCCGTCTGCTCGGTGCGGTCGATCTCGCCCATCATCAGCGCCACGTATCGCAGGCCCGGGATGTGCTCGAAGACGATGCGCATGAGGATGGTCAGCGGCACGGCGAGGAAGACGCCGGCGATGCCCCAGAGCCAGCCCCAGAACACCATCGTCACGAATACCACCACCGGCGACAGCGCCAGCGAGCGGCCGAGCCAGCGGGGGTCGAAGAAGTTGCCGACCACCATCTGCACCGCCGTCAGGCCGGCCATGGTGCCGAACGCGCGTCCGGGGCCGTCGAACTGAATGAACGCCAGCAGCACGGGGGGCAGCACGGCGATGAGCGAGCCGATGTTGGGGATGTAGTTGAGCAGAAACGCGAGCGTGCCCCAGATGAACGGGAAGTCGATGCCCATCGCGTAGGTGAACAGCGCGGTGAACATGCCCGTGATCAGGCTGATCAGCGTTTTGACGACGAAGAAGGTCTGGAAGTGCTTGGCGACCGAGTGCATGGTCGCGAAGAACTCGGCGCTCTCCTCATCGCGCAGGCCGCGGCGGACCTTGCTGCGGAAGCTCTCGACCTCGAGCAGCATGAGCACGAGCATGAAGGCCACGAGCGTCGCGATGCCCACCGTGCTCATGATCGGCACCAAGCTCGCGCTCACCAGCTGGAGCCCCATCTCGGCCAGGCTGTTGAGGGGCAGCTCGGCGCGGGTGGTCGGGATGCCAAAGCGGTCGAGCACGTGCAGGCCGCGTTCGCTGATCACCAACAGTCGGTCCACGTACGCGGGCCCGCGCTCGGCGAGTGCGGTGACGCTCGTGGCCAGGAACGCCCAGACGCCGAAGAACGCGGCGGCGAGGATGGTCAGCACGATGCCGCGGCTCAGCCACTTGGGCATGTAGCGGTGCAGGAACGCGATCGGCGGTTGCACCATCATGGCCAGGAACGCGGCGAGCACGACCGGCAGGAACACCATCTGCGCGGCTCGGAGCGCGGAGCAGATGAGGATGGTGGCGATCACGCCGAGCAGGATCGTGTTCGCGCGCGGTGATCCGGAGCTGTTGTCGGGGTAGACCATGGGGGCGATAAACGCGCGGCTTGGGGTGTGCGGAGCGGCTATACTACGCAGCCGTCGGGGTCGCGGCCAGGGCGCCCGTTAGAATACGTGACTGAGAATGCTGTGACATCGGGAGGGGATGTCGCTAGGATACACCAGCGTTGGGCGCTGTGCGTCCTGAGTTTTGATCTCGTGATCCGGTATTGGACTATGGCTCGTCGACAGAAACCACGGAAGAAGCGGCAGGGGACCCAGGAAGCGTCGTCGGCGCACGGCACCCTGGTTGACGTTCGTCGGAACCTTCAGCAGGCCAGCGGACCGGGCGACAAGAGCTTCAAGTGGCTCATGTGGAGCCTGTTGGTCGGCATCGGTCTGGCGCTCACGTTTGCGGTGCTCGCCCCGTAGCGCGCGCCGGTTGGGTACGTGACGCCGGACGCAACAGCGGCCGATGTGACGTGCACACCGACCGCTGTTCGAGCAGCGCCGCGGCGCCGCTCACGCGTCATGGGGACTACTGTACGTAGACTACGCCTTGCATCGAGCGCAGGTGCGAGATGCAGAAGTACGGGTACTCGCCGGCGGTCTCCAGCAGGGCCGAGATGGTCTCGTTGCCGGAGCCGGGGCCCGCGACCGTGATGGGGCTGGCGCTGTCGGCCGAGCCGGTCTCGCCACCCGCGATGGGGTGACCGCTGAAGTTGCCGGTCCACGAGACGGTGGTGCCGGGGGAGACGATCACGCACGCGGCGTGGGGGATCGACCAGGCGGAGATGGCGCTGATGTCCACGGCGGCGCTGCCGGTCATGTCCGTGGCGGTCGCGAGGGTACAGCCGTTGACCTCGAGCGGATCGTCAGGGGTGTCGTCTCCGCAGGCCGCGGTGGCGGCGAGTGCGAGGGAGGCGGACAAAACGAGGAAACGACGCGAGAAGGCGCGGGTCATAGACATGGTGCCGTGTTCGTAGGGGAGTGACAGCGCGCGAGCGCGCGCCCGGGAACGGTAGCACAAGTTTCCGTTCGTTGTTGCGTGTCGCCGGTGACTTTTGGGCGACACGCAATTTTCGGCGGTCAGGCCGCCGCTCGGCGGCCGAGATCTACGCTATTCGCCGCTGCCTTCGCCAGCACACGGTGTGATCGTGACGATGTCACCGTTGTAATAGACGGGGTCGATCTCGATGGGGGCGTCGGTGCGCTCGCAAGCGAACGTCGAGCCGGCGAGGGGCAGGGCGGTGGGTCGGGTGACCGTGCCGCTCATGGCGCCCGCGGCGACGCCATCGGTGATGAACGTGCCGGTGAGGATGAGGTCACCGCCGATCTCCCGGAAGGTGAGGGGGTTGGCCTCTCCGGGCACTGTGGTGTCGTTCCAGACGATCTCGAAGGAGCCGTCGCTGCCGTAAGCGGCGGTGACTTCTGCGAGCGGGTCTCCGACGGCCTCCCGGCGGTTGGACATGAGCTCGACGTCGTCCGGCGGCGAGCTCTCTTCGGTGTACTCACGCACGAGCGGCTGCGCGTTGACGGTGAGGGTGTCCCCATCGAGCGCGAAGTTCACGTTCATGTACAACGGCAGCGTGCGGCCGATGGAGGCCGACAGCGCGCAGAAGTAGTCACCGTCTGGGGTGGGACGTTCTTCGGAGCAGCCGGTGCTGGTGTCCTGTCCGCCGGCGTCGCGGCCGAGCGCGGCCGCGCGGAACTCGTCGAGCTCGGCGAGGGCGTCGGGCGACGCACACGCATTGAACGTGGACGCGAAGACGAAACACGTGCCGAGGGCGGCTGCCGTGTTGGCGAGTCGATGGATACGCATATGGCTCATGGGTCGAATGCCGAAAGGCACAAACTCTTGACGTTCTTACGACAAACCTGAAGAACAGAACAGAGTCAATCAAATGACCCTTCGGCGTGCGGTGCATGAATTTGCGTTGCAAGCGAGGGGCGCTTGTTATGACACACTGCGTCAGTTTCGAATTCGCGTTCCCAACGTGGCGATATGAATCGTAAGTCCCTGGTCCGTTTTCTTTCGATGTCGCTCGGTGCGGCGCTTCTGTTGCCTGCTACCCAGGCGGCTGCCAGCGGCATTGGCGTTGCGCGCTTTGGCGGCACCCACGGCAACGCGACCGAGCAGAACGCCTACTCGCTGTATTACAACCCGGCGGGCCTCGCAGGCATCGACGGTTACCAGTTGACGCTCGACGTGGCGTGGGCATACCGCAGCGCGTCATACGACCGCCCGGAGTCGGCCATCGACAGCCCCGGCAACTACGACGCCGAGGGGATCGCTGCGAACAGCGGCGAAGGCAGCGTGAAGAACCTCGTGTATTCGCCCATGGCGGGCTTCGCGACCGACTTTCGATCCGACATCCCGTTCGGCATCGGCGCCGCGTTCTTCGTTCCCTTTGGCGGCCAGTCCGTCTGGGAAGAGGGCGCGGTCTCGGAGCGGTACCCCGGCGCCGTCGACGGCTCCAACCGTTGGTACGTCATCGAGGGCACCATCCGCACGCTCGCGATCGGTATCGGCGCCGGCTACGAGATCGAGTCCATCGGGCTCTCGCTCGGTCTCGCCGCGAACATGTACATGAACGAGATCGATACCGTGCGCGCCCGCGTGGCAACCGGTACCGACAACCTCGACTCCGAAGGCCGCTCCCGCATCGAGGCCAACCAGACCGCGCTCGGCATCGGCGCCGGCATCCTCTGGGAAGCCGTCGATGACGAGGTCTTCGTGGGCCTCAGCTACCAGAGCGCCCCGAACCTGAACGGCAAGTTGGCCCTCGAAGGCGAGCTCACCAACATCTTCCCGCCAAACGATGGCACGCCCAGCGACATCGTCATCACGCAGCAACTGCCCGACGTGATCCGCTACGGCGCGCGCTTCCGGAAGAACCACGAGGCACCCGACGAGAACGGCCAGCTGCGCCCGCACTACGAGGTCCGATTCGGCGGCGAGATCAGCCGTTGGAGCCGGATGCAAAACCAGTGCATCATCGATGCGGGCTTCCTGGGCGACGCCGACCCGTACGAGTTCTGCGCCGTCGATGACACCGGCGCGCTCATCAACGAGGCCAACAACGTGGTGCAGAACCTGCGCCGCGATTGGGTCAACGCCTTCGGTTGGCGCCTCGCCGGCAGCTACTGGGCGAGCGACCGCGTGGAGCTCCAGCTCGACGTCGGTTACGACTCCAACGCCATCCCCGACGAGACGCTCGAGCCCGCGCTCATGGACTTTAACAAGGTCACCGTCGGCATCGGCGGTCGGTTCCAGCTCACCGACTTCATGGGCCTCGCGCTCACCGCGACCGACGTGATCTACTTCGAGCGCGACACCACAGACCTCGGAACGCAAGAAGAGTCGGCGGCGCCGAGCCGTCAGCCGAGCTCCGAGGGCGTGTACAATCAGAACATCTTCGTGTTGAACACGGCGCTAGAGTTCGATTTCTAGGCAGCGCACTCCTGCGTAGCCGCTTTGGCGGCGCATCCGTGTGGCCTAACTCGCTGCGCAGGTGCTGTTGTGAATGTTGTTGCTCCGGTTGATGTCCCGAACCCCTCCGCCCGCGCGGTGCGTTTCGGCGCGCCTTTCATCTGTGCAGCACTCGCGCTGCTCGTCGCGCTCGGCGGCTGCGACGACGCCCCCGCGGCCGAAGCGGACGTCCGCACCCGCGGCGAAGACACCGCAGCGCCAGACACCGACGACACGTCCGAAGACGACGCGTCCGAAGTAGACGTCGCGCTGCCGGAGGATGTCGACGAGGACACCGCCGACGTGCCCGACGACACATGGCCCGACTGCAACACCGGCTGTGCCGACGTGGCCGAGCCGCCCTGCGAGCCCGGCGCACGCGAGTGCTTAGAGGACGGCGGTTTTCGACTCTGCAACGCTTCGGGGCTGTGGACGGCGTCGGAGTGCGCGCCCACCGAGGCGTGCGTGCGCGGCGCCTGCACCGCTCCGCCGGACAGCTGTGAGCTGGGGGCTCGCGGATGCGCGTCCCGCACGAACCCGCAGGTGTGCGGCGCCGAGGGCTTGTGGGCCGGCCTGCCCGAATGCCCCGACGGTGGCCGCTGTGTGGGCGCTGGCTTGTGCGTGCCGCGCGACTGCGCCGACTCCGCGTTTCAAGAGAGCTACGTCGGGTGCGACTACATGGCCGTCGCGCTTCCGAACCTGGCGTTCGGCCCGACCGGCACGCCCGACGCCCCCATCGCGGTCGTCCTGGCGAACGCCCAGGCCGATCGCGCGGTTGGCGTAACCGTTACCAACCCCAACGGAGACCCAACCGTGCTCGCGGGCGAGGTGCGGGTGGCCCTGCCCATCGGCGCCATCGGCGAGACCGCCGCGACCGTCTACTCTGAGACACGCGACGCGGCCGGCAACGTGGTGTCGTCCGGTTTCACGGACTCCGCCGTCGAGATTCCGCCGAGCGGCATGGCCGTGTTGTTGTTCCAAGTGCCGGCTTCGCCGACGCAAACGGTGGTGCAAGCCGACGCGTGGCGCGTGCGCACCGAGGCGCCCGTGGTCGCGTACCAGTTCAGCCCGTACTGCTGTAACTACAGCTTCACCAACGACGCGAGCCTGCTTCTCCCCATTTCGGCGCTCGGCACCGACTACGTGTACCTGGGCGCGCCGACGGTGGCCGACCCCGGAGGCGCAAGCCTAGCCGCCGTGATGAGCCTCGTCGGCACCGTTGACGGCACCGCCGTGTCCATCGACTTGCCGCCGGGGCAGGACGTCGAGCTGGGTACCAGCGGCCGTGTCCAGCGCGTCGATGACCGATTGTACGTGTCGTTGGACGCGCAAGAGTCGCTGCACCTTCGGGCCGGGGCGGCGTTCGGTTCGTACGGTCCCGACCTGACCGGCGCGGTGATTCACGCAAACAACCCGATCGCCGTCTTCTCTGGCCATGAGTGCACATTCATTCCGCAGGGCATGGACGCGTGCGACCACCTGGAAGAACAGCTTTTCCCGGTGGATGCATGGGGTGACGCGTACGTGTTGGCGCCGGCTGTGCTTCGCAACCCGGCGTCGTCGTCGGAGACCACGTATTGGAAGGTGGTCGCGGCGGACCAAGCCGCCGACATTCACATGAGTTCCGGCTTCTCGACGCTGGATTTGTTGGGGCCGGCGTTCCCTGGCGAGACGGACTGCCGCGAGCTGCGGACGGACGACCAGACGTTCCGGTTGGCGCGTGGTCAGTCGTGCGCGTTCGGCAGTCGCACGCCCGTCCGGCTGTCGGGCGAGGTGCCGTTCGCGGTCATGGGCGCGATCTCGGGTTCGGTGAGCACGGGCCTGTTGTTGGGCGCGGACGCTGGCGACCCGTCGATGTTCTTGGTGGCGCCGGAGCGGCAGTTCCGGACGTACTACCCGATGATCGTGCCGACGACGTACGCGGCGGATTGGGTGACCGTGGTGACGCAGTCGGGGAACCCGATCACGGTGGATGGGGTGCCGGTGGACGCGACGGGCGCGATCGAGGTGCCGGGTACGGCGTGGGTGGTGCTGCACATTCCGATGGAGGATGGGTCGCACAAGATCCGCGGCGGCGGGCCGTTTGGTTTGTTATCGTACGCGTACGACGACTACGTGAGCTACGCGTACACGGGCGGGCTCGATCTGGCGAAGCGCTAGAAGCCGTTCTGGCTCCGCTCCCCCTCCCCCCTTCCCAACCTGCCCGAGGGTGATGAGATCGGCCCGAGGGTAATGTTGGAGGGACCGTCGAGATCGGCGGGTCGCCGCGCCGATTTCGGCCCCAGACGGCCGAAGTTTCACTCCGAACGCCACGCCCGACGCG
>CBDUJZ010000144.1:0-13238 GCA_965367675.1 uncultured Myxococcales bacterium | reverse complement strand
CTTCGCACCCGCCGCCGTGGACACGAGCGCGTGCAGGCGCCGCACGTCTGGGGCGCTCGCCTCGCGCAGTACCAGCGCGCCCGCATCGGCGCGGTCGAGCGCCTCGGCCTCGGACCCGGAGCGTGCAGCGGAACACGCGTCCAGCCCAATGTTCAGCAATCGCAGCGTTCGGGCGGAGTCTGGGCCTGGCTCTGCCAAGAACACAGACCAACGCCCGTCGTCCGTTGAGTCCGGTGTCGGCTCGCAGGGCATATCGAACGCCGGCGCGCGGGGGAGGGGGCTTGCGTCCGACGATGGGTCCGGCGCTGGGTCACCCTCCGCGTCCGACGCTGGGTCACCCACCGCGTCCGGCGCTGGGTCACCCTCCGCGTCCGGCGCTGCGCCTTGTTCCTGCGTATCTTCGGCCGTGACGCCTGCCGTCGGCTCGACCGTCGCGCTGGGCGCTGCGTCCGCTTCGACCAACGTGTTCAGCCAGGTCTCGAGCGCTTGTGCCGACGCGGGCAACGGGCTCGCCGCCGCGCGTCCGAGCAGCACGAATCCCTGTGCGCCGCCGGCGATCTGTTGGGCCGCCCATCCCAGCGCCTGTGCGGCCCGCGTGGCGTCGTCTTCGGAGGGGAGTCGCAGCTCGGTGCTGCCCACGGCGGCGGTGCCACCGAGCTGTTCGGCGAGCCACTGGACCCACGCTTCGAGCGCGCGCGCGTCCGCGTCGTGGGCCGCCGCCGCTCCTGTCGATACAGTGACGGTCCAGGCGTCGCCGTCCCGGAATGCGGTTGCGGGGCCGTAGGTGCGTTCGGACATAGTCGGTCGGTCGGTGCGAGAGGACACGCTCAGTCTAGTCGTCCATGGAGACCGCGAGAAGCCTCCCCGTGGCGTCGCAGAATCCGTCCCCATGGCGTCGCAGAATCCCTCCGCAAAAACGTCCGCGCGCGACCGAAGCCGCGCGCGTTCATCCGTGGGGTGTCGTCGCCCCGCTGGCGGCTAGCGGTAGCACCAGCCGTCGCTGCCGCACACGTAGCCCGGGTCACAGTCCCAATTGCTGCGGCACACCGTCGAGTCCTCGTAGCAGGCGCCGTCGGTGGCGCAGAAGAAGCCCGACGCGCAATCCCAGTCGTCGTAGCACAGCGAGGTGTCCTCGTAGCAGGCGCCGTCGGTGGCGCAGAAGAAGCCGTAGTCGCAATCGAAGTCGCTGCGGCACACGTTCGGATCCTCGTAGCAGGCACCGTCGGTGGCGCAGAAGAAGCCGTTGTCGCAGTCCCAGTCGTCGCGGCAGATCGAGGGGTCTTCGTAGCAAGCGCCGTCGTAGCCGCACTCGAACCCGTAGTCGCAGTCGTAGTCACTGCGGCAGAAGTTCGGGTCCTCGTAGCAGGCGCCGTCGGTGGCGCAGAAGAATCCGCCATCGCAGTCCCAGTCGTCGCGGCAGTAGCTCGTGTCCTCGTAGCAAGCGCCGTCGGTGGCGCAGAAGAATCCGTTGTCGCAGTCGTAGTCGGCGCGGCACACAGCGCTCGTGTCCTCGTAGCAGGCGCCATCGGTGGCGCAGAAGAAGCCGCCGTCACAGTCGTAGTCGCTGCGGCAGATCGGCGCGCGATCCTCGTAGCAAGCGCCGTCGTTGCCACACACAAAGCCGTTGTCGCAGTCCCAGTCGCTGCGGCACACCGAGGTGTCCTCGTAGCAGGCGCCGTCGCCGCCACACACAAAGCCGTTCGCGCAGTCCGCGTTGCTGTAGCAGCCACGCGTCTCGCCGTAGCAGATGCCGTCGGTAGCGCAGAAGAATCCGTTGTCGCAGTCGTAGTCGCTACGGCAGCCCAACTCGACGCAGCTGCCGTCGGTGGCGCATTCGGTGCCCAGCGGGCAGTCGGCGTCCACGTAGCAGAGGTCGTCGCGGTAGCAGTAGCCGTCCGACTCGCAGTACTCGTTCACGCCGCACTCGTAGTCGTACAGACAGCGGTCGGTGTACTCGGCGTAACACACGCCGTCGGAGCCACACACTTCGCCCCCGCCGCAATCCGCGTCGTAGTAGCACTCGGCCAGGTACGCGCAGGTGCCGTTGTTGCAGAACTCGTCGGTCGAGCACTCGTCATCGAAGCGGCACTCATCGCGCACGACCACCGGCGTTCCGGTCGACGGGCTCACGTAGCCGGGGCCATAGATGCCTTCGTCGAGCCAGCATCCGGAGAGGGCGGCGAAAGCGGCGGCGAAGACGGTGATTCGGAAGAAGGTTTGCGCGTTCATGATTCGTCCACGGGAGTGGTGCGGGGTACACGAGACATGGACGGGCGTGGCGGGATCCTATTCACACCGGTTGTGCCGCGACGTGCATTGTTTTTGCGGTCGGCAGATCGTCGCGGTTGGGCGGGGAGGGCAAAAACCACCAACGCCCGCTGGAGTGGCGGGCGTTGGTGGTGCGTGTCCGGTTGCGCGGTTCGCTGTCCGGTTGGGCGCTGGTTCTGCGCCGGTGGGCGCTTATTTGTGGCGGCTACATGGGGTTGTGGTCCGGCAGCGGCGCTGGTGACTTAGGGCGGGGGCCTAAAGTCTGGTCTCGGTGTAGTCCACGAGGTCGATGATGATGACGTTGCCTCCGCGGCCGCGCTCTCCACCTTCTCGTTCACTGGGGACGGAGCGGCTTGGCTCCGGTTGGTACGGCATCGGGGTTGGGGCGTGGAGCGGTACAGGCTCCCAGGCCTGCTGTTGCTCACGTCGACTCATCTCCTCGATAATCATCATTCTGTCTGGAATCATTGCCCGACTCCTGGCCTTCAGCGGTGCGTCACGGGGTGTGACACTCGAAGTGTAACCACCAACAGCGGTTGCGCCAAGCGCGCCAACCTTCCGTTGTGAAACCAAGGTAACAGCCGGTCAGATGGATGCAACTGAGTGGGGGCAGTTTTCTTTCCAACAATCGCCCAAACGTAGGCCCAGCACGGGTTCTAGAGCCCGGCGATGCGCGACGTTACGCTGGCGGGCAGGTACGCCATGAGCTCGCCGAACGCCTCTCGCACACCCCCGTACATACGAATATGCGTCAGCGAAGCGCGCTGCAGTCCGACCCGAAGCCGACCGCCCGCGCACAGATCCGAGACGAACTCGCTGAGCATCGGGTTGTGGCCGACCACCATCACAGAACGCTGCTCCAACGTGCCCAGCCGTTTGGTGAGCGCCGCAGACGTCGCGCCCATCGCGAGCTCCGACTCGGACACCAACCCGTCCACCGGCGCGAGGACTCCGGCGAGGATCGCCGCGGTCTGCGCGGCCCGCACGTGGGGGCTGGCCAGGATGAGCTCCGGCGCGATGCCCAGCCGCTGCAGCCCCGCGGCCACAGCCTCCGCTTGCGTGACCCCTCTGGGCGTCAAACGTCGCCGGTGATCCTGGCCCGGATGCGCCGGGTTTTCGTCCTCAGCGATGCCGTGGCGCACGACGTATAGATCGGTGATGGCCATGCCGGTATTGAGCCCAGCGAAGCCGCCGACGTCAACTCTGCCGACGTCGGCGGCCGAACGATGCTTTGTTCTACGGCGAAGCCCCGTGGTAAACGGAGGCCATCAATCCGCCCTCGCTCCGCCCTGAATCGCGTGATTTTGACGACTCACCCTCATCGCCCCCGCCCCCGCATCCGAGCGTTTGCTGGGGTGACCTCCCGAGCGTTTGCTGGGGTGGCCTCAAGCTTGCTCGCTGCCGCGCTGCTCACCGCATGCCAGTCGCGCCCGAGCGCACCGCCGCCGGCGCCGGAAGGATCGGCGGAGTCGGCCGCTGTGGTGCCCGCGCCCGCGCCGACGCCACATACCTTTACGTTCGCGCAGCGGATCGAGCAGGTCGACAGCTCGCCGGCTGGCCAGGAGCGATTGGCGGGGCTCATGAACGAGGCGATCGACGGGGGTGATCTCGAGCAGATCGCGCTCGCGCTGCGCACGTTGGGGCTCCGGCTTGGGGTGTTCCGGGGCGCGAACACCACGCCCGAGTTGGCGATGGCGGCTCAGCGCATGGCGTCGACCGACAACCCTCAGCTGGCCGCCATGCAGCCGCGCTACACGGTCCCGCTGGCCGAGCTGTTACTCGATATTGGCGACCGCGCCGCGCTTGACCGGCTGGCCGAACACGCGGGCGCTTCGGCGGGCGCGCAGCATGTGCATCGGGCGGCCGCCGCAGGGAGGGCAGGGCGCGAGGCGATGGTCACGGTGGCCTTGCCGAGCGGCGAGCTCCCGTGTGCGCTGACGGTGGACGGGCAGCCGGTGGATGCCGCGGCGCCGCTCTCGCTGACCATGGGTTCCCACGCGTTTGCCTGCGGCGACGAACGGCAGTTGGTCACGTTGCAGGCGCAGCCGTACGCGGTAGAGTTCCGGAACGGCGCGATGACGGTTGCGGCCGCGCCGCTCTAAACGTCAACGTTGGGCTGCCGGTCTGAACGGCGCGCGGGTACGGCGCGCTTGATGCGGTAGCCGGCCACCGCGCTGCGTCAGCTACCGCGCTGCGTTAGCCACCGCGCTGCGTCACCGCTCGCCGTCGTCGCGTGGCGTCACCGCGCCGCGTGTCTGCTTTCGAATTCGAAGTCTGCTAAGGGTCGGTCATGAATCGAATTGTACAGACCTCCTCCGTGTCTCGCTTCCCGTCGCGCAGCCGCCGCGGCATCGCGCGCGCGCTGATGATGGCCGCTCTGGCGCTGCCGGCGCTGGGCTGCGAGGCGGATCCCGAGCCGGATCCCGATGCCGCTTGGACCCCGCCCACCGAGATGACGGTGACCCCCGCGATCGAGGCCGCCGAGACGGGCGCTTTCATGAGCGTGTGGGGCACGAGCGGGACCGATGTTTATACGGTCGGCGGGCAGCCGCTGTTCGGTGAGAGCGCCGGTGATGGTGTGGTGTTTCATTACGACGGCGCGGCGTGGACCCAGCAAACGGTCCCCGATGGCCCGATGTTGAATTGGGTACATGGCGCCGAGGATGTGCTGTGGATCGTCGGCGAGCGCGGCCGTGTGCTGCGTCGCGTGGGCGACACCTTTGAGGAGACGCTGCTGCCGACCGAGGCCCCGCTGTGGGGCGTGTGGGCAGCGTCGGCCGACGAGGCCTGGGCGGTGGGCGGAGACGCCCGCGATCGCGACGCCACACCGGTTATCTTTCACTATACGAACGGCGCGTGGTCGCCCGTGGACATGCCGGAGCTCGACCGCGACGGCGTTTCGGCCTTGTTCAAAGTCTGGGGCACCGGGCCGGACCACGTGTTCGCGATCGGCCAGCTCGGCGTGATCCTGCACTGGGACGGCACCGCTTGGACGCAGGTCCCCTCGGGAACGGGCGAAGACCTCGTGAGCCTGTGGGGCCGCGGGCCCGACGACATTGTCGCCGTCGGCGGTCGCAGCCTGGGCGTCGTTGGACGCTGGGACGGCACCGCCTGGACGTTCGACGCGCTCGAGCGTGTGAGCGGCTTGAACGGGTCGTGGATGGCAGAGGACGGCACCGTACTCGTGAACGGAGTGGGTGGCCGGTTGATTCGTATCGCACCGAACTCATTGGACTTTGTGGATGTGACCACCACAACTCGGAACACGCTGCACGGCATGTGGGCGGCCGGCGATGGCCCCGCGTTCGCCGTCGGTGGGTCCCTCTTGAGAAACCCACCGTACGTGGGCGACGTCTTGATCGCGGAGTAACGATATGTGGCGACTGAATCGGTTTGAAGCGCACGCGGCGGGCCACCGTCTGACCGTGTTCACCGCGCTCGCGCTCGGGACCTTGGTCCTCGGCGCATGTGGTCCGGACGACCCGCCGACGCCTGAGCCGCCGCCCCTCGCCGAGGGAATCTACGGCCCGCTGGGCACCATCCGACCGGACGCGACTGCGGAGCAGCTGGCGGCGTTCGAGCGTGGCCGCGACTTCGGCAGCCTGCGCTTTCAGCCGTCTACGGGCCTCGGCCCGGTGTTCAACGTGAGCTTCTGCGGCGCGTGCCACGAGAAGCCGGTGTTCGGTGGTGGAGCGCCCCGATACCGCGACTTCTTCCTGCAGGCGTCCCTGCTGCCCGACGGCAGCTATATCGAACCGCCCGGCGCTGGAATTCTGCATTTCTACGGCATCCCCGAGGACAACCTGCGTCCCGGCCGCGGCGGCAACTGGAACATCCAGGCGCGTCGCAGCGGCATCCCGTTCTTTGGCGTGGGTCTGATCGCAGAGATCGACGAGGCCGCCATTCTTGCGAACGCTGACCCCGACGATCGCGACGGCGACGGCATCTCGGGCCGGCCGAACTGGGACGACACTTTTGTGGGGCGGTTCGGCCGTAAGGCGCAGACCGTGAGCAGCGAGGGCTTCATCCGCGGGCCGCTCAACAACCACCTCGGCATCACCTCTGACCCGCTCACCGACGCCCAGCGCGCCGCGCTCCCGGTGGACTCCTCCGCCGCAGCGCGGGAAGCGATCGCGGCCAAGTCCGATCTGCGCACCCGCGTGCAGGGGCAGGCGGCGCCGCCGAGCGAGCCGCTCACCGACGACGATGACGTCCCGGATCCGGAGCTCACGGGCGATCAGCTGTTCGACATCGTGTCGTTCGCCATGTTGCTCGCCGCGCCTGAGCCCTCGCCACCGACCGTGGAGTCCGAGGCTGGCCGCGTGGTGTTCGATGAGATCGGCTGCACGTCGTGCCACGTGCCGTATTTGGAAAGCCCGCGCGGTGCGATCCCGCTGTGGTCCGACCTGTTGCTGCATGACATGGGCGAGGCGCTGGCCGACGGCATCGAGATGGGCGTCGCCGACGCTGCGGAGTTCCGGACGCAGCCGCTCTGGGGTATCGCCGCCGTGGCGCCGTACCTGCACGACGGCCGCGCGGATACGCTCGACGAGGCGATCCTCTGGCACGGCGGTGAGGCGCTCGCCTCGCGCGACGCGTATGCCGCGAGCACCCAGGAGGATCGCGACAACGTGATCGCGTTCTTGGAGTCGCTCGGCGGTCTGGAGCAGCGCAGCGACGGCATGTTGCCGCCCAACGCGCCCATCCCGGCGGTCGGCACGTTTGGTGGCCCCGGCGAGCCGCTCGGTGACGACGAAGACATGTGGCTGGAAGGCCGCCGCCTGTTCGACCGCGACATGTTTGTGGGCGAGGGGCTTGGGCCCGGCTTCAACGGCGACTCCTGTCGCGCGTGTCACTTTGAGGGGCAGATCGGCGGCGCTGGTCCGATCGGTGTCAACGTGATGCGTCACGGGACTTGGGCGGATGACCTGTTTGTCGCGCCGTCCGGCGGCACGATCCTGACCAAGCTGATGATCCCGGGCATGGACCGGCTCGAGGCGGGCGACGATATCAATGTGTACGAGCCGCGGCAGACGCCGCACGTGCTCGGCCTCGCGCTGATCGAGGCGATCGCGACCGACACCATCGTGGCGCTCGAAGATCCCGACGACGCCGACGGCGATGGGATCTCTGGCCGGGTGCACTGGATCGACGAGACGCGGATCGGGCGCCTCGGCTGGAAGGCGCAGGTGCCCAACGTCCGCGAGTTCGCCCGCGACGCGCTCGGCGCGGAGATGGGCATGACGGTGCCTCAAGAAGACGGCTTCACGTTCGGCGCGTTCGCAGACGCCGACGACGCGCTGGACCCGGAGATCTCGGTGGAAGATCTGGACGCGCTGTCGCTGTACATGCGCCGTTTGGGCCCGCCACCGGCGCCGGGTCCGGAGCACGCCGCGGGCGCTGCGCTGTTCGAAGAGGTGGGGTGCGGCAGCTGTCACGTGCCGTCGCTGCCGTCCGAGCTCGGCCCGGTCCGGTTGTACTCCGATCTGCTGCTACACGACGTCGCGCCCGAGTCGTTCTTGGGTATCGACGACGGCGCGGCGACGGGGCGCGAGTTCCGCACGCCGCCGCTTTGGGGCCTATCGGCCTCGGCACCCTATATGCACGACGGGCGCGCGGAGACGGCCGAGCAGGCCGTGATGGTGCACGCCGGCGAGGCCACGGTGTCGGTCGCGGCGTTCGAAGCGCTGACGCCCGCCGATCGCGCGACGCTGCTGGGATTCCTCGAAGCGCTGTAGAGACACCTAGTCCCTAGCAACACTGGCTGCGCACACTTGCTTCCGTTGGGGTTCAATGTAGGATGTGCCCTCAGTGAAAACGCCCGACGGGGCCTGCTAGGCAACAGCATGAATCTTCGAATCGCAGCAATTGCGGCTTGTATCGTTGTACTCTCGGCTTGCAAGGACTCGGACCCTCCGAGCTCGAACGGCGGGGATACCTCCGGGTGTGTCGCGGAGGCGGACTGTGAAACCGGATTGACCTGCGTCGATGGTGCCTGCGTCGAAGTCGATGTGGGGCCCGAAGACACCGGCTCGGACGTCGAAGATACGGGCGATGACGTCGACGCCGGGGACACCTCGGACGTCGAAGACACCGCCGATACGGACTCCGATACCTCCATTGGCGTGGAGTGCTCGTCGGACTCTGACTGCCCGGCCGGCTTCTGCATCAACACGTCGCAAGGCCGGTTCTGCACCGAGACCTGCAACGACGACTGCCCGCCCAACTGGGAGTGCCGCAGTGTCCCCGGCACCGGCACCGATGTGCTCAACCTGTGCGTGCCCGAGGTGCGCATCACCTGCGTGCCGTGTGACGCGGACAGCGACTGCGGCGGTATCGCCGACCGCTGCCTCGAGTACGAAGATGGCACCTTCTGCGGTCGCTTCTGCGCCGCGGATGACGACTGCCGCGAGGGTTACCAGTGCGACCCCACGCCGGACGGAAACGGCGGCCTCGTCGGACAATGCGTCAACCAGGCCGGCTTCTGCGGCGACTGCCTCGACCTCGACAACGATGGCTACGGCATGGGCCCCGGCTGCCTCGGCGAGGACTGTGACGACAGCAACGGCAACACGTTCATCGGCGCCCCCGAGCTCTGCGACGAGATCGACAACGACTGTGACACCAACTTCGACGAGGGCTTTGACCTGAGCTCCGAGGTGCGCAACTGCGGCGAGTGTGGCGCGGTCTGCACCGCTGTCCGAGGCACCGCCGCGTGCGAAGAATCGGCGTGTGTTGTCGACGTCTGTAACCCGGGCTTCCACGACATCGACGGCGAGTTCGTCAACGGCTGCGAGTACGCCTGCACGATCAACGAGGACTCGGCGGGCGAAGAACTCTGCAACGGCCGCGACGACGACTGCGATGGCCAGATCGACGAGGCGTTCTCGCTGACCGACGACGTCGACAACTGCGGTGTGTGCGGCAACGCGTGCTCGCTCACCAACGCCAACGCCGCCTGCGTCGCCTCGACCTGTGTCGTCGACGAGTGCATCGGCCAGTTCATCGACTGCAACGGCATCGCGTCCGACGGTTGCGAGATCGACAGCCTGACCGACCGCTTTCACTGCGGTGGGTGTGGCGCGTTCTGCGAGCTCGACAGCACCACTTCGACCTGCGTGTTCGGTACGTGCAGCATCGGCGAATGCGCCCCATCGTTCCGCGACTGCGACGGCGACGCTGAGAACGGCTGCGAGGTCAACGCGGGCACCGACGCGAACAACTGCGGAAGCTGCCGCACGCAATGTGAAGTCGACGGCGGCACCGGCGTCTGCGCCGGTGGCGTCTGCGACGTTGGCGCGTGCGACGCCGGACAGTTCGACTGCGACGGCCTCTACGAGAACGGCTGTGAGATCGATCTCGTCAACGACGCGAGCAACTGCGGGCGCTGCGGCGCTGCATGCACGGCGGCCAACGGAACGGCGGTGTGCTCCGAGAGCGCGTGTGAACTCGAAGCCTGCGCCGAAGGGTTCTACGACCTCGACGGCCTGCTCGAGAACGGCTGTGAGTACAGCTGCACGCCGAACGCCGCCACCGGCGGTGCGGAGATCTGCAACGGCCTCGACGACGACTGCGACGGCGTGGCGGACGACGGCTTCGACCTGACCAACGACACCGCCAATTGCGGCGCCTGCGGAACCGTGTGCGACCTCAGCAACGCGTCGGAGTCCTGCGAAGCGGGAATCTGCGCGGTCGCGGCTTGCGAAGGCGACTTCGTGGACTGCGACGGCGTGGCCGCCAACGGCTGTGAGGTCTCGCTCCAAGACAGCGTGCTCAACTGCGGCGCCTGCGGAAACACCTGCAGCACAGAGAACGCGACGCCCACCTGCGACGCCGGCGAATGCGCCGTCGCCTCGTGCGTGGCGCCGTGGGTCGACTGCGACGGCGACCCGTCGAACGGCTGCGAGGTCAACCTGATGACCGACGAAGAAAACTGCGGCGTCTGCGCCGTCGAGTGCTCCGCCACCGGCGGTACCGCCACCTGCAACGAAGGCACGTGCATCGTCTCCAGCTGCGACGGCGACCTCGCCGACTGCGACGCCGTCACCACCAACGGTTGCGAAGTCGACCTCTCCGACGACGTCTCCAACTGTGGCGGCTGCGACATCAAGTGCATCGCGCCCAACGTCGACAACGTGTGTACCGCCGGTGAGTGTCAGCTCGACGGCTGCTACCCCGGCTACTTCGACTGCGACGGCGTCGTGGACACTGGCTGCGAGGTCGACCTGCAGAACGACACGCAAAACTGCGGCGGCTGCGCCGTGGACTGCGACGTGCCGAACGCGGTGCCGAGCTGCAACGCTGGCACCTGCGGCATCTTGGAGTGCGCGCCTGGCTGGTCTGACTGTGACGGCGTCCGCGAAAACGGCTGCGAGGCCTTCTTGGCCAGCGACGTCGCGCACTGCGGCACCTGCGCGACCGCGTGCGACTTCGCCAACGCGGCGGAAGAATGCCGTGGCGGCGACTGCGCCATCGCGAGCTGCGACGGCACCTTCGCCAACTGCGACAGCGACCTGGCAACTGGCTGCGAGACCGACACCTCGAACGACCCCGCGCACTGCGGCGGTTGCCGCGACGCCTGCGACCTGCCCAACGCGGTCGAGGTCTGCACCGACGGCGGCTGCGCCATCGGCTCCTGCGAGCCCGGCTTCGCTAACTGCGATGGCCTGACCGAGAACGGCTGCGAGGCCGACCTCGGCTCGAGCCTCGCCCACTGCGGCGCGTGCGGCGACATATGCGCGCTCGATAATGGCACCGAAATGTGTAGCGCCGGCTCTTGTGTCATCGGAACCTGCGCCACCAACTTCGCCGACTGCGACGGCGACCCGTCGAACGGCTGCGAGGTCAACACGCGGTCCGATGGCGACAACTGCAGCGCCTGCGGCATCGACTGCAGCGAGACGGCTGGCCCGGACACCGTCTGCGAAGACTCCATGTGTGTGCTCGCGGCCTGCGCGCCCAACACCGCGAACTGCGACGGCGACACATTCAACGGCTGTGAAGCCTCCGTGTTGTCCAGCCTCGAGCACTGCGGTGGTTGCGGCAACCCGTGCAGCGTCGACTCGGGCACCGCCACGTGCAACGGCGGCTCCTGTGAAATCGCCGCCTGTGACCCCGGGTTCATCGACTGCGACGGCCGCTACGCGACCGGCTGTGAGGTCAACTCCGACGTCGACGTCCGCAACTGCGGCGCGTGCCGTGAGATCTGCAACTACCCCTCGGCCAACGAGGTCTGCATCGCCGGCGAATGCGCCATCGCGACTTGCCAGGGAACCACCGGAGACTGTGACGGAAGCGTCGACACGGGCTGCGAGTCCAACCTCGCCACGGACGAAGAAAACTGCGGCGTCTGTGGCCTCGCCTGCGACCTGCCGAACGCCGGCGAAGTCTGCGTCGCAGGCAGCTGCCAGGTCGCCGCTTGCGTTGCGGGCTGGAGCGACTGCAACGGCACCGCGTCAGACGGTTGTGAGGTCCCGGTCTCGAGCGACCTGATCAACTGCGGTAGCTGCGGCAATGTGTGCTCCGCGCCCGGCGGAACCCCGGCCTGCATCGGCGGCAACTGCGGCATCGCCTCGTGCGATGAGCCGAACGGCAACTGTGACGGCGTCTTGACCAACGGCTGTGAGACCAACCTCGACACCAGCCTCGCGCATTGCGGCGGTTGCAACCTGGTCTGCAACCCGGCCAACGCATCCGCGCTCTGCGACGAAGGCGACTGCACCATCGCGGCGTGCACCGGAACGTTCCGGGACTGCGACGGTTTGGTCACCACGGGCTGCGAAGCGAACATCAACTCGTCGCTTGCCCATTGCGGTGGTTGTGACCTCCGCTGTGCGGTGCCTGGCGCCGCCGAGTCCTGCGCGTCTGGTACGTGCGTGATGGGCGCCTGTGAGCCCGGCTTTGTGAACCTCGATGGCCTCGAGTCCAACGGTTGCGAGTACGCCTGCACCCCGTCGGGCGGTGTCGACATGCCGGACCCGGCCGGAATCGACTCCGACTGCGACGGCTACGACGGCGAGATCGAACAGACCGTGTACCTCTGGGACGGTGGCTCCGACTCCAACACGGGGCTGTCGGCCACCGCGCCGGTCGCGACGCTCTCTCGCGCACTCACCGTCGCCAACAGCTCTGGCGTCCGAAACACCATCCTGGTGGCCTCGGGCGAGTACAGCTCCAGCACGGTCACCGTCTCGAACGGAAACGTAGCCATCTACGGCGGCTATGCGTCCGACTTTAAGAGCCGCACCAGCGTGCGACCCGTGTTCACCACGAGCCAGTCCACCTTGCTCTTGTTCAACGGTGTGACCGCGCCGTTCTACATGGAGCAGGTTGAGCTGCGCACCGAGACCGCATCCGCTTCCAGCGGCGCAAACTTCACCGTCGTGGTCAGCAACTCCGGAAGCAACGTCACCTTGGACAACTCGGTGGTCCTCGCCGGCCGCGGCGGCAACGGCACGGCCGGCAGCTCTGGAACGCCCGGCAGCCCAGGCGCCACCGGAAGCAACGGCAGCGGCAGCACCGGCGGCGGCGGCGGCTCGCTCGGCGGCGGCGGCGGTGGTAACGGCCGCAGCCAAGCGGGTGGCAACCCGGGTGGCGCTGGAGCGTCCAACGGCTCGCCGTGTGGCGGCGCCGCTGGCGGAACCAACAACAGCGGCCTCGGTTGCAACGACGGTGACCCACGCGCGGGACTCAACGGTGGTACCGGCTGCACCGGAACCAGCGGCTCCGCCGGCTCCGCGGGCGATGGGCTCGGCAGCTTCTCCGGACTCAACTGGGTCGTGAGCCATGGTACGTCTGGAGCGTCCGGCAGCAACGGCGGCGGTGGCGGCGGCGGCGGCGCCGGCGGCGGTGAAGATTGCACCGTCTTCGGCGGCTGCCTGTACTGCGGCACCGGTCGCGGTGGCGGCGGCGGAGGCGGCGGTGGCGGCGGAGGCACCGGCGGTGGACGAGGTACCGGCGGTGGAGCCTCG
>CBDUJZ010000143.1:0-13307 GCA_965367675.1 uncultured Myxococcales bacterium | reverse complement strand
CCTGTGGGGCGAAGCGCTTGAGACGACCGAAGCCGGCCTCGTCGCCCGCGTCGGATACAAAGGTGGCGACGCCGTCGACGTCGTCATCCCTATGATCGGCGACTACAACCTGCGCAACTTCCTCGGCGCCGCCGCCCTCGCCTCTCAGGCCGGCGTCACGCTCGCCGAAGCCGCCAACGCCATCGGCGGATTCCAGGGCGTGAAGAAGCGACAGCAAATCAAAGGCGAAGCCGACGGCATCGTGGTCATCGACGACTTCGCGCACCACCCGACCGCCGTCGCCGGCACCCTCCGCGCCGTGCGCGAACGATTCCCCACCCGCCGCGTGTGGGCGATCTTCGAAGCCAAGAGCAACACGTCTCGCCGCGCGGTCTTCCAGGACGACTACCCGCCGGCGTTCACCCCCGCCGACCTGGTCGTGCTCAGCCAACCGTGGAAGGCCGACAACCTGCCCGAAAACGAGCGAATCTCGATCCCCCAAATGGTCGAAGCCATCCGCGCACAAGGCGCCACCGTCGCCCTCATCCCCGAGGTCGACGACATCGTGGCCCACGTCGCGGAACAGGCCCTCCCCGGAGACGTCATCGTCGGGCTCTCCGGCTCCGCGTTCGGCGGTCTGCACGACAAGATCCTCGACGCCCTGCGCGCGCGCGGGTGAGCGAAGCGGCCGACAAAGCGACCCCGGACGCCGTCACCAGCGACCGCGCCGTCGAGGCCCTGCCCCCCGGCGCAGCCCCCACACTCCGGGACACGTTCACCCGTGAGACCGGCATCCTCCTGTTCGCGCTCGGCTGCCTGTTCCTGCTCATGTACTTCGGCCGCACGCTGTTCTTCCGGCACACGCTGGCCGAGCACTTCGCGCACTGGCCCGTCCCGTCGCTGCAGCCGTACCTGTGGACGTCGTTCTCCAGCGTCGTCACGCGGATGATCATGCCGCTCGCGTTCATCACGCTGGTGCTGCGCGAAAACCCGCTCGACTTCGGCTTCCGACCCCGCGGCGGACGCACATTTCTGCTCATCTACGCCGGACTGCTCCTCTTTATGGTGCCCCTGCTCTGGATCGTCGCGGGCACCCCAGCGTTCCAACACAAGTACCCGTTCTGGAACGAAGCCGGCGACTCGTGGCGCAATCTCATCCTGTACGAGACACGGTATTTCTTCGTCTTTCTGTCCGGCGAGTCCTTCTGGCGCGGCTTCCTCGTGTTCGGCCTGGCCAAACGGTTCGGCTGGCACGCGCTCTCCATCGCGATGGTCCCGTACGTGATGGTCCACTTTGGCAAACCGCCCATCGAGACCATCGGCGCCGTCATCACCGGGTACGTGCTCGGCTACCTCGCGCTCAAACACCGCAGCTTCTGGCTCGGCGTGATCCTGCACTTCACGATCGCGTTCCTCATGGACTTCTTCTCGCTCATGCGAGGCCCGGGTCTCCCCGCCAGCTGGTAGGCGCAGACACCCCGCGCGGCGACTCGAGGCGCAACAACACGGCGGAGTGAACGAGAAAGGTGGCTAACCCAGGAGGTTCCATGCCAGCTCAATCGTCATCCCAACGCACGTTGCTCCCCCTCGCCACACCACGCGCTCCGCACCTTCGACCGACGGTGTACCTCGCAGCGCTCGCCTTGTTCGTGGCCACCCAGGTTAGCGCTCCGACACATGCGCAAACCTGCGAGCCCCCTTCGCCGGCGAGCGTGACCGACGCCGCCGTGCGCTCGGCTGGCCTCGGAGACGTCTCCGGCGAAACCTACCGGCGCCGCATTCGCGCCTCCGCGCTTCTCCCTGACTCCGCACGCGTGGAGCTCCGAGCCGCGGACGACGACGTCTTCCGAATCGAGTCCCGCCTCGACCAAGACTTCGACGAGTTCGATGACGCCGACGGCAGCGACCTCACCGATGTGCAGCGCACGGGCGTGGACCGGCTCCGCGAAGTCCGGGTCGTGGTCTCCTGGCGATTGTCCGACCTCGCTTGGTCCAGCGAACACTTGGCGGTCGAGCGACTGCGGCGCGACCTCCGCGCCGAACGCGCTGAACTGATCGAAGACACCCTCGACGCATATTTCGACTGGCTCCGCGTCTGCGTGGCCGACGATCCAACGCCAGAATCCGCATGGGAACTCGCGGAACGCCACGCCCGCCTGGACGCACTCACCCGCGGCTGGTTCAGCGCGGCGCTCGAGGCCAACGAGGCATGCACAACCCTTTGCAGCCGTGCGCCTTGACGACGCTTCCCGCGGTGCTTTTACTTGCCCGGCTTCAACTCCAGCACAAAGAGAGCTGCACATGGGTGCCAACACATTCGAGGCCAACGAGGCCAACTTCGCAGAAACCGTACTCAACAGTGACGTACCCGTCGTCGTCGACTTCTGGGCGCCCTGGTGCGGTCCCTGCAAGCAGCTCAGCCCGATCTTGGACGAGCTCTCCGCGCAGTACGACGGCAAGGTCCTCGTCGCCAAGGTCAACTTGGACAACAACCGCAACATCGCGCAGAGCCTGGGCATCCAGAGCATCCCGACGATGATCGGTTACAAGGCCGGCGAGATCTCCGGACGCAAGGTCGGCTTCAAGGACAAGCAGGACGTGGCGAACTTCTTCGACGAAATCTCGAAGTAGTCCCCGACCAACGAACGCGCGCCGCCCATCTTCGGATGCGGCGGCGTGATTCGTTTTTGGGCGCCGCTTAGAACGTCTGGCGACGCATCGAGATCGACATCAGCAAGCCCACCGCGGACATGACCGCGAGCACCGACGAGCCACCGTAGCTCGCCAGCGGCAGCCAAAGACCCACCACCGGGAGCATGCCCGTCACCATCCCGATGTTGACGAGCACGTGCCAGAAGAAGAACGACGCCACGCCCACCGCGCAGAGCACAGCGAACCGATCGCGGCCGTAACGCGCGATGCGCAGCGCCCAGACGATGATGGCGAAATACAGCAGCAACAACGCCACGCTGCCCACGAACCCGAACTGCTCGCCGTGGTGCGCAAAGATAAAGTCGTTCTCGTGCTCCGGAACGAATCCGTTCTGCACCTGCGTACCCTGCAGATAGCCCTTACCGAACATGCGGCCCGAACCGATGGCGATCCGTGACTGCGTCACCTGCCAGGCGTCGCCCTGCAAGTTCTCAGTCGGGTTCAAGAACGCGATCACGCGGTCGCGCTGGTACTGCTTCATGCCGAACAGCCACATCAGCGGCGCGGAGATCAGCCCCACGCCAAAGATCACGCCCATCGTGGTGCGACGAATTCCCTCGAAGAAACAGATGGTTGAGTAAATCAGGAAGATCGTAATCGATGTTCCCAAGTCCGGCTCCAGCACCACCAGAAGACACGGCCCCGCGGCCAGCAAAGTAGGCGCGATGAGCGTGTTAAACCCGTGACCTTCCGGCTCCTCGTGATCATGAAAATACCGCGCCGTCGCGATGATGACCGCGATCTTCATCAGCTCTGACGGCTGCAACAGGAACACGCCGAGGTCGAGCCAACGAGTCGAGTTGTTGAGCTCCGTTCCAAACGGGAACACCGCCAGCAGGAGCAGCGCGACGCCGCCCAGAATCACGTACGCCCACCGCTCTACGATGCGATAGTCCATGTACGCGATCACGCCCGCGATGCCTGCGCCGAGCAACATGCGCACCATCTGCGTGATGTGGAAACGGGAGCCCGCGACCTCGGCAGCCGAGCGCAGGTTCATGAGCCCCACGAACGCGAGCGTGCAGATCAACGCGAAGAGCACCCAATCGAATCGCCGACCCGAGGTCCGCGCGTGGACGTTGCTCATCGCTCCATCTCCTCGATCATCGCGTCGATAATCTCGTCTGTCGGGGCAGAGAGCGCCTGAACGTCGGGCGTGGAAGTCCGGTCGCCGGCGATCAGCGCGTCCAGCGCCGACCGGTCACGCGTGTTCTGAGCGAGCTCGATCGCGCCGTCCCAGCCGAGCACTTCGCGGAAATAACGGTCGATGACGCGCATCGCGACAGGCGCCGCCGCAGACGAGCCCTGGCCGCCGTGCTCCAGGAAGACCGCGACCACAAAGCGCGGGTTTTCCAGCGGCGCGAACGCCACAAACCACGCGTGGTCACGGTCCCAGTGGACCACCTCGCCGTCGCGCAGACGAACCGTCTCGAGCGACCGCACCTGCGCGGTGCCGGTCTTGCCGGCAACGTGCATGTAGTCCAGCCGCTGTCCGTGCGCGGTACCTTCATCGGAGTTCAACACCTGGTCGAGCCCGTCCACCACGTTCGCCACGTGCGCCTCGGTGAACGTCAGCTGACGCCGCACCCGCGCCGGGTACTCGAAGACCACATCGCCGAGCGCAGTTGTCACGCGGTCGACCACACGCGGGTAGTAGAGCGTGCCGCCGTTGGCGATCGCGGCATACGCCAGCGCGAGCTGCAGCGGCGACGTTCGCGTGTCGCCCTGCCCCACAGACGTGTTGACCGTGAAACCGTACTGGAAACCGCCCGGCGAGTGCTCTTCATGCCACTCACGCGTCGGCACGATGCCCGGCGACTCGCCGTTGAAACCCAGGCCCGGCCGCTCGCCGAAACCGAACTCAAACGCGTACTGAGCCAGCGTGTCGATGCCGAGCGCCAACCCGACCTCGTAAAAGTAGACGTCGCACGAGTTCGCGAGCGCTGCGGCCAAGTTGACCTCGCCGTGGCCGTGCCGGTTCCAGCAGTGGAAACGCCGATTACCGTAGTCCAGATAGCCGGGGCACTCGACCGTGGTCTCCGCATCGACGACGCCCTCTTCCAGGCCAGCGATCGCGGTGATCACCTTGTAGGTCGACGCCGGGAAGTACGAGAGCACGCTCTTGTCGAGCATCGGGTGGAACGGGTCGTTGTCAGACAGCCGCTTCTCTTGCTCACTCAGCCGACCGGACCACGCGTTCGGGTTGAAACCCGGCTTGGAGAACATGCCCAGGATCGCCCCATCGCGTGGATCGAGCGCGATGACGCCACCGCTGATGGAGTCGGCCATCGCCTCTTCCATGATCGCCTGCAGATCGATGTCGACCGTGAGCTCCAGGTTCTTGCCCGGCACCGCGTCCACCTGGCGGTAGTCGCCCAGCAGCTCGCGGTTGGCGA
Organism: uncultured Myxococcales bacterium; assembly: GCA_965367675.1. Taxonomy (GTDB): domain Bacteria; phylum Myxococcota_A; class Bradymonadia; order REDH01; family REDH01; genus CBDUJZ01. The sequence continues at coordinate 8,220 of CBDUJZ010000143.1, read as the reverse complement.
ACTCATCCTGCACATCGCCGGTCACGTTGATGACCTGCCGACGCAACCCAGGCGCACCACGAAGCAGCGCCTCGTACGCCCGCTCGATGCCGGTACGCCCCACGTAGTCGCCGCGGTGGTAGCCGTAGTCGGTCAACCGCTCGAGCTCGTCGGCGCGAATCTCGTTCATGAAACCGACCAGGTGCGCCGTCAGCCGGTCGTACGGATAGTGCCGCCGCTGCGAGACGACCACGTACACACCCGGCAACTGGATGCGGGAAGTCTCAAGCTCGGCCAGCTGGTCACGCGTGATATCGCGACGGATCAGCAAGTCAGCGCGTCCGCCTGCCGCCACCCGCGCGCGAAGCGTCGCTTGGCCCTCGTCAGAAGTGTTCAGGATGTCGAACAGGAGTTGCAGCGACTCCGAATCCGCTCCGATCGCACGTGGCGAAACGAACACGTCGTAGGCCGGACGGTTGTCCGCCAGCACTCGCCCGCGCGAATCCGTGATCACGCCGCGGTCGGGCGCGAGCTCCACCTCCAACACGAAGTTCTCACTCGCGAGTTGGAAGTAATGATCTCCGTCGACCACCTGTAGATTGTACAGACGGACGCCGAGTCCAGCGAGCGGCAAAAAGAAGAACAACGCGAGGATACGCAACCGCGTGTCGAACTCGCGCAGGCTCTCGCGCGATGTCACGCGCGTGCTGGTCGGGTTCGGAATCTCGAGCTTCTTTGCCATCAGCTAAAGAACGTCGAGCGCTCTTGGCGAGCGCGCAGCAGCGGCTCGATCCAATCGAGCACCGTGAATACCGGTACGGCCAAGACCGCCGTCACCAGCGCCACCACCGGTGACACCGTGACGAGGGTCGGCTCCAGGCGCAGGCCTGGCAGCAACAGGTAGCCCATCAGCACCAAGCCGATGTCGCCGAGGATGCACGCCACCGCCGTCCAAGCCGCCAGCATGAGCCGGCGCTCCAGCGGAAACCGACGACGCCCCCAGCGGGTGACACCCACGACCACGAGCAACGAAAGCAGGTACAGCCCGCGTGCTTCGGACAGGTTCACGCCACCGACGACGCCCAGCACAAAAGCCGTCACCAGCGCGCCGAACAAGTCCCGATTCATCGCCGCGTACACGGTGAAGATCACCGCCACGTTGGGCACCCCGGCCGCCGCGTTGGTCAGCGGAGCCAGCACGGAGACGGCCACGATGCCCAGCACGCCAAGCAAGCTGGTGATGAGATTGAACACTCAGTTCGACCCGACGATCACGTACACCTCTTCGAGGCGTGAAAAGTCCACAGCGGGCTCCACTTCGACCTCTTGGAACAACCCGTAGGACTGCTCCCGCACCTCCGCAACACGCCCAACCACCAGCTCGGCCGGGTAGCGACCGCCCATGCCGGAGGTCACGACGACGTCCCCGGGGCGGGCCTGATCGCGGCGCAATAGGTACGCGAGGCGGGCGCGGTAGTCGTCGCTGTGGCCGAGCCCCTGCAGCACGCCGCGCGCGCGATTGTGCTGAATGAGCACGTCGATCGATGACCGCGGATCCACCGCCAGCGTCACCTCGGCGAACCCGGCGGCGACCTCCGAAACGTGGCCCACCACACCGGCGCTCGAAACCACCGGCATGCCCGGCGCGATGCGGGCGTCCCGCACGTGCAGGCGCACCGACACAACCCGGAAGAACGGCGACAGGTCCTTGGCCACCACCGTAGCGGCGACCAACTCCAAACGCGGATGTGACTCCGCGAACCCGACCATCTGCCGAAGCCGCGCGTTCTCCTGCATCACACCCAGGAGGCGCGTGTGCTCGTCGCGAATGCGGCCGAGCTCGGCGCGCAGCTGCTCGTTCTCTCGGCCGACGGCGACGAGATCCAGGTAGTCGTCCCACAGCGTGCCGATCCCGCCGACCGCGTAGTGCGTCACGTTCTCCACGCCGGAGGTGCCTTGGTAGATACTGGAGCCGATGATGCCGAGCGTGCCGTTGGACGAACGTCCCCCGAGAATCAAGGCGGCCGCGGTGATGAGGAACACCCCAAGCATCGCGACAGTACGGAATCTCTTTACGGCGTCGAACACAGCGGGCTCATGCGAGGGCGATCTTTCCGAGGAGGACGCGCTCGTTCAGCATCTTTCCGCTGCCCAGCACGACCGCGCTCAGCGGGTCGTCGCAGATGACAACCGGGAGCCCGGTCTCCTCGCGGAGCAGCAGGTCCAGGTTTTTGAGCAACGCGCCACCGCCGGCGAGCATGATGCCCTTATCGACGATGTCGGCGCTCAACTCTGGCGGCGTCTTTTCGAGCGCGTCACGCACCGCTTGCACGATCGCGGCGATGGGCTCTTGGAGGGCGTCGCGCACCTCATCGGAGTTGATCTCAAGCGTTTTGGGCAGTCCGGCGACCAGGTCGCGACCCTTCACGTCCATCGTCTGCGTCTCCTCACTGGGGTACGCGTTACCGACGGTGCACTTGATCATCTCGGCCGTTCGCTCGCCGATCAGAAGGTTATACTTCTTCTTCATGTGCTGAATGATCGCCTCGTCCATCTTGTCACCACCGACCCGCACGGACTGCGAGTAGACGATGCCGCCGAGGGAGATGATCGCCACTTCCGTGGTACCACCGCCGATGTCGACGATCATGTTGCCAGACGGCTCCGTGATGGGGAGTCCGGCGCCGATCGCGGCCGCCATCGGCTCCTCGATCAGGTACACTTCGCGCGCGCCAGCCGACTCGGCGGCCTCACGCACGGCGCGTTTTTCGACCTCGGTGATGCCGAACGGGATGCAGATCACCACGCGAGGCGACACGAGCGTGCGTCGGTTGTGAGCGCGGGTAATGAAGTACCGGAGCATGGCTTCGGTGATCTCGAAGTCCGCGATCACGCCGTCCTTCATCGGACGGATCGCCACAATGCTGCCCGGCGTGCGGCCGAGCATCTCCTTGGCCTCGCGACCGACGGCGAGCACACGGCGGCCTCCGCGGGCGTCCATTTGCACGGCCACCACGGAGGGCTCGGAGGAGACGATCCCCTTACCCTTGATGTAAATTAGGCTGTTGGCGGTTCCGAGATCGATCGCGAGATCGGTAGAGAACAGGCCGAGAAACTTATCGAAAATCATCGCCGAATTCAGGCGTAGTAGGCGTCGAAGCGCATGACTCGTAGCCGAGGAAAAACCCCACGGCACGCGCGTAATCTCTGTGCTTGCAAGGGCACCAACGCCTCGCTATGGTGCCGCGGCTTTAGACCCCGGGCCAGTGTCGTTTCGACGCCCTAGTGCCTGCAGACCAAGCGGAACGGATGCGTCAGGCGCTCGAAAATCAATGGGTGAAGTTGGGCACAGGGCTCATCTTCGGAGTTATCATCCTCGCATTCGTGCTGTTCTTCGGGCCGCAAACTGGTGGCTTGAGCCCCAGTGAGGCCTCGTGGGTAGCACGTGTGGGAGGGACTCAGATCAACAACACCGAGATGGCTGCGGCTTTCGAGCGATATCGCCGATTGTCCAACAACTCCGTGCGGTTGGAAGAATCTGAGTTCGCCGACATCCAGCGCCAGCAAGTCTACGCTGTCGCCGGTGTGGAGCTACTCGCAGACCGTGCGCGGGAGGCCGGCCTCGCCGTCTCCAGCGACGAACTGCGCTGCTTCATCGTCAACTGGCACCGCGGCTACGCCGTCAACGGAGAGCGGATCTGTACCCGCTTCCCCGTCGACTACGCAGAGCGTTTCCGGAACTACGACATCATCTGGTTCACCGAGGCGGACGGCACGTTCACTCAGTACTACGACCAGAGCGTCCGGAACCGCTTCAACCTCGCCTCGGAAGAGTACGAGCGCCGCAAGGAGAACGAACTCCTCGCCCGCTACTACCTCGCCGCGCTCACGGAAGCCGTCGAGGTGTCGCCGACGCAAGTCGCCAACACCTGGAACCGTCGCAACACCACGGTCGACCTCGAAGTCATCAAGCTGGACCCCGCGACCGTGTCGCCGGTGGACCCGTCTGACGCCGAGATCGCTGCCTGGGCTGCCGGCCACGCCGCGGAGATCCAAGCCGAGTACGACGCCAACACCGACGCCTACGCGGTAGAGCGCGAGGTGAACATCCGGCGTATCTACATCCGCCGTCCCACCGAGGACTCCCCCGACCTGGCCGACGCCCAAGCACGCTACGAGGCCGCCCTCGCCCGCGTGACCACCGGCGGCGAGGACTTCGAGGCCGTCGCCCGTGAGCTCTCCGAGATCGAGCGCGAAGCCGAAGAAGGCGGAGACATGGGACCCCGCACCGCCGACACCATCTCCAGCGACATCTGGGACGCCACCACGTCCATGAGCGCCGGCGACGTCCAAGGCGTCGAGCAGCAGTACGCCTGGAACGTCATCAAGCTGGAAAGCGTCGAAGAAGCGCGCACGCGTCCGCTCGACGAAGTCCGCAACGAGATCGCTGGCGCCCTCTACCGCGCCGAACTCACCGAGGAAGCCGCCGAGGCCCTCGCCGAGCGCGGAACCCGCGTCCTTGAGATCGCAGCCGCCGGCGGCACCCTCCTCGAGGCGGCCCAGCAAGAAGCCGAAGAGCGGACCCAAGCCCGCCGCGATGCAGCACTCGCCAACTGGGACGCCACGTCCGGTGAGCCGGAGCCCGAAGTGTCCGCCACCGCGCCGCTCCCGGTAACCGATACCGAGCCCTTCGCGATGGACCGCCCCTCCGCCTTCTTGGCCATGGGCGGCACCCTGCCCCCCGGAATCGAGTTCCCGCCCGACCCGGCTGACAGCGTCCCCGGCGTTGGCTCGTCGCGTGAGTTGGTCAGCATCGCGTTCGGCCTCACCGCCGACGCGCCGCTCCACAACGGCCTCGTCGACGTCGAAGGCGTGCAGGTCCTCGTCCGCCTCAACGAGCGTGTCGAAGCCCCCGCTGAGATGCCGGCCGAAGAAGCCGCGGCGATCCGCAACGAACTCCGCCAGTCGCTCGTCTCGTCCATCATCGGTGATGAGAACCAGCAAGCCGCGCTCGTCATGGGCATGCCCGGCGAGCTGCCGAGCCTCGTGATGCAGCTCGTGGAAGAGGCTCTCTCGAACGGTGACATCAAGCTCCGCGCTTCGTACTTCGAAGTCGCCGCGGCGGACCCGGTCGAAGAGATCTAGCCCCGCGCGCGCTGCGGCTTTCGCAGCAAAACGAATGACGCCACCGCATCGCTGCGGTGGCGTCATTCGTTTTTGGGTGGCGGAGACTAGCCGATCTTCCGCAACATCTTCACGCCCTCGATGGGCTCGACCGCGACCGCCGCCAACAGACCGCCGACCATGCCGCCCATCACGCCCACGGAAGCCACTTCGCTTCCGCTAAAGTACAGGCCCTTGACCGGCGACCGCGGCTGCAGCGCGTCCGTGGCAAAGCGCTCCGGTGTAGGCTCCAGGCCATAGATGGAGCCGTGTACCGGACGCACAAAGTGCTCCGTGGACAGCGGCGTCGACAGCTCGACGTGTTTCAGCATCGGGCGCAGCTCCGGCATGTGCTGAAGGAACTGCTCGAGCAGGCTCTCCTCCATCGACTTCTTGAACGCGTCGTACTCCTCACCGCGCTTCATCCAGCGTGAATCGCGCCACTTCTCGAACACATCCCACGGGACGAAGGTGACGACCTCGCCGGTGTGTCGGACCTTGTCGCCGGGCTCGTGCTCGGGGTCCTTGAGCGACGGGAAGCTGCAGTACAGGCACGGCGCCTCAGGCTGCTCGCCCTCGGCCGTGACCTCCCAGTCGGTCTGCTCGCAATCCCACGTCTGATAGAACCAACGGTTGGCCGCGCTGGCCCCCGCTTCGCGAATGTCGCCCTCAAACCCCATATACAGACACACGTGGGCAGACGCGGGGTTCAGACGCGCCGGACGCCGCGCCCAGTCCTTCTTTCGCTCGGACTCGGGCAGCAAGCGCTGAACGGTCGACTGCACGCCGGCCGCGCTCACGATGTTCGGCGCGCGAATGACCGTATCGTCGGCCAGCCGCACGCCCGTAGCGCGCCCACCTTCGATGAGGATCTCGTCGACATCGGCTCGAATACGCGTCCAGCCGCCGCTCGCTGCGACCGTCTTGAGCAGCTCCACCGCGATGCGTTTCGAGCCGCCCACCGGGTAATAACCACCGTGCGAGAAGTGCTTCACCACCAGCGCTTGAATCGCAAACGACGAGCGGCTCGGCGGCGACCCGTAGTAGCCCCACTGCGCCGTGAGGACGGCACGCAGCTTGGTGTTGTCGGTGAGCTGCGCGACCACCTCGGCGGTGCGCTCCTGCAGCAGTCGGCGCGCGTCCCGGGCGATGGTGAGGTTTCCGAGCGGACGCAGCACGCGCGGCAACGCCTTGGCCAAGTAGTACCCGGACATGGAGCGCGTCACCGCCTTGATCTTGTCGAGGTACGCGTCGATCGCACGCTGTTCGTCAGGGAACGCCTCGAGCAAATTCGCGCGGAACTGCTGCGGGGTGTCCGGGAAGTCGATCCGGAAGTCATCCGGGAAGTGGAACTCGTCGTACACCGGGCCCAGGCTGGCCCACTCCAGACGGCGATCCGTGAGGTGCGCCAGAATTCGCCCGAGACGCGAATGCTGCGTCACCTCTCCGACGGCATGCACGCCAACGTCCCACTCGTAGCCAGGACGGGTGAACGCGTGGGTGTAACCGCCGGGCGTGTAGTGCTGCTCGAGCACGAGCACCTTGTGGCCGAGCTTGGCGAGGAACGCGGCGGTGGTCATGCCGCCGATTCCGGACCCGATGACGATGGTGTCCCAGGGGCCCTCGCCGCCGGTCTTGTCCCAGAGTTTGTCAGTCTTGTGGCTCATCGCTTGATACCGAGTCGGAGCAGCGCATTTCTTGAACGAAGGCGCGCAGGTTGTAGAGGTGTTCGTCGTGTAAGGTCACAGTCTCGCCGTCGGCGGTCAGAACCACCGGCGGCCACGCGACCGCGTCGGCGAGCGCTTGCACGGAGATCGTCCCGTCGGTCACCGGATAGGTGCCGCGAGCGCTCTCCAAAGCGACGGCGCTCGCAATCGTCCCGGTCCCATCGTCCCCATCGTCGCCGCCGCGTCGGACGTCGATCTGCACGGGGCTGCATTGCTCGGGCTCGAACGACGCCGCAGCGGTGACCCACAGCGTCGCCTCTTCGCCTCGGACGCCGAGGTGGTTCAACTCCACCTCCACGAAATCCGCGTTAGGCCCGTATTCGATAACACGGACCTCGCCGGGGCTCTGCGTGTGAACGTAACAGCCCGAAGCGGCCACCGAGAGGACAAGCGCGAGTGCAATTTTGAGCATGGAAACATCGGTAGCAGAGGGAGCCCACAAAGTCAGCGCATCGCGCCCCTGGCCGCGTGCGACGCCGTTGACAGGTCCGCGGGGCGAAGGCATCAGGCGGCCATGAAAACACGACTTTTGGAACTTCTCCGCACCCACTCCTACGCCGAAGGCGACTTCCTGCTCGCCAGCGGCAAGCGCAGCGCGTTCTACATCGACATCCGTCGCACCGCGCTCACCGCGGAAGGCGCCACGCTCATCGGCGAGCTCCTGCTCGACCTCATCACCGAGCAGGGCTGGGATTGCGAAGGCGCCGGCGGAATGACGCTCGGCGCCGACCCCCTGACCACCGCGGTTGGCATCGCGTCATGGAAGCGCGGGGCCCCGCTGTCGTCGTTCATCGTCCGGAAGGAGCCCAAGGACCACGGCGCCGGCAAGCAGGTGGAGACGGCGGGAACCCTCCCCCAAGGCGCCAAGGTTGTGGTCTTGGACGACACGGTCACCACCGGCGGTTCGACCGTGCGGGCCATCGAAGCCCTGCGCGCTGCCGGATACGACGTGATCGGAGCCACCTGTGTGGTCGATCGTGGCGAAGGCGGCGCAGCGGCCCTTACCGCCGCCGGCGTGCCCTTCGTCCCGCTGTTCAGCCTCGAAGCACTCCGCTCGCACTAGCCTCGAAGCACGGGCCGCGGCGGTTGAAGATCGTTCAGGCCGAGAAGCGGGCAACATGGGGGCCGATCGTGGGGGTTCGCCGCCCGCGGTTGTGGGCGCGCGTTGACCGAAGCCGGGTTCGTCGCGGCTCAGTTGCGGCCTCCCACACCGGGTGCTATCGTTCGGCCGCTATACTCTCAATGCGGAGGCCGGTGTGATCACCTGCGGGACCTGTGGACGCGAAAACGAAGACCACTATAAGTTTTGCCTCGGATGTGGCGGCAACTTGGACGCGCAGCGCGCGGGCCA
>CBDUJZ010000142.1:0-13374 GCA_965367675.1 uncultured Myxococcales bacterium | reverse complement strand
AGACGCCATCGCTGTCCGAGTCGTTGGGGTTGTCCGCGGGGCAGACGTCGCATCCGTCGGGCGTTCCGTCGCTGTCGGTGTCGACGGCGTCGTCTGAGCCTTCGCACGCATCCACGGAGTCACAGACGCCATCGCTGTCCGAGTCGTTGGGGTTGTCCGCGGGGCAGACGTCGCATCCGTCGGGCGTTCCGTCGCTGTCGGTGTCGACGGCGTCGTCTGAGCCTTCGCAGATATCACACGCGTCGGGCGTTCCATCGCTGTCGGTGTCGGCCGTATCGTCGCCTGCGGCGCAGATGTCGCATCCGTCGGGCACGCCGTCGGCGTCGGCGTCATCGCCATCCGCGCTGCCCGCGCATACGTCACACGCATCCGGCACACCGTCTTCGTCGTCGTCGGCGGTGTCATCCGCGTCCGCGCACACGTCACAGTCGTCGGGTACACCGTCGGCGTCTTGGTCCATCTTGTCGTCGCCGTCCGCGCACACGTCACAGTCGTCGGGCACGCCGTCGGCGTCGGCATCGACCATGTCATCGCCGTCAGCGCATACATCGCAGGCGTCCGGCACGCCATCGGCGTCCGTATCGACCGTGTCGTCACCGTCGCACACGTCACAGCCGTTCGGGGTTCCGTCAGCGTCGGTGTCTTCGCTGTCATCGAACCCCTCGCACACGTCCTCGGCGTCGCACACCAAGTCACCGTCCTCGTCGGCGGTATCGTCGCCTTCGCAGACATCGCAGCCATCGGGTACGCCGTCGGCATCCGCGTCTGCTGCATCGTCAAAGCCCGCGCATACGTCCTCGTCGTCGCAAACGCCGTCTTCGTCGCCGTCGTCGCACGGGACGTCGGTGTCCGTAACGTCGGTGTCCGTAACGTCCGGGGTCGCATCGACCGCAACGTCGGGCGTCGTGTCCGCGCTGACGTCAGACGGCGCATCGACGGCGGCGTCCGCAGTGGTGTCGCCTGCATCCACCATGCTCGTGATGTCCGTCGCGTCTGCCGAAGCGTCGGCGTCCGGGTTCGGCGCGTCGCCGGAACCGCACGAGGTGATGGAAATCAATGCCACAGCGATCGCGAATCGCTGGGCGAAGTCGAGGGAGGTCGTCGACGCCATGTACTATCTGGGGAGAGGGGGAGCGTGTATCTTCACACAAGTTCTGCCGGGGAGCGAGCCTCTATCTAGGCCGCGGACTTCGTCGGGATCGCGGCAGAACCGCGCCGGGTATACACGTTACACACCTACCTTCTCACCGGAGTCAGCATGCCACGCTTCATCGAGTCCCCTACCGTCATCACCTCGTCCGGCAACAAGCCCAAGCTCATTCAAGAGTTTGTGGGCGGCGTGAACACCGGCGCGTCGCACGTGAGCGTCGCCCGGATGGTGTCCCCCGGCGGCTGGGTCGAGCCGGGTCAGCGCCCCGAGTTCGAAGAGATGACGCTCGTGCTCAAGGGCACCCTGCGGGTGGAACACGAGTCCGGTGTCACCGACGTGGCCGCGGGCCAGGCCATCGTCACCGCGCCCGGCGAGTGGGTGCGCTACAGCAGCCCGGAGCCCGAAGGTGCCGAGTACGTCGCGATCTGCCTGCCGGCGTTCTCGCCCGATACGGTGAACCGCGACGACGAAGCGCCCGGCGCTTAACCGCTCGGCAGTCGCCTGGGACTAGAGCAGCCCGAGGGGCTTGAGCACGCGCTCCATCGCCGCTCGCGCGGGCTCCGGTCGGCCGAACAGGTAGCCCTGGCCCACCTCGCATTGCGCCCGCTTGAGGAAGTTCAGCTGCGCGCGCGTCTCGATGCCCTCGGCGACTACGTCGAAGCCGAGCGTGTGCGCCATCTCGATGATGACGGGCACGAGCCGGGCGGTGGTGGCGTCGCTCTCACCGGCTTCGGCCTCCAGCTCGGACACGAACGCGCGGTCGATTTTGACGCGGTCGACCGGCAGGCGCTGCAGGTAGGCCAGCGACGAGTGGCCGGTGCCAAAGTCGTCGATCGACACGCGAACGCCGAGCTCGCGGAGCTGGTGCAGCTTGGGAATCACCTGGTCGATGTCGTCCATCATCGCGCTCTCGGTGATCTCAACCTCGAGCGTCCCCGGCTGCAGCTCAAAGCGCCGCACAGCGCTCGCGACGCTCTCCACAAAGTCGTGTTGCGACAGCTGCAGCGGCGACACGTTCACGCCAAACGTGACCGTGGGCCCGCGGAATTCGTTCCAGAACCGCGCCGCTCGGCACACCTCTTCGAGCGCCCACGCGCCGATCTCGATGATCATGCGGATGTCTTCCGCGAGCGGGATGAACTTGCTCGGCGGGATGCGGCCCAGCCGCGGATGGGTCCAGCGGGCGAGGGCCTCGAAGCCGATGGTGCGGCCCGTCCGGAGGTCCGTCTGCGGCTGCAGGTGCATGGTGAGCTCGCGGTTGACGATCGCGTCGCGCAGCGCGGTCTCGAGCTCGAGCCGCTCCATGGCGTTGTCGTGAATGTCGGGCGCGAAGAACCGGAACGTGCCGTGCTCTCGCTCCTTGGCGCGGTACAGCGCGGCGTCGGCGTTGCGGAGCAGCGTGCCCGCTTCGGAGCCGTCGTTGGGGTACATCGCGATGCCGATCGTGGTGGTGATCACGAGGCTAAAGTTCGCGATCTCGAACGGCCGCTGCAGCGCCGCCATCAGCTTCTGCGCCACGCGCGTCGCGCCGGCGGTGTCCGTGAGCTCGGTGAGCACGGCCGCGAACTCGTCGCCACCCATGCGCGCCAGCGTGTCCGTCTGCCGCAGGCACGTCTCGAAGCGCCCGGCGACCTCTCGCAGCAGCGCGTCGCCGACGGAGTGCCCGAGCGTGTCGTTGACCTGCTTGAAGCGGTCCAGGTCGATGTACAGCAGGCCGACCATGTGGCCGTTTCGCCGCGCCTGTCCGAGCGCCCGGTGCACGCGCGCCTTGAGCTCGTAGCGGTTGGGCAGGTGCGTGAGCGGGTCGTACTGCGCTTGGTACGACAGCATGGACTGCCGCCGCCGCTGCTCCAGCGCGATCGACGCCAGGTCGGCCACCGTGAGGATGGCCTCGTGACACTCCGCCGTCGCCAGCGGGCCGTCGTTGGAGAGCACGTCGATGACGCCGATGGGGGCGCCGTGCGCGGTGCAGATGGGGTACGAGATCAGGTGCTGACCGGCGCCGAGCTCGCGCGCCATCGCGTAGGGCGCGGTGAACGGGTTGTCGCCGATCGGGCCCGCGTAGAGCGGTTGGTTGCGCTCGTTGAGCGGGTCGGCCGGGATCTTGTGTGGGGTGGCGCCGATGGCGATGACGGAGTCGCGCAGGGCTTCGGGCACACGCTTGGACGCGCTGCACGTGAACACGTCGTTTCGCCGCGCCCACACGAAGCAGATGCCGTTGCGGATGTGGTCTTCGACGTAGTCGGCGAGCGCGAGGAACACGTCCTCGATGCGCTGCGTGCCGGACACGATCCGCGTCAGATCGCGGTGCCCTTGCTCGCGCAGCTGCGCCGCCTTGAGCGCCGTGATGTCGGTGGCGATGGTGAGTACGTAGGCGTGTTCGTCGCCGGTGATCAGCGGCTGCCGGCGCATCTGGAACCAGCGCGTTCGCCCCTCGCTGTCGATGAACTGCTCCTCCCGCGGCGCGTGCGAGCGCACGGAGTCGGCGATGGCGGTGGTGACCCGCGCGAACTCGCCCGACAGCGCCTCGTTGCGGTCGGATGCCACGGCGACCTCGGCCTCGTGGTGCCCGATCATCTGGTCGGTCGAGCGCCCGAACAGCGCCGCGCCGGCCGCGTTGACCATCACGAAGCAGTCCCGGTCGTCTTTGATGAAGATCGGGTTGGGGTTCGAGTCCACGATCTGCTGCAGCAGCTCCGGATGCGTGTGCAGGTGCGCCGCCATCGCGTGGGCTGCGGACTCGGCCTCCTGCGCGCGATCCACGAACGGCGTCACGTCGTTGCCGCGTCGCTTGTCGGTCCAGTCGTCCACCGGCGGCGGGTTCACCATCAGCGCGTGCGGCGTGTCGCGCGGCGCGCGTGCCTTCACCTGCGGGTTGCCGCTCGTCGGCGTGGGCAGCGGCGGCTCAAGCCGGTCGAGCAGCTCCCAAGGCCGCCGCGTCTCCGATGCCGCTTCGACCGCGTGCAGCTCCGCCTCCACGTTGCGCGCGAGCTGCGACAGCATCATGCGCTGGTTGCCGTCGAACGTGGCGCGCGGCCGCGGATCGAATACGCACAGCACGCCGATGACATCGCCTCGTCGGCTCTGCAGGGGCGCGCCGGCGTAGAATCGAAGGTGCGGCGCTCCAGACACGCAGTTCATACGCGCAAAACGGGCGTCCGCCGCCGCGTCTTCCACCGCCAACATTTTCGAGCCGAGGATCGCGTGCGAACAGAAGAACTGGTCGCGCTCCACTCGCTCGAACGGGAAATCGTGGGTCGCCATGAAGCGCACCGCGTCTCGCTGCACGAGCGTGACCGCGGCGTGTGCCGTCTGCAGAGAGCGGGCGGCCATGGTCACCGCCGCGTGCACCGGTCGCAGATCGGACGCACCAAACGCCTCTTCCGCAGTGCGGAGGGCGTGGAGTCTTTCTCGCTCGTTCGGGGGCATCAGTACCGGCATTGGGGCCGCGGAGTGTCAGTGTCGGAACCCCCTTCAGGTACACAGTCATACACCCACCGGCGCTTGTCAGATTTTTAGCGATACGCAGAGCGACTCCGTACAAAGAGATATGGAAATGAACGCCCCCGACGAACTCCCAGATTGGATTTTTGGCTACGGATCGCTGATCTGGAGGCCTGATTTCGCCTTTGAAGCCCAAATGACCGCACATTTGGACGGCTGGGCACGCGGATTCTGGCAAGCGTCCACGGACCATCGCGGTGTGCCGGGCGCCCCCGGAAGGGTCGCCACGCTGGCCCGGGCACCCTTTGCGATCACCTGTGGCCGGGCGTTTCGGATCAGCGCCGCCGAGCGCACCCGTATCCTGGTGGCGTTAGATGTGCGCGAGCAGGGCGGCTACGAGCGGGTGGTCGCCCCGGTCCGATTGTCGGACGGCGCGACCGTCGACGCGCTGTTCTATGTGGCGACGCCGGACAACCCGAACCATCTGGGCCCGGCGCCGCTCGCTGAGATCGCCGCCCAGATTGTGCGTTCGCGTGGCCCCAGTGGCCCCAACGACGAGTATCTGCTCGAGCTCGACTTGGCGCTCCGCGAGATGGGCTGCGCCGACCCCCATGTGGCGGCGCTCGCGGGCCTCGTTCGAGGCCTCCAGGGGGGCTAAAAACCGCTGGCGACCACCTGCACAAGCGGATAGGAACGGCGCAAACCTCACTTCACAGAGTCCTTATGTTCCTTCGCAAGCAGCATGTCGCGCTGTTGTTCGGCGCCGTCATCGCGTTCTCCGCGTGCAACGACGATCCGTTCCCGTTCTACCTCTACGACACCGACGGCGACGCCACGAGCGACGCGAGCGGAGACACCGTGGGCTCGGACACCTCTGCGGATGTGGCGCCTGAGTGCACCGACGACGACCAGTGCACCGCCCCGGAGACCTGCGTCGCGCAGCGCTGCGTGACCGGCTGCACCGGCAACCTGGACTGTGGTGGCGATGAGCCCGTTTGCGACCCAGACCGCGGCATTTGCGTCGCCTGCCTGAGCTCGGCCGAGTGCCTCGAGAGCGAAATCTGCCGCGACGACGTGTGTGTGGCGGGCTGCACCGGCGACGAGGATTGCGGCGATGAGCAGACCTGCAACGCCGGCGTCTGCGAGAACGTCGACCGCGTCTGCGAGCCGTCGGCCGTGTCCTGCGACGGCAACGTGGTCGTGGTCTGCAACGATGAAGGAACCGGCTCGTTCCCGGCGCTCGATTGCGGCGAAGAGGGCGAGACCTGCGCCATGCTCGCCGGCACCGGCACCTGCGTGCCCACCTCGTGCGTGCCCTTCGAGCGCGGCTGCTTGGACGCCTCGAACGAGTACACCTGCGCCGAGGACGGCAGCGCCCGCGTGCGCCGCGCGTGCTCCGATGGCGAAGTCTGCATGGACGACCGATGTGAGGCGCAAGGGTCCTGCATCTCGCTCAACGCCACCAGCGTCGACTTCGGCACCACCTCGGTGGGCGTCGGCAGCACGCGCTCGTTGGTGCTCAACAACTGCGGCGGTGGCCCGGTGCTGATCGACAACTTCGAGCTCGACGGCGATGGCTTCTTCTTCGAAGAGGGCACCCAGTTCCCGTCGTTCTCGCTCGTTGGCCAGTCGGCGATCGAGATCGAGTTCTCCCCCGCCGAGCCGGGCTTCTATGAAGCTGAACTGGTGGTCACCACAGACGACGGCACCACCGCAGAGGTCGACCTGTTTGGCATCGCCGAGGACGGCGATACGCCGGAGCTCGACGTACAGATCTCGCTGACTTGGAACGACAGCGCGGACCTCGATCTTCACCTGCTGCGCGGCGACGCCACCGTCGGCGATTCCGTCAACGATTGTCACCACGCCAACCCGTCGCCCGACTGGGGCGAAGCCGGCTCACGCCACGACCCGACGCTCGATCGCGACGACACCGACGGGTTCGGGCCCGAGAACATCAACATGCTGACGACGCAGGAGAACACCGATTTCCGCATCGTCGTCGCCGTGTCTGGGTTGCCCGGCACTGGCGACACGGTGGCCGAGGTGGTCGTGTACGTCGAAGGCGAAGAGGTGGGCAGCATCGCCGCGAACCTGGCGTCCGAGTCCGACCAGTGGACCGCCGGAACGTTCAACGTCCTAGACGGCGAGCTGTTCCTCGACCTGGAACCGTTCGAGGCGCCTTAGCGGAATGGCGCTTCGGCGCGCGTGGTTCTACGATGGAGAGGCCTCGTTGGAGGCCTGACCTCGTGCTCGGCGCCGGATGAACCACAAAGACTACACCGTAGAATGGCTCGCGGCCTTGCTCGTCCGTGAGGGCCAGCTCGCTGAGCGCCAGCAGGCCGACGTGGTCCGCAACGAGCCCGCGCTGCGTCGCAAGATTCTGCGTAAGAAGGTGTCCGAGACCCGCGCCCGCGCGCAGTACGTGGTGTCGCCCGTCGAGGTCATCGCCTCCGCCGCGTTTGACCGCCCCGACGGCCGCCCGCTGACCGAGGACCGCATCATGCGGACCCTCGCCGCAGAGGTGGGGCTGCCGTACGTCAAAGTGGACCCGCTCAAGCTGAACGAGCGGCTGATCACTGAGACGATGAGCCGGCCGTTCGCCCGCCGCCACGTGTGTCTGCCGCTGTCGCGCGACGAGAGCAACGCGGTGGTGTTCGCGATCGACAACCCGTTCGACCTCGACCTTCAGGAGAGCCTCCGCAACTTGGTTCCGCGCGAAGGTTACGTGATTCAGCTCACGTCCAAGTCGGACATTTTGCGAATCATTACGGATGTTTACGGATTCCGTAAGGCCGTCGTTGCCGCCGAAGCCCGCATCAGCGAGGGCATCGAGATCGGCAACCTGGAGCAGCTCGTCAAGCTCTCCTCCGTCGAGGACCTTGAGGCCACCGACAAGCACGTTGTCAGCGCCGTTGAGTTCTTGCTGCGCTACGCCTTTGAGCAGCGCGCCAGCGACATTCACCTGGAGCCCAAGCGCGAAGATTCACTCGTCCGCCTGCGCATCGATGGCGTGCTGCACACCGTGTATCGCATGCCCGCGCTCGTGCACCGCGCCGTGGTCTCGCGCCTCAAAACGCTCGCGCGCATGGACATCGCGGAGCGCCGCCGCCCGCAGGATGGCCGCATCAAGACGTCCGGCGAAGCGGGCCTCGAGACCGAGCTCCGCGTGTCGACCATGCCGGTCGCGTTCGGCGAAAAAGTCGTCATGCGCGTGTTCGACCCGAGCACGCTCAAACTGCGCCTCGAGAAGCTCGGCTTCTTCGAGTCTGAGCTCTCCACCTGGCAGGACTTCGTCACGCGCACGCACGGCCTCGTGCTGCTCACCGGCCCCACCGGCAGCGGCAAGACGACCACGCTGTATTCGACGCTCAACATGGTCGCGACCCCCGAGGTCAACATCACGACCATCGAGGACCCGATCGAGCTGGTCGACGACACCTACAACCAGGTGCTCGTGCAGCCCAAGATTGGCGTCACCTTCGCCAACGCGCTCCGCAACACGCTTCGCCAGGACCCCGACATCATCATGCTCGGCGAGATTCGCGACGGCGAGACCGCGGAGATGGCCGTGCAGGCCGCGCTCACCGGTCACCTCGTGTTCTCAACCCTGCACACCAACGACGCGCCGTCCGCCATCACGCGACTGCAGGATCTCGGCGTGCCCGACTTCCTCATCAGCTCAACCGTCGTCGGAATCATGGCGCAGCGGCTCGTGCGAAGCATCTGCGAGTACTGCAAAAAGCCCACCACGCTCGCGCCCGACCAGGCCGCGCTGCTCGGCATTCAGATGCCCGCGCGCAGCACGCGCGAGCTGCCCATCTGGTACGGCGAAGGCTGCGACCACTGCCGCGGCACCGGCTTCTACGGCCGAACCGGCGTGTTCGAGGTCATGCCCATCGACGCCGGCGTGCAGCGCCTGATCGCCAGCGGCGCCAACGCCGATGAGATCCGCCGCGAGGCCGTCGCCAATGGCATGGTCAGCCTGCGCGACGCCGGCATCCGAAAGCTGGCGCTCGGCGCTACGAGTTTTGACGAAATTGTCCGCATTTTGGGCGACCACGGAGGCTGATGCTCGCGTTCACCGAAGAACTCCACGCCCTGATCGTGGCACCGTATCCGCTCGTGAATCTGGTCACGTTCGAAGAAGAACGTGTGACCGCCATGGTCACCCAGCTCGCGTCGGCCATGAAGCGCCGCGTGGCCGTCTGGCGGCCCGAGTCCACCGAGGATCCGGCGGCGGACTTTGACCAAAACTTGGAGCGCTGGACCAGCCTGCCCAACGGCACGCTCGTGCTCGCCTATGACGCGCACCCGTACCTGAGCGACCCCGCTCGCGTGCGCCGGCTGCGCGCGGCGACCGCCCGCCTGATGGGCGCCGATATTACGCTGTTTTTGGTGACGTCAGATAACCTGCAAGTGCCTGAGATTGCGAAGGATTTGGTCACAGCGTTTGTGCCGCTTCCCGACCGCGAGGAGCTGCTCAACATCTTGCAGCGGGCGCTTCCAGAGGGCGTGCAACCAACCGATTTTGAGCGCACCACACTCGCCGCGCTGGGCCTCACCGCCCGCGAAGCGCTGCGCGCGTTTCGCCGCGCCGCCCACCTCGCAGACCTCGCCTCCGCTCGCGGCGCCACCTTCGACTGGGAAGGCGCGGTGGTCAGCGAGAAGCGCCGGCTGATGGCCTCCGCCGGGGCCCTGGAGTTCCACGAGGGGCGCCTGAACCTCGACGCCGTCGGCGGCCTGGACGAGCTCAAGTCCTGGGTCGACGAGCGCCGCCGCGCGTTCTCCCATGACGCCCGCGCCTTTGGCCTGCCGCAGCCGCGCGGCCTGCTCATGTTGGGCGTGCAAGGTTGCGGTAAATCGCTCGCCGCCAAGGCCCTGGCTGGCTACTGGGGCCTGCCGCTGCTGCGCCTCGACCTGGGCGCGCTGTTCTCTGGCGATGTGGCGGCCGAGACCGCGCTGCGGGCCGCCGAACGCGCTGCCGAAGCGATGGCGCCGTGCGTGCTTTGGTGCGACGAGATCGAGAAGGGCTTCGGCGAGGGAGACGCGGAGACCAGCCGCGTGCTCGGCTCGCTGCTCACGTGGTTGCAGGAGAAAGAGGCGCCGGTGTTCTTTGTCGCCACCGCCAACAGCGTGGAGTCGCTGCCGCCCGAGCTGCTGCGCCGCGGCCGCTTCGATGAGATCTTCTTCGTCGACCTGCCGGACCTGGACGCGCGCCGCTCTATCCTGGAGATCCACGTGCGCGCCCGCGGTCGGCAGCCGTCGTCGTTCGACCTGACCGCCATCGCGCAGCAGACCGTGAACTTCTCGGGCGCGGAGCTGGAGCAGGTGATCGTCGCCGCCATGTACACGGCCTTCGCCGAAGAGCGGGACCTGAGCGACCTGGATATGGTCGGCGCCGCGCGGCAGCTCGTGCCGCTTTACGAGCTGCGCGAGACCGAGATCAAGGCGCTGCGCGCGTGGGCCAAGGACCGCGCCCGCCCGGCCGGCCACGACCGCAAGCTGGTCGACCTGTTCGGCCCCTGAGGCTGACCCGCGCCTAGCGGAGCAACACCGTCGCGAGCGCGATGCACCCGGCGACGAGCAGAAAGAGCATCACCCAGGGCAGCACCGAGCGTTGACGTGCGCCGGGAATCTGGTCGCGGCGCAGCTTGCTGCTCTGCATCGTTTCCAGGTCGTCACCGCCGCGCGGACGGGCGATCTGCGGCATCCGTCGCGGCGGCTCCGGCTCAAAGTCGTCGGTCGAGCCGATCGTGTTCGGGGTGACCATCACGGTGGCGTCGTACGAATCGCTGCCGTCGCTGTACACGGGGTCGAGTCCGGCGGTGGGGGCCACGTCGCGGTTGTGCGTGCGCCCGCTCGCGGCGGCTTTGCTTACGGCCTTGCTCACGGCGGCCTCGGCTGCCGCCGCCGCGCGCACCTCGTCCATCTGCTGCGGCGAGAAGAACAGCGTGCTGCTCTCGCTCGGCGCTGAGCGTGCCGCGGCGTGGTCTCCCGACGCCCGTTTCGCCGCTTGCGCGCTCCGAGCGGCGGTGTCGAGGGCCACGCCAGCTTTGACGGCGTTGGCATCGAAGGCCTGCGTGCTGGCGAAGGCGAGCGTCCCACCGTCTACGTCGTCGGCCGGCGGCGCGCTCGCCTTGATCTGGATCTCTGCCGCGCCACGAATCTTGGCCATCTCGGCGGGCGAGAACGCCATCGTGCCGGTGCTGGCCGACGCGCTCGCCGGCTCCACTTGCACGACAGTCTTCTCGTGGCTGGGCGTGGAGCTCGCAGCGACGATCGCACGCACCTGCTCGGGCGAGAACGCCATCGTGCTGGCCACCGCGTGCGACACCACCTCGGGTTCGCCTTCGGGTTCACCGTGGATGGGCGGCAGCGCGACCGCGTTGGTCTTGGGCGGCGCGCCGTGGTTCGCGGCGGCGCCGGTCTGCAGCACCAGCGTCTGGTCTGGCCACTTGGTCATGCCCGCCGCGGCCCAGTCCAGGAACGCCTCGCGGCTGGTCAGCATCTCGGCGATCTTGCCTGGGAAGCGGACCACGACGGCGGTCGCGTCGTCGTCACCCCAGCGCGCGCGCGACAGCTCCACCAGCGCTTCGGAGCAGTCCTTAGCGCCCAGCCGCGCGGTCGCCTGCGCGAGCAGCTCGTCGGGCACCATCGAGCCGACACCGTCGGTGACCATCAAGAACGTGTAGCCCTCCGGATCCGCGAACGTCTCGCCGCGGCGGAACAGCGGACCATCCGTGCCGATGCCGCTCCCGGGGATGGGGTCTTCGTCACCGTGCCCGGCGATGGTCTTGGCCAGGTCCGGCTCGCCGATGCGCTGCAGGTTTCCGTACCGCGAGCTGTACAGGGCCACGTTTCCGGCGACGGCCGTGTAGACCTGCCCGTCGTGGTAGGCGACCGCCGCGAAAGACGCCCGCGCGCCCGCCAGCGACGGGTACACCTTGCCGATTGACGCCAAGCGCGTGGCGGCCTCCTCGGCGGCCACATCGAGCGCAGCCATCGGGTTGCGGTGCATGTCGAGCAGGTCGTCGTACAGCTCGCGCACGGTCAGCGCGAACAGCGTCGCCGCCAGATCGCCGATGCCGTCGCCACCTTCGCCGTCGATGACGAGCCACAGGTAGCCGTGGCCGCCAGTGTCTTCAGGGCCGAGCCACAGGTACGCATCTTCGTTGCCCGGGCGGGCGGTTCCGCCGTCCGTTCGGGCCCAGTGTTGTGGTTCCACGCTCACGGCATCGCTCCGGTCTTTGACATGCGCGTAGCCTAACGCGCCTCGTGCGCGACGTCACGTTAGCCGCCTGTCCGAAGCGTCGAACGGGGCCTCTGGGCCGCCGTGGCGTGCTACTCCGCCTGGCCGGCCGCCTCGCGCGCCTCGCGAAGCTCCTCTTCGTAGCGCTCCCGTCGGCTCTGCAGTCGCATCAAGCTCTGGGCGATCAGGTACGGCTCTTCGGACGGCTCGAGCATGGCGCAGCCGACCGGCTCCAGCCAGTGCACCGAGCCGCGTGCTTGGTCTGGCGGCACGCGCCGCGGCAGCAAAATCGAGTCTGACGTGAAGGCGTACACCCGCGTGTCCTCGTACAATCGCGCGACCACCGTCATGTCGCCTTGCTGCTCGTCCTCGCCCAGGTAGAACGACGAAATGTCGAACACCACAAAGCACTTACCGCCCGCGACGTTGTAAAAAACATCGCCCGTAGCGTCGATCTCCAGATCGTCCACGACGGTGCCATCCGCGCGCGTGGCCACCAGCCGCGACCGACCGCTCAGCGTCGCGAGCGTCTCCATCGAGCCGGCCGGAACATCGACGTCGGAGGCGAACGAAAGCGACACGTTGACGTCTTCGCCCGACACGTTGAGCACGTGCACTGGGATCTCGTCGCTCAGCAGCAGGCGCAGCCCGAACGGTCCGAAACCGATCGCCATGGGCAGCAGCGCGAGCGCGGCGACGAACCCGCCGATGCCCAGCGCGGTCGCCCACAATCGGCGCCGACCGGACGGATCGTCGATCTCAAACCCGAGGTCCGAATCGGCATCGCGGGACGGGGATTCGTTGGATGTCTCAACCATACATTTACTCCAGGCGGCACAGATCTCATGGACGCGCGTGGCCGACAAGTCCAACACCGAACGCGGGGTGGCATCGCTCGGCGGACTCGTTCTCGGTATCAGCCCGTCGCCTCGTGGCGCCGAACGGGGTGGCTTTTGCGCCAGCGTGCTGTAACTACTGGAGAAAGTGTACTAATCAATGCGGGGCGCGTCGCCGAGCGGCGCACGTTTGTCGATAACCTCAGGGTGACAGAAATGATCGGAAAGCTACTCCAACGCGTCGTGGATAAGGCGCTCGATTTCGTTGAGAACCGTGGCAACAATGGCCGGCCTGCGCAGCCGGTTTCATCGCGCCCGACTCCAGCGGCGTCGCCCGCGCCAGCGACCGCAGCTTCTGCCACGCCTGCTGCTGCGACGCCTGCTGAGCCCGCCAAGCCGAAGCCCGCCGCGAAGCCGAAGGCCGCCGCGAAGCCGAAGGCCGCCGCGAAGCCGAAAGCTGCCGCGAAGCCGAAAGCTGCCGCGAAGGCCACCACCGCAAAGCCTGCCGCGAAGACCACGACTGCAAAGCCGAAGGCCGCCGCGAAGCCGAAGGCCGCCGCGAAGCCGAAAGCCGCCGCGAAGCCGAAAGCTGCCGCGAAGCCGAAAGCTGCCGCGAAGCCGAAAGCTGCCGCGAAGGCCACCACCGCAAAGCCTGCCGCGAAGACCACGACTGCAAAGCCGAAGGCCGCCGC
>CBDUJZ010000141.1:0-13725 GCA_965367675.1 uncultured Myxococcales bacterium | reverse complement strand
GGCTCGGCGACGTCAGGCTCGGCGGCCTCGCCGGGCGACTGAACGGCCTCGAACGGCGTCTCCACTTGAGTCTGAACTTGCTCTGCGGTCGGGGCCTCGGCAGGCGCCTGCACCGGAGCCGTCGGGTTCACGAGGATCGAGAACGGCGTCACGGGAATCTCGCTGGCGTAGCTCGCGCCATGGCCGGACGGGACCGTCACCGGAAGCACCGCGCGGGCGCCATCGCGCATCACATCGACGAGCACCGTGGCGCCCGTCGCCGAGCGAACCGTGGTGGCGTAGCGGCCGGCGGTGGCCTCCAAGACCACGCCGTTGACGCGCACCACCGAGACGGTGTCCGGCGCGCTCTCGCTGGCCATCGCCGCCGCAGCCGCGTCGACCTCGGTGGCGTCGGACACGACCTCGAACCGCACGGGCGGCGTCGTGGTCAGTCCGCCACCCTGCAGACGCAGCGTGAGGCGGGCTTCGTACGCGCCCACCGTCATCGGCGTACCGTCGGAGGTGCGGCCTTGCCAACGCGCACCGCCGGCGGGCTGACCCTCGCCGGACACGTCGTACACGCTACCGCCGCCGCGCTCGAACACCTCGAACGACCACGCCTCCACGCCGTCGGGGACACCCTCGAACGGGAACCGCATCGTGGGCTCGAGCATGCGCCCGGACAGCACGACCACCGCAGGCTCAACACCCACGCGCGTCGCCAGTCCATCGAGCGCCACAGAGGCCTCGGCGACTTCGGCCCGGGCGGCTTCAAGGTCGATGACGATCGGAATCTCGGCCAACGTTGTGCGCCCGCGACGCAGCACCACGCCATCGCGCAGCGCCACCAGAATGCCGGTGGTCCCGCCGTCATGCCCGGTCACAACGACCGGAAGCACGCCATCCGTAGGACGCAGCGCCGACGTCTCCAGCACTTCGACGCCCTGGGCAGCGAAGAACTGCTCGCCCAGTCGCACGCCCGGCACCACGGGGGTGATCTCGGGCAGCTCCGGCACCAAAATCTCGGGCTGCGGAGCTACTACGCGGACTTCGACACGGCGGTTGGTGTTCCGGGTGCGATCGCCAATGTTCGGGTACAGCGGCCGGCGAATGCCCATCCCGCGGGTCTCGATACGGTCCCGCGAAACGCCGAGCGTGTTCACGAGGTATGCGGCAACAGCCTCGGCTTGACGTTCGCTGAGCGCTTCGCCGTCACCGCTGTCGTCATCACGGTCGTCCAAGTGCGCCTCGATGACGATGCGCTCCGGCGCCGTGCGCTGCAGCTCGGCGCGCATGTTGTCGAGCAGCGCTCGCAGCTCTGCGTTGGGCGCGTTGCCATCGAACAGCTCGCCGCTACCGCGCTCTTCGGCGAGATAGCGTTCGCGTGTTCCAGCGACGCGCAGCAGCATTGGCGCCGCAGCGGCGTAGCGAGACTCGCCCGCGATCGTCCGCAGTCGGGCCTCGTAGACACGCTCTCCGCGCAGCACGAGCGCCCCTTGCTCGGAGGTGCCATCCCACTCGAACGTGACCTCGCCATCGCCCTGCCCCGAGCGCTGGAAGACCACCACGCCGGACGGGATTTCGGTAACTTCAAAGACCCAGCGGTCCGATCCAACGGGGACCATCGCGCGCACTCCGAGGGGCTCAACGAGCACGTCGTCGGCCACGCGCAAGTCGATGATCTCACGAGGGTATTCCATCGCGGGCGCGGTCTCGACGGCGTCCTCGGTGACGGCACCAGAATCGTCAGCCACGGCCGCGACATCGGTGTCCTCGTCCGTATCCGTATCCGCTTCCGCGTCGGCCGCTCCGACGGCCGCAAAGAGCGCTGTGGCCTCCCGCTGTTGGGTGTCGTCCTCAGCGACCGTGGTGTCTTCCGCGGCATCGACCGACGCGGGCGGGAGTGCCACGGGAACGGCGGGAATCGCGCCGGAGGCGGCCCAAAGCTGGGCGTGGGTTGTGGCAACCGCCACGCCATCCACCGTCAAGGCGCCGTCCGTCAAGTTGGCCATCACGTCCACGTAGCGCTCGCGGCGCAGGCGGGTCGCTTCGGCCAGCACACCATCGCCGGGCGTCACTTCGATGTTGGTGATCAGGTTCTCGGTACACGAGATGCCGAAGTCGATCACTGCCGGGAGGCCGCGCGTCACGTTGAACGCCCGCGCCTCGTCACTCACGATCTCAGAGCCAGGCGGCAGCGTGTGCGCGTCGATCTTCACGAGGTGCAGACCGGGGTCGATGTCCGAGAAGTGGAACTGCCCTTCGATATCGGTGTCGGCGTAGTAGCCGGCGTCGAGGAAGATGCGGGCGCCCGGGAGGCCGGACTCGCCGCGGTCGAAACGGCCATCGCCGTCTTCGTCGCAGAACGCGCGGCCCAGCAGCACGCCTTGGTCGAACACGGGGTCGTACTCGATGCGCACGTCCACGTAGTCCACGTTCGAGAGCAGCGTGTCGGTGTCCGCGGAGCGCACTTCAGCGTGGTTACGCGCCGTGCGACCGGGCTCCGTGTCCGAGCCCACCGACAGGAAGTATCGAATCTCGAGTTCGGAGTTCGCGGGCAGACTCAGGGGGCGCCAAACACCGGCGCGCGGCCGGCCAAAGCGCAGCAACAGCTCACCCTGCGCCCACACCGAGAACTGCTCGATTTCGCCGGTGTCCATATCGCGGAGCAGGCCCACCGCGCTGCCGTCTACGTAGCGGAACGTCTCCGGAATCGCGTCGTCCATGTAGATACCGCCCTGGTCGCGCGCCTCGTCGTACACGAGGTCCGCGCCGGACTCGTTCCGGATGCTGACGGTGTACGTCACGATGTCGCCCACGTGTGCGGCCACGCGATCCGCGCGCTTGCTCACGATGATGTCGGAGTCCACCGCATCGACTGGGATGTGGTTCTTGAACACGCCGCCGTCTTCGTCGGCGCTGATGCGCAGCGCGTACCGCTCGTCACCGGCGGGTACTTCGTCCGGAAGCGCGGCTTCGACGAGCTCCACGCGCTCATCACCACCGGCGGTCGCGCCGTCGACGTCGGCCAGGATCTGCTGCGACGGGAACACGTAAGGGGTGCTTGAGGTGTCGACGAAGATCTCCGCCTCCAGGCCGGGCGGTAGGTCGAACCGGTACACGCCCGTGCTCGGGACCACCTGCCCCTGCTGGCTCGGGAACGGGAGTTCCTCCGCTGGGATCAGCCGCGACTCGTCGAGCACATCCTTCTGCGCGTCCACCTCGTAGAGCCACACGCGGAGGCCAGCGACGGGGCGTCGGCTGTCGGCGTCGTACACCACGCCCGTGGGGTCGATGAGCACGTCTTGCTCCAGCGCCGTGCCGCCAACGACATCGACCTCAAGCTGGAGGAAGATACCGCCGCCGGAAATGGGGCCGCCGTTCGCGTACGCCTGCAGCAGGTATGCGCCCGGCTCCACGTCTTCGAGCAAGTACGCGCCATCGGCGTCGCTCAACACCTCGAGGACCGGGAACTCCGGCAGCTCCGGGCGCACCAGGCGAATCAGGAAGTCGGAGAGTTCCTCGTCGGAGTCCACGCCGGCGTCGAACACGCCGTTTTGCACGCCGAGCTCGCGGAAGACGGTGCCGCCGACGGTCGCGGCGCCAGCGGGAACGCCGATGGTCACGCAGGCGGCCTCCGGCTCTTCAAAGCGATCACCGACCATGCGGTTGCAGACCGTCTCTCCCGTCTCAAGCGCCGCGTCGACGGTGCCCTCCAACAGGATGACGACCTCGCCGTCGAGACGCTCGATCTGCACGAACGCACCGCCAGCCGAGAACGCGACCGCCACGCCTGCCGGAGCCACCGACACGCCGGTCAACGTGACGCCTTCGTCGAGCACGTCCGCAAAATCCAGCGCATCCACAGCGGCGTCGGAGCGCAGCGTCAGCGTGTAGTTGAGTACGTCGCCAGGCTCGGTGTCGCCGCCGTTCGCGTCCTCGACGGTCTTCACAGCCACGATCTCGTTTGCGCCGTTCAGCACAGTGCGCGTGGGCGCGTCGCCGTTGGCCGGGTCACCGTCGTCGTCGGTCGGCTCCACGCCGCCCACGTATCCGACGAAGCCTTGGTTCACGACCACTTCGCCCGAATCCACGAGCACATTGAACGTGATCACAGCCGACGCATTGGGCGCAATTTGTCCAACCGAAACAAGCACTTGCCCGTCGGAGATCACGCCAGCATCGCCGTCGTCCGCGTCGGTCAACGGCACGCCGTTGAGCACGGTCGAGTTCGCGACGTACGTGACGTTTTCGGGCAGCGTGTCGGTCAGCTCAACGCCGTCGGCGAGCGCGGTACCGCGGTTAGGAATCTCGATCTCGTAGCGCAGCGTCTCGCCAACCTGGGCGATCCCGTCGCCGTTCTCATCGCCGAGCGTGACCCGCTTGATGGTGCGAGAAAGCTCGGGTGCGGAGCCGACGACGACACTCGTCGCGTCGTCTTCTTCGGGCGTGGATGGGTCATCGGAGGACACCACGACGCCGCTCTCGTCGAACACCACCGCGGTGTTGTCGATGCGCGTACCGGCGACCGCGTCGTCATTTGCGACGACCTCGAAGCGCAGTTCCACCTCGCCGGCCGCGGGAATCTCGCGCACGGTGAGGCCCACCGCGAGGGGGTTCGTCTCACCGGGCACCGTGACGCCGTCTACCCGGAGGCTGTCGGCGACGAACGTGGTATTCGCCGGAGTCACGTCGCGGATGGTCGGCGAGGCGCTGGTGCCGCCGCCGGAGTTCACCACGCGAATCGTGTACGCCAGCACATCGCCGGGCTCCACGAGGCCGCCGTTCACGTCTTCTACGGTCTTGGTCGTCTCGGACAAATCGGCGCCGTCGAAGCGCACGACTTCCACGACCGTGACATCGTCCACTTCGGGCGTCGACGGGTCGTCGGAGACCACGCCGAACGGAACCTCGGTGCTGGTCACCCGCGCCTGGGCGCCGATCACAGCGCCGTTGGAGGCCGTGCCAGAGACGGTAGCCTGGAACTCGAGCACCACCTCGGTGCCCGTCGGGATCGACGCGAGTCCCGGGGTGTTGTCCGACGACCACGTGATGCGCTGGCCCACCGTGTCGACCACGCCGCCGCTGAGCGAGACCACATCTTCGAGGCGCGGATCCAGGTTGAGTTCACCGCCAACGTTGGTGAGCTCGGGGCCGGTGCCTGCGCCGATTCGCAGGCGGTAAATCAGCACATCGCCGGGCTCTACGTCGCCGCCGTTCACATCTTCTACTTCGAGCGTCGTGCCATCGAGCTCCGCGAAGCGCACCACGACCACGGTCGCGTCCAGCGGCAGTTCGGTCGTCGGATCGTCCGACAGCACCGTCTCACCGGAGGCGTCGGTGACCGTCGCCTGGTTGGGGATATCGGTGCCGTTCACACGATCCGCGCGCACCGTGGCGTCGAAGCGGACGGTGATGAAACCGCCGGGGGCCAGCGCCGCCAGTTCGGGAATCTCGGACTCCGTCCACACCACATTGGTGCCTTCGAGCCGCCCGTTGTCGAACGGCGTGATGCCTTCCAGGTCGGCGCTTACCGGGTCCTCAATACGCACGCGCTCGGCATCGCCGGCGCCGTCGTTCCGCACCAGGATCTCGTAGCGCAGGGTATCGCCCGGCTCCACGAAACCACCGTTCAAGTCGGTCACCGTCTTGGTCGCCACGACCAGCGATTGTGCGTTCACAACCAGCACGGTCACGTCGTCGGGCTCTGCCGTCGCCGGATCGTCGCTCGGCTCGAGCGCCAGGTCGGTGGCGGTCACAAACGCTTGGTTGCGCACGCGCGTGCCGTCGGGAGCGTCCGCGCGGACGAGCGCCGAGAAGCGCAGCACCACGGTCTCGCCCACATCCACCTGCGGGATGCTCCAAGCGACCGTGTCGCCGTCAAACACGCCGCCGTCGTTGGCGATCACGTCCACGAGCGGGTCGATGATCGCGTCCGTGACCGACACGTTGAGCGCAGGCTCGGTGCCCTCGTTCGTCACGGTGAGCGTGTACTCGATGCGATCGCCGCCGAGCAGCACGCCGCCGTTGGAGTCGACACCCACCTTGGTCATCCCGTCCAAGCGAGCGGCCGCGACCACGCGGAATACGGTCGGGTCGTCATCACCAACGCCGTTGGTCGCGTCGTCCGTCGGCACCTCGGCCAACGTGCTGCTGCTCACGAGCGCTTGGTTCGAGACCGCAGTGCCGTTGGCCGTACCGGGCACGATCGTGCCCACGAATTGGAGCTGCACCGCGTTCGCCTCACCCGGCGCGACCGAGGTCAGCGCCGGCGTGCTGCTGGAATCCCAGACCAGCGACGTGCCTTCGAGGCGGCCGCCACTAAATGCGCGGACGCTCTGGAGCTGCGTCGGCAGCGGGTCGCTCACGCGCACGTTCTCCGCCGCGCCATCGCCCGAGTTCACGACCGTCAGCGTGTAGAGCACCGTGTCGCCGGGCTCGAAGATGCCATCGCCGTCTTCGTCTTCCACCGACTTCAGCGAGGTCGACAGGTCGGGCGCCGACAGCACGGTGATGCGCGTCTCGTCGTCGACCGCGTCGGTCGTCGGATCGTCGGTTACGAACGGCGACGCGGCGCCATCGGCGGTCACGAGCGCTTGATTCGCGATCTCGGTGCCGTTGGTGAGCGGCGTGGCGATGAGCGCGGTCACCTGGACCTCGATCACGTCGCCCGGAGCGACCAGCCGAAGCGCGGCGAGTTGGTCGCCGGTCCAGTTCACGGCCGAGCCATCGAACTGGCCGTTTCCGGTCGCCGACACAAACACCAAGTTCGGGTCCAAGACGTCCAAGATCGACGCGTTCTGCGCGGCCGAATCGCCGGTGTTCGATACGCGGATCGAGTACGTGATGGTGTCGCCGGGGCGGTAGCCGCCGGCCTCGGGCGGGCTCACCAACTTGAGCGCGTCGGAGAAGTCGAACGCCGAGATCACTTGGAATGTGGTCGGGTCGTCCTCATTCGCGGTGTTGGGGTCGTCGGTGAACACCACATCGTCGCCCGAGCTGATCTGCGCTTGGTTCGAGACGAGCGTGCCGTTGTCGAGCGGGCTGGCCACGCGGCCGCGGACGCGAAGCGCGATGGCGCCATCTTCACCCACCTCGACGCGCGACAGGCCGGGCGTGTTTCCAGCGTTCCAGATGACGGTGTTGCTGGCGACGTCGTAGTCCGCTGTTCCGGCGTCCACGTCGGTGATCTCGGGCGGCAGCACGTCGATGACTTCGACGTCGGTCGCTGCGCTGGAGCCCACGTTGAGCACCAAGATCGTGTACTCGATCGCGTCGCCGGGGCGCACGGAGCCGCCGTCTTCGTCGACGAACGTCTTCTGCGACAACGACAGGTCCGCGCGGCTGGTCACCACGAGCGTCGTCGGGTCGTCGTCCACGTCGGTGGTCGGGTCGTCGGTCGGCTCCGGCGGTACGTCGCGCGTGGACACGAAGGCTTGGTTGGAGACCAGGAGCCCGTCTTCGAGCGGCGACGTCAGCGATCCCGTGATCACGACGGTCACCGATTCGCCGACGGCGACGGTCGGAATGGTCGCGACGGCGAGATTGCTCGCGTCGATCGTTCCGCCGATGCGGCCGTCGTCCGTGTCGAACTCTGCGTCGACGAGCTCCGCCGGAAGTTGGTCGCGGACCTCGACGCCGAACGCGTCTTCGGTACCCGTATTGGTGACCACGATGCGGTACACCACGGCCGCGTCGGGGCGGAACACGCCGCTGCCGTCGGCCGAGAACACTTCTTTGGTGGAGGTCGCAAAGTCGGGTCGGCTCTCGACCTCGACGCGCGTCGGGTCGTCGACATCGCCCGTGGCGGGGTCGTCCGTGAGCACGGTGCCGGCGATGTCAGGGCTGTCGATGGTCGCCTGGTTCGCGATCTCGGTGCCGTTGGCCGTGCCCGGCGCGATTCGAGCGGTGAAGCGCAGGCTCAGGTCGTTGCCCGGGGCCAGCTCCGCAGCCGGGGTCCAGGTGATCGTGCCGGCGCCGGGGTTGAACGCGCCGCTGTCGAGCGGGGTGATCTCCACCAGGTTCGCTGGGACGGGGTCAGTGACGATGATGTCGCGCGCCGAGCCCGTACCGGTGTTCACCAAACGAATGGTGTAGGTCAGCAGGTCGCCGGGTTGCGCGGCGCCGCCGTTCTCGTCGACAACGGACTTCTCCGAGTCCGAGAGCACCGCCTCGGCAGCGATCTCAAACCGCGTCGGGTCGTCAATATCGGCGGTCGCGGGATCGTCGGTCAGGAACGCGAACCCACCGTCTGCGGTGACATCCGCTTGGTTGAGCACCACTTCGCCGTTCGGCAGACCGGTGGCCAGCGTCGCGTCGATGGTCAGCGTCACGGAGCCGCCAGCGGGGATGGACGCCAGCGCGGGGGTCGTGATCGCGGTCCACCGGATCGTGCCCGAAGTGACCGCGGCGCCCTGCCCGGCGCTGAACGTCGAGAACACGCCGACGGGCAGCGTGTCGGTGACGGACACGTTGGTGGCCGGCGCCCGACCATCGTTTCGAACCACCAGCGAGTAGCGGACCGCATCGCCGGGCTCAAAGGCGCCCCCGTTCAGGTCCGCCACGGTCTTATCGGCGTTCGGCGCGGCCACGGCGGCCACGCGAATAACGGTCGGATCATCTACCGCAGCGGTGTTCGGGTCATCGCTCAAGAACGGGCCAGTGCCGGTCCCGCTGATCTGCGCTTGGTTCGCGATCGACGTTCCGTTGGGGACCGCCACGCCGACGCGGGCGTCGAATGACACGGTGCGCGAAGCGCCGACCGCGACCGCACCGAGCGTCCAGGTGATGGTGCGTGTGCGCGAGTCGTAGACGCCGCCGTCGTTGGGCGTGATGCCGGTCAAGTTCGCGTCGACCACGTCGGTGACGACCACGCCGGCGCCGTCCTGGTTGCCGCTGTTGGAGAACGTGATGGTGTAGGTGACCGGGTCGCCGGGCTCGAAGCCACCGGTCGAGCCGGATGCCACCTTGGTCGCGTCGTCGAACACCGCACCGGCCCGCACCACGAGCTCACCGGCGTCGAGGTCCTGGCTTTGGTCCGGGAACGCGCCCACTTCGAGTCGCGCCACGTTTCGAATCACCGTGCCATTGCTCGCGTCGCTGGCCACCTCGGCCTCGATGCGCACGGCGATGGTCGCGCCGGCGTTCACCGTCACGCCGAATCCGAGCAGCTCGCCGGTCCCGTTGGCACCCGCGGGGGCCGGTGAGAACGTAAATCCGGTCACGGGCGCCAGTAGCCGCGCGTTCTCCAGGCCCGCGGGGAGCGCGTCGGTGACGTCGACCGTGGCGGCCTGGTTGCCCGCGTTGCGCACGCTGATCGTGAACCGCACGGTGTCGCCGGGTTCCAGCGCCCCGCCGTTGAGGTCCTGCGCCGACTTGAATGTGCTCGCGTTGCGGAAGTTCACCGCGCTCGCGAGGCGCAGGTCCGTTGGGTCCGGGCTCGCCGCCGTCGTCGGGTTGTCGGTGAGCAGCCCCGAGGGCAGGAAGTCAGCCTGAAGCTCACCTTGGTTTCGCAGCAACAACCCGTCGATGTCCGACGGATCGACACCCGCGTCGATGAGCTCGCTCGTGCTCAAAACGCGCACGGTGAAGCTCAGCGTCGTGGACTCCGCGCCCACCGGCATCGAGATGTCTTCCACCCGCACTTCGCCCGTGCCGTTGGGGCCACCGGACAGGTCACTGGAGTCGGTGAAGGAGCCCGCGTTCACGCTCTGAAGGCTCGCGAACGGCGAAATCTCGTCGACAAACGTGAGCCCGGCGGCGCTGCGCGCGGCGTCCTTTCGCAGACGAATCGTATACGTCACGAAGTCGCCCGGCTCGAGCTGTCCGCCGTTCAGGTCGAGCGCGGTCTTTTCCGGCGTCAACAAGGTGGGCGCGACCACGGTCACGATCGCCGGGTCGGTCACTTCGTCTTCGACGAGGCCGCTGGCGGAGATGATCGCCGGCGTAATGATCCGCGTACCGTTCGGTGTATCCGGCAGGATCCGCAGCCGGAACGTCACACGCCGATCGTTGTCACCCGCGTTCGAGATATCGCCGAGCGCCATTCCACCAAACACGGGCGAGCCGCCGGCCACGTCGGCCACCGGGGTACCGTCCAGGCGCGTGGAGCCAGCCACGTACTCGGTGTTCGCCGGCAGCGGCATGCGCGCGATCACGTCCTCCGCCGGCAGCGAGCCGTCGTTGGTGACCTGAATCGTGTAGAAAATCACCTCGCCCGGCGAAGCCTCCGTCGGGTCCGCCGTGATGAACGTGTCCCGGTTCCGGAAGCTCGGCGCCAACCGATTGATCGTGAGCACGTTGTAGCCGAGCAAAAACAGCTCACCACCACCGGCGCCGTTGGCGTGCCCAGTCGAGGTGTTGTTGTCACCGGAGCCCACTTGGATGCGGACGGTCGTGTCGCCGGGCCGCACCTGCGAGCTCACATCGTACGAGTCGATATCGACGCCGATCGCGGCCCCCTCCGGCAACGTGGAGTTGAAGATGTTGTTCGCTGGGTTCAGCGAGTCGAACAGCTTGTCGCCATTGAAGGACACGAAGTCGAAGCAGGTGTCGCAGCCGATGACCGGGTCCGAGTCTTGGGGCGGCACTCCGAGCAGCGCGTCGCCTTCGAGGCCGAAGAAGCGGAACGTCGCTTCCGGCGGATCGGCCACGTCGAAGCCGCCGATGGTGTAGGTCGAGACCGCGGGCGAGAACTCCGTCTCGTCGTACAGCTGGAAGCCGTCATACATGGCGACATCGCGCAGGGTCGATTCGTCTTCGGACGACCACACCATGACCATCGACCAACCGGCGTAGAACGCCTGGCATCGCCGATCGAGGCACTGACCACCGGTCCCCAAGAAGCCGGCGAGCGCGCGCACGTCGCCGAGCCCGTACACGCCGTTGTAGGAGGTACCGCTCGGGTTCGCGGCGACCAGGTCCGTTACGTCGGCGCGGCAGTAGAAGTACTCCACGGAACCGGCTCCGCCGCCCAAGTTGGCGACCGCCTCAAAGCAGACATCCGCGGTGACGATCCGGCTCGCGCCGTTCGGCATCGTGAAACGTGCGGCGCGGTCCACGCCCACATCGGGGTCTTGCGACCCACTCCAGAACACGAAAGCGCCCTCAACCGCTCCACCAGCGGGGACGCCGGAGACGCGCGCCGTCGACGCGCTCAGCAACTGCGAGTTGACCAGCGGCTGCGATGGCAAGTTGCTCATCAGCGTGTTGCCGACCGACAGCGAGTCGCCGAACACCCGGAACGAGCGGAACGCCGAGGGGGCGACGCCGTCAACCGTGGCCGAAGCCTCGCTGGGGAGCGCCGTGACCGTGACTGCAAGCAGCACGAGTGACAGGGCGCGGAGAATTCTCGGAGCGAGGCGGTCGGTCATCAGTGAGCACTCGTGACGCGCCATCCGACCCCCGCCGATGTCGCACGAGGATCGAACCGGCGTTTTCCCGGCAGTTCAGCCGAATTCTTGAGGTTACAGGACCTAGCCGAACTCCCAGCGCACGACAACGCCCACCCGCGCGTACAACCGCGCGCATGTATGCGTCCCCCGCATCAGTATCTGGTCCGACGACCGGACCGGCGCGCCCGAGGGGCGCTAGTAGTTGTCCGCGACGAGCGAGTAGTCGTTCGGGTTGTAGAACTCGCTGGACTCCAGCGTGTTCGCGCCGTCGAAACCACCGGTCACGAAGACGAACCCGTTGCTGAGCACCGAGGCGGCCGCGTAGGCCCGCGCTGCGCCCATTCCGCCACCCACGGCCTGCGGGGACTCGAACACTTCACAGTCGGCCCACTCGACGTTGAACAGACGGTCCGCCGTGTTCGTCGGGTTGCCGTCGCCATCCGTGCCGCCCAGGAACATCAGGTCGCCGGAGAGCGGCATGGTCAACGCGTTACCGAAGGCACGACCGCCGCCAGGCAACGTGGCCGTGCGGGACGCCCACTCGTACTCATTCTGGTCACGGAATCGCAGCGCCGGTTGGTACACTTCCACGGTCGCGCTCGGCGCGCCGCCATCGAGCTGACCCGCGCCAGCGGTGGTGTATCCGCCCACGATGGCCAAGAACTCGTCGTCGTTGTTCGGGCAGGTGTAGTGAACGGCGGAGTGGCCGAATCGCGGGGTGCCCAGGTCGTTGAACGCGTTTCCGCCGATGATCAGCGGCTCTACCTCGAGCGGGCTGTCGACACCGATCGGGAACTGGAAGAGCACCTCGGAGGTGCCCACGACGCCGGCGGCGTTGCGGCCACCCACGACCATCACGCCGTGCCCGTTGTCGCTCAGGTTCGTCGCCGTGTGCAGCGCGCGACCCACGGTCAGGCGGGCGCCGGAGTCGGTCACGACCAGATCGCGCGGGTCCTCTTCGGGCAGCACTTCGTAGATGGACGTCAGGTACTGCGCACCCACGCCGTACGTCTGGCCGATGCCACCAGCGATCACGATACGGCCGTCATCCATGCGGGTGGCCGTGTGGAACGCGCGCATCTCAGGAGCCGCGCCGGACACCGTCACGGGCGTCAGGTAGCCTTCCGCGCGACCGGTCACTTCCAACACGTACGTGTCAGCGCTGGGCTCCAGGAAGCCGAAGCCCGAGTCGACTAGACCGCCGGAGATCAGGATGGAGCCGTCCTCGAACGCCGCAGCGGCGTGGAAGCCCGTGCCGGTGGGCAGCCGAAGCGCACACGTGGCGGCGTCGGACGTGCACCCTTCTTCGAAGAACGTGAGGAACTCGCCCGTGAACGCGTCGAAGAACTCGATGGTGTCCACGAATCCGACCACGCCGGAGTCGCCGATACCACCCGCGCCCATGATGGCGCCGCCGATGACGACCTGACCCGACTTATCGGGCAGCTCCGTCATCGTGTGGCCAGCGCGATTGCCGGGGAGCTCGTACAACAGCGACTCCGAGGCCTCGGAGTTCCGGTTGAACCAGTACGCGGGCTGAAAACGGAACGGCAGCGCCGTCATCACCATCAGCTCGGGCACGATGTCGTTGTCACCAAACGTGAACCGAGCGGTCGAGCCCGACGCGACCACCTCGCCTTCCGGCGCACAGTCCGTGCCGCCGCCGCTGATGCCCTCGACGGTGATCCAGTTCTCGCGGCCAAAGGCGACGTTGGGAAGGCTCGCAGTGCGATCGCGCCACTGCACCTCAACGCGGTCCACGAGCTTCGTCCCCTGGTACGCCGCCACCCGGAGGGTCTCGACGCAGGAGTCCACCGCGGCGGGGAAGCCCGTGGTCAGCGAGGTCGGGCTGTCGTCCGGTCCGCGAACCTGAATCTGCAGGTCCAGCGTTTCCGCGTCGTCGCCACCACAGGCGATGAGCGAACCCGAGACGGCCGAGCACAGAAGAAGGCGTTGGAAGGAAACGTTTCGGAACATGGAGCGAACCAAGGCACAAGTGAGGACGGCGGCGCGATTATCACGCCGCAGAATTCGAATCCAGCGATTGAGCCGCCAGTCGGCGGCCAGCGCGTCTACCAGCTGATGACCGGGCGCAGACCGCCGGTGTCTTCGTTACCACCACTGGCGAGCACAGCCGCCGTGACAACGCCACCAACCAGCACGGCCGAGCCCACGTAGAGCCACGGGCTGCGCGTGATCGGCTTGCGCTCGCGCGGCGTCGCCGTGTCCGGAGTCCACTGCGACGATGTGCCGTACGCGGAGGAGTCCTGACCGTAGGTCGGAGCGGCAGCTTGGCCATACGTCGGCGCAGCGGGCTGGCCGTACGTCGGAGCGGCGGGCTGGCCGTACGTCG
>CBDUJZ010000140.1:0-13965 GCA_965367675.1 uncultured Myxococcales bacterium | reverse complement strand
CCCAGCCGCCCCTTCCTGAGCGCAGTCGAAGGCCCCCCGCCTACCCCAATGGCTGCCTCTCTAACGCGGACGCCAAGCGCCGCGCCACACCGGCAGCCCATCGCGCGCGCACACCTTCTCTCGTCGTGACCGCGCCTCGCCCTCCGCGGGCGGATCGCAGGGCGTCCACGCGTCGAACAACGTGGTCACGTGCTCGAAGTACGGTCCAACATCGGTCGCGACCAGCAGCACGCCGTCGGGATGTAGCGCCCGCGCCACGTCGTCTACGAACGCCTGGCTGAGCAGCATGCGCTTGGCCCGTTTGCCCTCGTCCCACCACGGCGTCGGGAACAGCACATCGACGCGCGCCAACCGTCCGGCCGGCATCAGCTCGGCGAACACCGTTCGCGCGTCCGCTCGCCATGGCAGCAGGTTCTCAGGCGCGCGCTCGGCGAGCTCTTCCACCCGCGCTTTACGCACCTCAAGCCCAATCCAGCGCGTGTCTGGCCAGCGCAGCGCGTGGTCCAGTAGCCGGAACCCATGGTCGAAGCCGACCTCGACCGCCACCGGGCCGGGCGCATCGATGAACGCGCGGAACCGCTCCAGCTCGGCCCGTTGCGCTGGCTGCTCGAACAGCCGCGACCCACCGAGCGCGCCACGGACACCAGCGCGCGGCTCCAGCGGGGTGGGCGGTGTCCAGGACTCGCGGTCACTCATGCGCGCCTTCTTGGGTTTGCTGTTTCAAACACGTCACGGTTGAAGCTCGGCTGTTTCGTTTGAAACAACGGGCGCGACCTGCATGGACACGACCTTCAACCCGTCCCGGATCGATTGCTGACCGACCTCAGCAAACCCGTGCCGGGCATGGAACGCGAACGAGGCGGGGTTGGGCGGCTTCAAGTCGATCTCGCACGTCACGATCGGGGCGCCCTCCACGCCGGCCAACGCAAACAACTCGCGGTACAACATCGTGCCGAGCCCGACGCCGTGTGTTTGTTTCGAAACGACAATTCGATCCACATACAAGAATCGGTCGTAACGCGTGTCAAACCACTGGAAGTTCTCGCTGTCGTAGGTCGACCCATCGCGGAAAACGAGCAGGAACGCCACCACCTGGCCCTCGTGTTCCACGACCCGAAACGCATGCGCCGCGGCGGCCAGCGTCTCCAGCCGAGCTCGGTCGAGCGGGCTCAGGTACTGAACGGACTCGGCGTTTAGCTCGAGCACGCGTGGGAAGTCGGACGGTTGGGCGGGACGGGTGCGCATGGCGAAGGGTTTAGCACGCACGTGCACGCGACGGGAGTTCATACCGCGACCCAGGCGCATCGGCCTGGTCGATATGGGCATCGAGCCGAGAAACGAGCGGGCGACTGCGTGGCCGCGGTCCGCGCTATGACTCAGCGTGCTCTTTGAACTGCGGAGCGTCGCCGCCGATGTGGTCCCACGGTGCCTTGGAGCCCACAAAGATGTGTTGCGTGATCTCGACGCCTGGGTCGCCGTTCACGGAGCCAAGCGTGACCCCCATGACTTGTCCTTTGTGGGTGCCGCCGAGTGTGCTTCCGCATTGGCCGCAGAACACCAAACCCCACTCTTCGTGTGTGGCGTAGTGCGTGAGGGTGTCTTCGCCCGCAACCCATTGAAACTGCTCTTGTTTGTCGAGCTCCGCGAACGCCGACCCGGCGCCGCTGAAGACCTTGCGGCAGCGGGAGCAGTGACAACAACGGGCGTTGATGAGCTTGCCGTCAATCTGGTAGCGGACTTTGCCGCAGAAACATTCGCCGTGGAGCATGTGTCGCGTGGGTGATGGGAAGAGGTGGCGGGTGCGAACGCGTTTGCTGGTGAGTATACGGCGCACCGCTGCCCGGCGAAAGCGTATCCACGCTCGCGCCAGCTTCGAATGACGCACCTGAATGACGCGCCTCCGCGTCAGAAACGGACGCCGAACGTGAGTCTCGCGTTTAGCGGTGGCCCAGCGGTGGTGTGAATCACCGGGATCGCGCTGGCGGTCTCTTCCGGGCGCCAGTGGCTCGCGTAGTGATACTCGCCTTCGCGGAGCTGCTGGTTGAGCAGGTTCTCCACCTCAAGGTCGACCCGCAGCCAGCGCCAGTGGTAGCCGAGCGTGGCGTCGGTCCTGACGAGGAGGGCACCGGTGGCGCCGTGGGGCAGCGGTCGTGGCGCGACGGTGACGACGCGGAACCCTGCGCGAAACCCGCTCGGGTGCGTGATGGCCGCGCGGAGGCCTGAAACAACGCGCGGCGCGAACGGCACGGCGTTTCCGGAGGCGACAAAACGAGCGTCGGCCACCGTCACGTCGGCGCTGAGCTTCAGCCAGGGCTGCGGTGAGACCTGAACGACCAACTCTCCGCCCAGCCGCCGAGTGCCGTTGAGCTCTAGGCTCACGCCCGACACGTGGTCGAACACGGACTCGCGTTCGATGAAGGTGGCGAATCCGGACAGGTTCACGCCAAACCAGCTGACTGGACTCCAGCGCGTGCCCAGCTCGAAGGCGTCCGAGACGGTGGTTGCGGGGTCGCCGCCGGTGAACGCTTCCTCGCCGATGCCGGCGGTTCCCGGGTCAAAGGCCGAGAACGCGCGCGCCTCTGGTGGCCGGAAGCCGCGGCCGTACGCACCGAGCAACTCCCAGCCCGTGACCGGAGTCCAGCTGACGGTGATTCGCGGCGAGACAACCGCCTGCGTGCCCTGTCCGTGTGTGTCCGCGTCGAGGTGGTCCGTGACGCCGACGTGTACCAAGTCCACCCGCGCTCCCGCGTCCACGCGGACGCGGTTGGAGGGGGTCCAGCGCAGGCCCGTTAGCGCGTGGGCGATGAGTTGTAGGGCGTCCAGGTCGCGGCGCTCTTCGATGATCTCGAGTGCTTCGCCGACACCGTCTTCGCGCTGGGAGAACCGGTCGCCGCGCAGGCCGAGGCCCGTGCGCAGCGTGAGCGTGGACGTGAGGGGAGACGCGTGGAGGGCCTGGACGCCGAACGACAGCGCTTGGTGGAATTGGTCGCGCCGGTCGCCGTGCTCGGCGTCGACCAGATACCCAGTGAAGTTCTCAAGAAGTTCCAAACGTCGTAGCCCGCCGTATGCGGTCACGTCGACGGTGTGACCGCGTTGCTCCCACGCGTACATCAGGGCGAGCAGGCCGCGGGTGCTCGTGCCGTCGGTCTCCGGGTCATAGGCCCCGTAGAAGCCCACTCGGCCGGCCTCGACGTCTTCGTTGCGGAGCGTTCCGGGGAGCTCGAACGCCGAAATCGAGCCCAAGCCGACCAGGTGCAACGTGCCGCCGGTGTCGTGGTCTAGCAGCCGCACGCGGGCGTTGAACGTTGCGCGGTCGAGTCCGCGCTGGTCGCCGAACCCATCGTCGTGCGTGGCCTCGAAGCCGACGAACTGTTGCCCATCTTCGCCGTGCGGAGCGTAGGCGGCAAACAGCCGATGCCGGTTACTCGTTCCGATCGTGTACGCGGCCCGCCAGCCGAGATCGTCCTCGGATACGCCGAGCCGGTAGTCGGCGGAGCCGGCCATGCCGAAGGCGCCTTGCGAGAGCGTGAACGGGCCTTTGGTGACGACCACGTTGTCGATCATCTCGGGGATGATGAGGCCCAAGTCGAGGTACCCTTGGGCGTGAATGTTCGACCACTCGTTGAGCGGGATGCCGTCGAGCGAGAGCTCCAGGTCGGCGCCGTGAATGGCGTCGAACCCGCGCAGGAAGAACTGGTGACCTTTACCCTCGCTGCCGTGTTGCACGAGCATCAAGCCTGGCACTTGCCGTAGCACTTCCTCGGCGTTGCGGCGCGGCGCGGCGGAGATGTCTTGCGACGATAGCCGCGTGGTCGAAGCCGTGTCGGGCTGTTGGCGCGGTGCGAGGGACACCGAGACCAGCTCCGCGCCGGTCCATGTGAGCGGGATGACCACGGGTTGCAGACGATCGGCGGCGGACAGCGCTACGCGAGAGGGGGCGTGGTCCGGCGCGGTCGTCAGCAGGGTGACGGGCCCCACGGGGACACGCACGAGCGTGAAGCGTCCGTCGTCGTCGGTCAGCGCCTCTTGCGACGTGCCTTCGACGGTGACGGTCGCGCCGGGAACGCCTACGGTGTCCAGGTAGGCGTCTACGACGGTCCCCCCGATGGTCGAGGCCTCCGGCGCCTGCGCGGCTGCAAGCGGGGTTCGAATGACGAACGCCGCGAGCACCCAGCACAGGCTCCACGCGCCTATTCGGAGTGGGCTTGGAAGTCGCAGTGCCCTTCTCCGTCGACGTGCCCAAGGGTGCGGCTTTGCGCGATGAGCCAGGTCCAAAGGTTGTCGACCGCGCCGTCGCTGCCCGGGTCGAACGCGCCAATATCGGTCGCGGCGAGCTCGGCCTCGGTGATCACGCCGTCGGTGTCGGCGTCCGCGTCGGCGAGCGCTTGGAACACCACGTTGGGCTCTTCGGCCACCAAGCTGTCGTAGAAAAAGTGGTCGGCGTGCACGGTGATCTGGAACGTCCCGGCGTCGCCTTCGGGGACGACGGTGGTGGTCTCGCAGGCTGAGTAGCGGGTGGGTTGGTCGATCACCCACTCGAAGGACTTGTCGACGCCATCCTTGGTGGCGGAACCGGCCAGTTCCACGCGGGTGATGACGAAGCTGGAGTTGTCGTGTGCGCCCGCGTCGACGACGGCGGCGCCCACGACGTGTCCGGCACCGTCGGTCGGGACAGAGATATCGATCGGGGCGGCGGCGGGAAGCTGCACTCCGCCGACGGTGACCGCGTCGATCGTCACCAGGAAGCGGTCGAATGAGACGGCCCAACCGTCGGCCATTTCGGACGCTGGGATGCCCTCCTCGATGAACGCTTCGCCGTACACTGTGACGGTCACCTCACCCTCGCCGGGGGCGTCATCGCCGCACGCGGCCGCGCCGATGGCGAGGGGGGCGCTGCAGGCAAGAATGGAAAGAAAACGCGAACGCATGAGGCTACTCCTGGAGGTGGATGCTGTAGTGGTCGTGGGTCTGGAATACGCGGCGGAACACGTTGTACGCGTCTTGTGTTTCGATGCCGTCGGGCGTGATCAGCAGGTCGCCGTCGCCGTCGGTGTCGAGCGCAACAAAGTCGATGGCGTCGAACAGCGTGTCACCCTCAAGGGCGTCGAATGTGTTCACGCGGAACTGCAGCGGGCCCATATCGGACGCCTGTACGGTGGCGTCGAATGGCGCGCCGACGAGCGCACGATCGTCGGGGGAGTCGACCACAATTGTGAACGTGACGCTGTCCGAATCGCGGGTCGCAACGCCCGCCACAATCGCCGTGTGGCCGACCAGGGGATCGTCATCGCCGAGCGTATCGGCGGCGCCGTGTCCAAACGTAAAGTTGGCGGCGCTGTATGTTGCGGCGATCAGGTTCGCGGCGCCGAGCTCAACGCCGTCGTCGGCCGTCCAGTCGAGCACAAAGTCGCCGCGTAACTCACCGGTGACTTCGCCGCCTTGGTAGTGGCCCGGATGGGCATGCGCTTGGGGGATGAGCGCGCTGGAGGCTAGCGTGGTGGTGGAGGCGAGCGCGGTGGAGATGCGGTCCCAAACGGAGGCGGTGTGCACCTCGCCAGCGACGGTGAAGACCAAGTCGCTGACCGCAACTCGCAGGGTCGTGACTTGCACTTCGTAGCCGAGGTCTGTGGTGACCGGGGTCACGCCGGAGCCATCGACGACCACGGGCAGCGTTACGCGCGGGGCCTCGGTGGGCTCTCCGCACGCGACGAGCAACAGGCTGGCGAGCGCTGCGACCCCACCGGAACTTATGATTGCGACTCGTGCCGGGCGGCGTGAACTCCGAGCCTGCGTCATGTGCCCTCGATGAGGCTGTAGACCGCGCGGCCGTGCAGAACGCCCGGCATGCCGATGAGGTGGCCGGCCACGTGTTTGAGCTCGTCGAGCGGGCCGCGGAGGGCGACAACTTCGAGGCACACATCCACGGACGCGTGCACGTGCATGGACGAGACGATCACGTCGTGGTGCTCGTGGCCGTACTCTTCGAGTTGGCGCGCCAGCGTTCGTTTGGCGTGTGAGTACACGACCGTGACCGACGCGACGGCCAGCGCTGAGCCCTCGAGCTGTTCTTCTTCGACGAGGCGGGCGCGGATCAGGTCGCGGATCGCCTCTGACCGGTTGCCGTGGCCGCCCTTAGCGATGAGGCGATCGAATCGCTCCATGAGCTCGGACTCGATCGATAGGCTCGCGCGTGTGAGGTCGGACATGGTGTGAAACGCCGTCAGTGTTACGAAACGGGAGAATCGTAACACCGCCAGGGAGCGCCGGTCTAGTCGGTCGCCGCCGGGGGCAATTCGGCCGCGTTTACACGCCTGCCGGTTGGCTCCACAGCGGATAGCTGCGGCGACCGACCACACGGTGCAGCACCCAACCTTGGACCACGAGGACACACACGGCGGTCATGAGCGTCGCCACTTCGGGGAGCGTGGTGAGCAGCCCGAGCGAGATGATGAGGGTGGTCGCGCCCGCTGGCGGATGGCCGCAGCGGAACCAAACCATCAGGCCGGACGTGAGGCCCAGCGAGGTCGCGGTCGCGAATACGCGGGGCCACGTAACGCCCGCCTCAAGCGCGCTCGGCGCGTCGAACAGGCCGAACACCGCAAGGGCGCTCAGGCCGCAGATCACGCCGAAGAAGTGGCCCGTGATGGTGTTCCGCGGTGACGCCGCCGAGGCCGTCGAGCGGTGGAAGATCAGAAACGCCGTTGGGCCCAGCGATGGAAAGATGAACGGCGCTTGAGCGAGGAGGGCGAGGGCGCCCATCACACCGATCGAGAGCGTACCGAAGGCCAGCGCGTAGAGCGCCTCGAACAGGTGCGTGTCTCCGGGCACGCGCGGATCGGCGGCGTGCGCATCCCGGGGAGGGAGGCCGAGACGTGTGTTCGAGGTGCCCAGCGGGGCTGCGTTCGTCAGGCTCACGCGCGGCCTGCCACCTTGCCCCAAGCGACCGGCTTTCGGGACATGACGCGCACGCGGCGGAACAGCAAGTCGACGAAGAATAGCGCGAGCGCGGCGAACAGGGCGTAGGGCCACAGCTCGCGTCGGTACTCGATCTCTTCGCCGTTCGGGTCCCAGAGCGCTTCGGGCGTGGGGTCTACCGTGCCGCCGGTGAGGGCGGCGGCGCGGCGGCCGAGCTCGGGTGTGGGCTCGAAAGTGAGGAACTCGTCGGGGTAGGGGTACGTGACCGAGCCGAACGAGCTTGCGATGCTGTTGCCGTCCAGAGCGTGCTCCGCGCGCAGGAGATAGGGGCCGTATTGGGTGAGTTCGAGGTCGCCTTGGTAGCGTCCCGCGGCCACTTGTGGAAGCGCGACGTCGACGCGTGTTCCGTCGGGCTGCGTGACCTCGACCACCGACGTGAGGCCGTTGATGAACCGGTCGGCTTCGTCGATCGCGTCCACCGTGATGCGCGCCACGCCTTCGCGAATCTCGGCGTGCATCGCGAGCTCCTCTTCGGACTCCGTGCGCATCATATCGCGCACGACTTGCGCCCAGAACTGCGGGTACATGCGGCTGCGGACCCACTCGACGGCCCAGCGGTTTTTGAGGTCGCTGGTGAACACGGCCACGCGGCCCATGCCGAGCCGCCAGCGCGCGAGCAGGGGGTCGCCGCGTTCGGTTTCGAGCAGCACGTCGGCGCGTGATTTGGCGCTCGTTTGCACGTAGCCGAGCAGGTACGGGCTGGCCTCCCAGTTGATTCCGCGTGTGGCTTGAGAGCGGCGTCCGGGGACTGCGCGGAAGGGCTCTTCGACCAGGTTGGTGCGGGCGACGGTCGAGGTCTCCTGC
Source organism: uncultured Myxococcales bacterium (assembly GCA_965367675.1). GTDB lineage: Bacteria > Myxococcota_A > Bradymonadia > REDH01 > REDH01 > CBDUJZ01. The sequence goes on along the minus strand of CBDUJZ010000140.1, from coordinate 6,186 downwards.
ACGAAGATCTGCGGGATGTTGTTCGGGTCGTTGGTGGCGTGGAAGCGGCCGCCGCCTAGGTCTGCGATCATCTCGAGCAGGCTGCGGTCCGCGTCGCCGCCGACCGCGACCGCGGACACCGTGATGCCGTCGGCGCGCATGGCGCTGGTGATATCCGAGATGCCCTCCCAGGGGGCCGCGCCGTCGGTGAGCACGATCACGTGTTTGAGCCGCGCGGAGTAGGTGGTCAGCTCGATGTACGCCTCGGTGAGCGCCGGCAGGATGTCCGTGCCGCCGCCGGGTGCGATGCGGCCGATGTCCGAGCGGATGCGCGCGCGGTTGCTCGCCTGCTGCAGCCGCACGACCGTATTGGGCACGGTGTCGAACGCGATCACGCCGATGGAGTCTTGGGGGCCGAGCATGTCGACGACGGCCTTGGCGGCGTCTTTGGCCATCTCCATCTTGAGACCGTCCATGGAGCCGGAGCGGTCGATGACGATCATGAGCGCGAGCGAGGGTTGGTCGCGCTGACGCTGCATGTCGAACGTGACCGGGCTGATCTCCTCGAACAGCGTGTTGTCGAAGCCGCCGGGCCCGAACGCGTTCTCGCCGCCGACCATCATGAACGCGCCGCCCAGGTCGCGCACGTAGCGCTCGGTGGCGCGCATGGCGTTGCGCGAGATGTACCGGGATTCCACGTCCGACAGGATGATCATGTCGAAGTTGGCCATCTCCTCGACCGTCTCCGGGTACGCGTTGCGGGTGCGCACCTCGAGGTCGAAGTTGGCGAGGTCGTTGCGCTCGCGGTCCAGCGCGCGCTGCAGATACGTGCGCGAGCGGCTTTCGCCCTCCACGTAGAGCACCTGCGGGCGGCCATCGACCTCGACCGTCTGCACAAACACGTTGTTGTCGTCGAAGCGGTCGGCCTCGTCGGGCCGCACGCGCAGCTCAAAGCGCCTGAAGCCGGGCTCGTACACCTCGGCCGTGAGCTCCACGCGGTTGATGCCTTCGACCAGATCCAGCTGCTGCCCGCGGATGTCGCGGAAGTCGTTCTGCGTCAGGTCGAGCCGCGCCGTGGTCTCGCGATTGGAGTAGATCTCCACGACCATGATGAACGGCTCGGACAGCTCGATATTGTTCGGCATCTGCACGTCGCGCACGAGCACTTCGGGCTCTGGCTCGAACGGAATCTCGTGGCTGTACAGCGTGACGCCGAAGTCCGCCGCGGTGGCTGCCTCGGCGATCAGGTCGCCGCGGTTCTGGTTGCCGTCGCTGATAATTACCGCGCGCTTCAGGTGGTCCTGCGGACACAGCCCGTAGCTCAGGCGCAGGGCGGCAGCGGCGTCGGTCGACAGGCCCGCTTGGGGATCTGCGGGGCGCTCGAATGGGCGAATGACCGCTTGGCCAGGGGCGATCGGGATGATGGTCGGCCGCGCCGCGAACGTGATCAGCCGCACCAGGTTGGTGCTGCGCGCGTCGTATCCGTCTTGCACCACCTGCTGCGCTCGCAGCAGCACCTCGTCGGGCACCGATGCCGACACGTCGACCAGGTAGACGGTGCACAGGTTGGAGTCGAAGCGCGAGATCGACGGTCGCGCCGCTGCAGCGATCAGCGCGCCGAGCACGGCCATGCGGAACAGCGCGTTGAGCGAGCGCTGGATGAAACCGAAGTCGGTGAGCGTGAACCAGCTGATCGCCGGAACGAGCGGCAGCAGCGCGGCCAGCATGAGCGCGCGCGGCTGCAGTAGCTTGATCTCCTGCTCGCCCCACATGAATGACAAGATATCGAGCTTCGGCAGCCAGATTTGCTCATATAGGGATCCACATAACACCGCTGTCGCGGCGAGCAGAACGCTCCAAAAGAGCACCAGCTTGGTCCAGTCTATCCATGTCTTTCGGCGGCTCATATCGTCACCCGTCGGTTCCAGGTGAGCCACTCGGTCATGATGATGATGAACGCCAGCGCGATGAGCAGCATCCAGGGGTCAAACGCGAGGTCTAGGCTGGCGTCGTCGAGCTCTGTGGTGACGGTCAGGTCGCCCATGGCGAGCTCCTCGGGCGGCGCCACGCGAGACTCGTCGGGGTTGGCCAAGTTGCCGGCGATTTCGACCGCGCGGCCGCGCACGTCGATGCTGTAGAAGCCGACCTCGTCGCCGTAGAACACGGCGCGGCCGTCTTGCGCGTTCGCTTCAAACACGCGGCCTGACGGCGTGGTCACCTGCACCGCTTCGACCTCGCGATCGCCGATGGGGACAAACCACGTGTCGCCGGTGTGGAACGCTTCGATCAGGCTTGAGGAGTCGCGGGTGAACCAGTCGAGCGCGTTGAGCAGCAGCACGGGGTAGGCCACGCGCAGTGGGAAGTCGGTGTCGGCCACGTCGAACGCGATCGCCATCAGGCGCTGCCGCATGGTCTCGCGCACGACGATCATCGCCGCGCCGCCGATCGCGGTGGCGATGGCGCGGTCGTCCTCGCCCAGGCGCAGGCTGCGGGCGCGGGCGATGTTCACGTCGCGTAGGCCGGTGATCCAGCGCACCAGCGGGTGGCCGCGCTGCGTGGAGTGAATGATCGGGTCAACCACGTCGCCGCGCACTTCCCAGGGCGAGAATTCGCCGGTCGGAGAGAAGTACAAGAAGTTGCCAGAGTCGGCGATCGGCGGGGCCACGCGGTCGAACACAGTGAGGTCGTAGCCCGCGCTCGGATCGCCCATATTCGGCGCCGTATATTGCGCAGGCGTGATGGTATCCACGTCGAGCGACTCGTTGAGTAGGAACGGCCCTTCTAGGTACAGGTTGCCGGGCGTGACGATGAGCACGCGCTGGCGCTGTGCGGTCGGCAGCAGGGTGAACGCGGTGTCGTCGATCGCGAGCACGTCCGTCGCGTCGCCGGCCACGATCGCCACGCGCGCCTCTAGGTGGCGGCCAGCAGCGGGGACCTCGGGGTAGATACGCAGCTCCGCGCCGAGCGGCGGCAGGTTGAGCTCTTGCACCTGCACCAGGCGGCCTTCGCCGTAGATCGAAAGCTCCACCGTCAGCGCGGTGTCCACGTAGTTTTCTACGCGCACGTAGACTTCGTAGTTGGTGCGGTTGGCGGGGTAGCGGCGCACGTTGAACGCCGTGATGCCCACGTTGCCGCCTTGCTGGCCCACCGGCCGATGCACCAACTCCACCGTCTGCGGCAGCGTCACGTTAAAGTTCTCGAGGTGGCTCGGTGCGAACGCGCCATCCGACACGAGCACCACCACGCCGCGGGGGCGGCCGGCGAGGGAGTCGGCGGCGAACTGCAGCGCCGCGCGCGGGTCCGCTTGCGTGGCCGAAGCCTCAAGCTCGGCGATGGCCTCCTCGACCAGCCCAAAGTCCTCCACAAACGGGGTCACCGGCTCTAACTGCCCGTCCATGGTCACGAGCATGACCTCGTCCTTGGGACCGAGCGCGTCGAGGGCCTCTTGGGCCTGCTCGCGGGCGCGTTCCATGCGGCTGCGGGCGCCGTCTTCGTCCATCGCGGTCATGGACGCCGAGGTGTCCACGATGAGCACCACGCTGCGGCCCTCTTGCAGCGCGTTTTCGGTACGCGGGTCGCCGAGCGCGAGCAGAATGAGGCCGAGCACAAGCAACTGAATCAGTAATGAAACCAACCACTTGATGCGCTGCCAAAGCTGCGCCGGCTTGTTCTGCTCCAGCACCTTGGCCCACAGCGCCGCGTACGGCACCTGCACGCGTCGGCGGCGCACCTTGAGCACGTACAGCAGCAGCGCGCAGGCGCCGAGCGCGGCCGCGAGCGTGCCGAGTAGGGCGGTGGGAACCCCTGTGAGGACCCAGTTCATCGGAGGAATCCTCCGGCGCGGAACACCTGCAGCACCAGCTCATCGAACGGCAGCTGCACGGGCGCTCGGAAGTGCAGCAGGTTCTTCTGCCGGCAGTATGTCGCGAGCTCTTCCATCATCTCGCGCTGCGCCTCGGCGTACCGCTTGAGCAGCTTCGGCGTGACCGTCACGCGCACGACCTGGTCGGTCTCGCAGTCCACGACCTCGATGTCGCCCTTCAGGTCGGGGTCCATGTCGTTCTCGTCGTAGACCTGGAAAACCAGCGGCTCAAAGTTGTGGTAGCGCAGCAGGTTCACGCCTTCGGTGAAGCCCTTCTGGTCGTAAAAGTCGCTGATGAGCACCGCGAGTCCGCGCCGCTTGGTCTGCGAAACGAACGCCTTCATGGCGGCCGCGATGTCCGTGGTTTTAGACGCGCGCGCCTGCTCGAGGAACTTGAAGACCTTCCAGATCTGCGAGCGGCCGCGCGAGGCGGGCAGGGTGCCGAGCAGTTCGTCGCCGAACGGGATCACACTCACACGGTCCAGGTTCGACAGGCCGATGTAGGCCAGCGCGGCGGCCACCTGTTTGGCGTAGCGCAGCTTGGCGCCGTCGCCGATGGCCATGGACGGGCTCATGTCCACGAGCAGATAGATCCGCAGGTCCTCTTCTTCTTCGAACAGGCGGATGAGCAGCTCGCGCGTGCTCGCGTAGTAGTTCCAGTCGATGTGCCGCAGGTCGTCGCCAGCGGTGTACTGGCGAAAATCGCGCACTTCGATGCCCGCACCGAGCTTCTTGGCTCGGCGCGTTGCCTGGAGGTTGCCTGCGAAGACCTTTTTCGAGACCAGGTAAAGGAGCTCGATCTTCTTGAGGAACCCTTCGTCGAAGAGGGCGTCTGCCACGGGTTAGGCTCGCTTGGTGCGGCTGATGATTTCGTCGATCACGTCGTCGCGCTGCACGCCCTCGGCCTCGCCCTCGAAGTTCAGGATGATGCGGTGCCGCAGCGCCGGTTTGACCGCCGCGATCACGTCCTGCTCGGCCACCATCGCCTCGCCGCGCATGAGCGCGAAGATGCGCGCGGCCGACAGGATCGCCTGCCCACCACGCGGTGATGCGCCCTCGCGCACGTAGCGTTTGACCATGTCGGGCGCCGTCGCCACCGTCGGGTGCGTGCTCTGCAGTAGCGTGAGCGCGAACCGCTGCAGGCTCGGCGTGATGCCGACCTCGCGCGCGACGCCGCGCAGCTCCAGCAGCTCTTCCTTGGTCATCGCCTGCGAGATCTCCGGCGAGTCGCCCGAGATGGTGCGGTTCATGATCTCGTCGAGCTCATCGAGCGACGGGAACTCCACGTGGAGCTTGAACTGGAACCGGTCGAGCTGCGCTTCGGGCAGGGGGTACGTGCCGTCTTGCTCCAGCGGGTTCTGCGTCGCGAGGACGAAGAACGGCGCCTCGAGCATGTGCGTCGTCTTGCCGACCGTCACGCTGCGCTCCGCCATGGCCTCGAGCAGCGCGGACTGCGTTCGCGGGGTCGCGCGGTTCACCTCGTCGGCGAGCACGATGTTGGCGAAGATCGGGCCGGCCTCGAAGATGCGCTGCTCGTGACCCTTGTCGTCGCGCGCGATCTGGATGGAGCCGATGATGTCCTTGGGCTGCAGGTCGGGCGTGAACTGGATGCGGTGGAAGTCCAGCGCGAGCGCCTGTGCAAGTGTCCGCACTAACAGCGTTTTTCCGAGTCCGGGCACGCCTTCGAGCAACACGTGGCCGCCCGCGAGCAGGCACACCAGAACGCCGTCGATGACTTCGGTCTGCCCGACCATCATCTTCTGAACTTCGGAACGCAGCTTGCCGGTGAGATCGGCGAAACGTTGGATATTGGCTTCAGACATATCTGCTCTAGCGCGGTGCGATGAGTTCGAAGTAGCGGCGTACGTAAAAGCGGTAACCGCCCGGGATCTCGTCCCGTTCCATCACCTCTTCGTGCACGTCGGAGTACTCTTGGTACACGTCGCGGTAAGGGGTGGAGGCGAATCCGCCAGAGGCGGCGCCAGCGATAATTTCGGAAGTGGTGGCGCCCTCGCCGGAGTCCTGCGTGCGGGCGCGCGTCTCGTTGCGCTCGCCGCCGAGCTCGGTCGGGTCGAGCAGCTCGTTCTCGACGTGGCCGGTGCCGATGCCGTCGCCGCCAGGCTGGCCTTGGCCTTGTCCCTGACCTTCGCCTTCGCCTTGGCCCTCGCCGCGATTGAGCTGCTGCAACTGTCGGCCGGAGCCTCCGTCGCCTTGTCCCTGACCCTGACCTTGTCCCTGGCCTTGTCCCTGGCCTTGTCCCTGACCTTGGCCTTGTCCCTGACCTTGGCCTTGTCCCTGACCTTGGCCTTGTCCCTGACCCTGGCCTTGTCCCTGACCCTGACCCT
>CBDUJZ010000139.1:0-13997 GCA_965367675.1 uncultured Myxococcales bacterium | reverse complement strand
GGGTGGGCAGGTTGGTCCAAACCGACTGCCGTTGATCGCACCCACGGAGTTCGCGGCGGCCGTGTCGTTCGACTTCGCTCACGAAGGGTGGGCAGGTTGGTCCAAACCGACTGCCGTTGATCGCACCCACGGAGTTCGCGCCGTCGTTGTGCGCTGCCCACCGGCCCCGCTAGGCTCGGCGCCCCACCCGCCCAGGACACGACCGTGAACGCCGACTCGCCGAAGCCCAACACCCTATTTATCGAAATCTCCGGCGCCGGCCTGCCCGAGGTCGACGGCCTGTTCGTCCCATCGACCGCGCCCCCGGCGGAGTCGGAGTCGGGGACGGTGTCGAGCCCGGGCTATTGGAACGGGAAGATGGCGTGGGACCGCGCGGACGGCAAATGCGAGCGCAGCCCTGCGCTGTCGTACTCCAACAGCTACACGTCGTGGCGCATCTGCCGGCTCGACGGGCACTTGGCGTACGATATCACCTGCGATGACGCCCTGCCGCCGACCGACCGCGAGTGGCATGTGTACAAGAAAGGCGTCGCGCCGGCGCCCACCGTTGTGGTCCACCACTTTGACCCGTGCGAGCCCCTCCCCACGCCCACCGTCGTGTTCGTGCTCGGCGGCCCGGGCAGCGGCAAAGGCACCATGTGCGCGCTCGCAGAAGCGCAGCTCGGCTGGACCCACCTGTCGATGGGCGAGCTGCTGCGCGCCGAACGTGAGGCGGGCGGCGAGACGGCCGAGCTTATCGAGAAGCTGCAGACCGCGGGCGCGATTGTGCCGAGCGAGATCTCGGTCGCCATCCTCAAGCGCGCCATGGACAAGGCCATGCGGCAGCACGGCACGACCACGTTCCTACTCGACGGATTCCCGCGTTCGCACGGCAACCTCGAGGGTTGGTACGAGGTGTTCGGCCGCGAGGCCGAGCTGCCCAAGATGCTGTATTTTGAGTGCCCGTATGACGTGCTCAAGGAGCGCATTCTGGGCCGCGCCAAGTACTCGGGTCGCAGCGATGACAACGTGGACAGCCTGAAGCTGCGATTCGACACGTTCAAGGCCGAGACGCTGCCCACGCTGGAGCTGTTCCGAAACGCGGGCAAGGTCGTCGAGGTGGACGCGAGCCAGAGCCGCGAGGCGGTCTACGCGTTGGTCGCCAAGAGCTTGGAGGCCGACACGGATCCAGCGCTGGCGGCGCAGCCACTCACGGAGCAGTCCGAGATTCTGCTCGGGCTGCGGCCGTATCCCAAGCGGGGTTAGGAGCGTAGCTGGACGCGTAGGCTGGGCGCGTCGGCGGCCTAGATCGTGAACGCGCCGACCGCTGCTTCGCACCCTTCCCAGTTGACGCGGATGTTCTCCGGATCGGTCAGCAGCTCCTCTGGCGGCAGGGATACGGGGTAGCCGGTCCAGCCTTCGGGGCCGAAGAACTCGCCGGACTTGGCGGCGGGGTCCATGCAGCAGCGGATGATGCCGAGCGCGCCGTCTTCCTGGGACTGCGCCTGCTTCATGAACTCGCTCTCGGCGTCCATTCCGCCGTCGTCGGCGGTGGTCACTTGCAGCTGCGTCGCGGCGAGGCCGGGGTGCGCGAGCATCGCCTTGACGTTGGTGACTCCGGCGGCGTTCAGCCGGTTCACGAGGCCGTAGGTGAACGCGCAGTTGGCGAGTTTGGTCTGGTGGTAGCGCTCCCAGCGCGGTCCTTCGAAGCCGCCTCCGGGCTCGCCGTCGCCGCCGAGGTTGCCGCCGTTCTTGCCAAAGTACTCGGGCGCGAGCGGGGCGCCGCGGCGGGCGCCGGACGAGTGGTTCACGATGCGGGCGTCGTCGCTCTGCAGCAGCAGCGGGAACAACTCTTTGGTGAGCAAGAAGTGCGACAAGCAGTTGGTCTGCATTTGCACGTCGTAGCCGTCGCCGGTCGCCATATCGCGCAGCGCCATCACGCCGGCGTTGTTGCACAGCACGTCCAAACGCGTGTGCTGCGCGCGCACCTTCGCGACGGCTTCGCGGACGCTGGCGAAGCTCTGCAGGTCGCAATCGACTGCCTCGAACTCGCCCTGTGGGGCCTCGCCGCGCAGACGCTCGAGCGCGGCGGTTGCGCGTTCGCTGGGGCGGTTCAACAACAGGACTTTGGCACCGCGCTTGCCGAGCTCACGGGCACACACGTAGCCGGTCCCGCTGGTGGTTCCGGTGACGGCGGCGACGCGGCCGGTCATGTCGCGGGTGTGAGACGCGATGACGTCGGCGAGGTGGAGCGTCGGAATCGGAACGGCCATGGGTTCTGCCTGGTGTGATGAAGCGAAACTGCAGCGCGGCGCCGTGTAGGGCTTGCGTGCAGAGCAAGCCTGGAGCGCGAGCGTGCAAACCTAAAGTGGGAGACCGTTTAGTGAGCGCGGCACTTGTTCATGTCAACCGGGCGCCTGCGCACGACCGCCGGACCTGCCATCGGCGCGTGGCACCTAGTCCGCCGGGATGCCTTGGGTATCGCGCAGGTCTCCGGTTTCGCCGATCACTTGAATCGTCATGACGCCCGCTTCGGCTTCGACATCCAGAAAGCGGTGCTCGTGGATCTGCACCCCAATCTGCGTCGATCACAGCGGCGGCTGAGCCGCTGGGATGTCGGTGCCGCAGGCGACGGCGGTGAGCGACAGCAGGCGGCGTTGGTGGGTGAGATTGGGGTGGGGGGGCGGGGGCCGGTTGGTGGGCGGTGCGAGATGAATGTCGAAGAACCGGGTGGGTGTGATAGGCGCTGGGGGATGATTGTTATTTTGTTACGCCCTCTTCTTTCGGTGGTCCGATGATCGCGCGCCTTCGCTCGCTGCTGCTGTCGGTGAACAGCAGCTATTGGTTTTTTCCGGCGCTGTTCACGCTCATCGCGATCGTGCTCTCGGTGGTCACGATTTATCTCGACCGGAACGGGACGTCGGCATGGTTGGTGCGGTCGCGGTTGATTCACCCGAGCGAGGCGGAGGGTGCTCGGGTGCTGTTGACGGTGATCGCCGGCTCGATGATCGGGGTCGCTTCGACGGTGTTCTCGATCACGATCGCGGCGGTCGCGTATGCGTCTGGCAATTACGGGCCGCGGTTGCTGACCAACTTTATGCAGGACCGTGGAAACCAGCTCTCGTTGGGTACGTTCATCGCCACATTCACATATTCGCTGCTTGTATTGCGCACCGTGCAGAGCAGCGATGGGTCCGAGTTTACGCCGCAATTGTCGGTGTTGATCGCGATGGCGCTGGCCATGATTTCAGTGGCCGTGCTCGTGTATTTCCTGCACCACATCCCGGCGAGCATCCGCATCAACACGGTGCTGGAGGGCATCGGCAGCAAGCTGATTCGTGACATCAAGAACCGGTACCCAGACAGCGCCGAGGAGCGAGACCCGCGGGAACAAACACCGGGGGAGATGGTATCGGCGACGGCGACCGGCTACGTGAAAATCATCGACTTCGATGGCTTGAACTCGGCGGCTGAGAAGCACGCGGCGACCATCGCGCTCAAGGTGCGGACGGGGGACTTTATCCATCCGGACACACCGCTGCTCGAAGTCGCTGGCGCCGAGGTGACCGACGGCATGAACGCCGAACTGCAACGGTGTTTCGGGCTCGGCGCGACACGGACCGCGAAGCAGGACTTGGAGTTTCTGATCGACGAGCTCAGCGAGATCGCCCTCCGCGCGTTGTCGCCCGGCATCAACGACCCGTTCACCGCCATCGCCGCGATGCAGTGGTCCGGCGCGGCCATCGCCGAGCTCGGCCGACGCGATTTGGACCGCGGGCCGGAGCAGGAGGACTACAACTGGGACCGGGTGCAGCCGCTGTCCGACGACTACGCGCACTACCTGAACCGCAGCTTCGGCGTGATGCGCAGCGCGGTCGCGACCAGCCCCAGCGCCGCCCTCAAGTTCTTGGACACGCTGCATGGCGCGAGCTTCTCAAGCCGCTCCGCCAAGCGGCTGAAGCTGCTCAACGTGGAGGGCGAGCGGTTGATGGAGCAGGCCCGCGTCGACCTCGCCGGACCGTCGCTCGAAGAGCTGGAGCAGCGGTATGCCGACTTCCGACGGAAGATGATCGCACAGCTCGGCTAGCGCGTTTGTGTGAGCCACCAGCATCGAAGTCGATGCGTGGGATTGTTCGGCTCGCGCACCACGGCTAGGCTCGCGCGCACACCTGACATCACTCCCATCGCTGGCCCAGCGTCCGTTGGTAGGAAACCGTATGAGAGACTTCTCGTTTCGACTCCGCTCAGCCCTCGGGCTCGCCGCTACGCTTGTTTGCGCTCCAATGGGCGGCTGCGGCGATAGCACGGATGGCGCTTTTGACGGCGGCGTGGACGCTGGCGACAGCGGCTTCGCTGACACCGACGCACACACCGACGCCAGCGCGGACACGGGCGAGAGCACGCTGCCTGCGGAGTACTACCGCGCCGTGCCGATCGTAGGCCCCGACGACCCACTCGCCTCCTACGACAACGCCGTCGATATCGGCGGGCGGCTGCTCGGCAACACCATCGAGGGCGTGCGGTACAGCGACGACGGTGGCGCGAGCTGGACGCCCGTTCCGGCGCCGTTTGCGTTCCCCACCGAGCGCGTGCACGGCGGGTTTGTTTACAACCCGAGCACCGGCAGCGTGTTCGTATTCTCCACCTCGTTCCGCCTGTACCGCAGCGACGACCGTGGGGAGACGTTCACCGAGCTGACGTCTCCGTTTGCGATCAACGGCAGCAACGTAGGGCGGGTGGCTGTGGTGGCCGACGACGGCGCGGTGTGGGTGCTCGCGCGCCGATTCCAGTACTCCGTCGAGGACTTTGGCCTCGCTGTTTCGGCCGACGATGGCGCCTCGTTCGAGCCCGTCACGTTGCCGTTCGACGCGGACGAGAGCGACACAATCGCCGCCTCTCATGGCGTGGAGTTGTTCGCCGGGCCCGCAGGCAGCGTGTTTCTGTCCGTCAACAAAGAGGCCCTGTACCGGCGCACGCGGACGACGGACTGGGAGCGCGTCGAGGGCGTGACGTTTGTACTGCAGCACTTTGTTACGAATTCCGGCGTCGTGCTGATCTCCTTTCGCGAACTCAACACATACAAACTCGCGCTGTCCACGGACGGCGGGCAGACGTTTACGATCACCACGGAGAGCGAGGCGAGTGTGCTGGGCGATACGTTCGCCGAGCTAGAAAACGGCACGCTGTTGCGGGTGGACGCGGCCGGTCAGCTGCGCGTTTTGAGCACAGATGGCACCTCGTGGGATGTGGTCGTCGCCGCGTACCCTGAGGACCACGAGTCGTCGTTCGTCACCCAGGTCCGCGTGGATGGCGACACGGTCACGCTCGCGTTCGAGTTTGAGCGCCTGCGCTGGACTCAAGGGGACGACGCTTGGACGCCAGTCGCCCCGCCCGCGCGCCTGCCGATCGGCTCCCGCGTGCTCGACATCACGGTGACGGAGAGCGGTAGAGCGGCCGTCCTCGTGTCCAAGAACAACCGCGGAGTCGTGTACGTGAGCGACGACGCGGGCGCGACCTGGCGACTCGGCCAGCGGTTCAACGAAGGGGTGCTCACGTTGGCGATGAAGCCGGAGGGCGACCACATCTTCGTCGGCGGCGTGTCGGGCCGTTATTGGCTCCTGGACGGCGACGGGTTCCTGCCCGAAACCCACGACGTGTCGGCGCCCAACACGGGCTTCGGCGGCTTCCCCTTGCTGCAGTCCGCGTGGACACCGTTCTACGGCCGCAACTCGTACCTGCTGGTGGTGGGCGCGAACCCGGAGGACACCGACGGCGGCCTGTACCGCCTGACCTTCTACACCTCGCTCGGCGACCTCACCGAAATCGACCCGCTGCGCGACCCGCAAAACCCAACGCGCGACAACCCGGCGGGCATGCGCAGCGTGCAATACAGCGGCACCAGCGTCACCGTGGGGCTGCGCCAATACGTCGGCGGACTCGCCCGCCAAGACCGCCTGATGATGGCCACCGAGCTGAGCGACTGGTCCGACTCACCGACCCGCTTCGACGATCAAACACGCCCCGTCTCGTTCGGCACACCGCGGAGCCTGACATCGCGCACCAGTGACGCGTGCCGCATGTTCGGCCAGCTCTACAGCGACGGCCGCCTGTTCAACGGCGCCTTCCCCGTCGAGATCATCGAAGGGTTCGCCGTGGGCAGCGTGGACATCAACGACGTGGAGTGCGGGCCAGGCGGAGCGTGGTGGATCGGCACGAACGTGGGGCTCTATCGCCTGGAGCCGGTGTCCGCACCTGAGTAGCGCGGGGGCTTCTCATCTCGCGCTAAGCGTGGAGTCATCACAGCTGGCCCGTTCGCGCGGGGCCGAACCGACCGTCGGCTGCCCACGCGGTGGCGAGGTCGACGAACGCGCGGACCTTGGGGTCGAGGAACTCTCGTTCGAGCCACACGAGCGCGAGCGAGACGTCGTTTCCGACCACGCCGGCCAGCACCTCGACAAGCTGTCCGCTGGCCAGCTCCAGCTCCACGGCTGCGCGGGGGAGCAGCGCGACGCCGAGGCCACTGTTGGCGGCGCCGACCAACGCCATGAGGTCGTTGGTGACGAACGGGCCATCGACGCGGACCTGCCCACCGTCGCGTAGCGGCCACGTGGTGGATGGCCGAGCGCCGGCTTTGAACCCGCGGACACACGCGTGTTTCGCCAGGTCGTCTGGCACCTCGGGGCGGCCGTGGCGGGCCAGATACTCCGGCGTGGCGACGGCGAGCGTGTCGCTGCGAAACAGCGTGCGGGCGATAAGCCCTTCGTCCTGTACGACGCCGCCGCGGAGCGCCAAGTCGAAGCCCTCCGCGGCCAGATCGGTGTGCCGCGTGGAGGTGTGCAGCTCGACCGCGACCTCGGGGTACGCGCGAACGAACGCGCTCACGAGCTCGCCCAAGATGGGTCCGGCGAACGGCGCGCTCGAGACGCGCAGCAGCCCGCGCGGGACGTCATCGAGGCGTTGAACCGCGGCGACGGCCGCCCTCGCCTCGTCGACGAGTGCGCGGGCGCGGGGGTACAGCGCCTCGCCCGCTTGCGTGGGAACCAAGCTCCGGGTGGAGCGGTGCAACAAACGGACGCCGAGCCGCTCTTCGAGCCGCGCCAACTGCCGCGAGAGTGTCGCGCGCGGTACGTTCAACGCGCGGGCGGCCTCGCTGATGCTGCCCGCGTCGACGATGGCGACGAAGGCGTCGAAGTCCTCTGCGACCTTCACGTTTCGTCCTCCTTGTGACGCATCTGAGCAGTTGCCGAGTTGAGCGGACAACCTGTGTCCGCGCTCGCCAGACTCAGAACGGGCGGGTTCGGGAATGAGCGGCGTGGGCATCCTCCCACCGATTCATCGGGGCGTCTAGCCGACGAGGTGGCGGAATGCGACGAAGGCCGCGAGGGCGCCGAGCACCAGGGTGGGCGCGATGCCGGAGAACTCGCCGCGCTTCACGTGTACCGCGGCGGCACCGATCATCGTGAGCACCAAGCCGACGGCGGCGTACCCGGTCAGAACGGGCAGGATTCCCAACGCGACGGGCAGGATAAGCCCCGCGGCGGCGGCGACTTCGAGCGCGCCAATGATCTTGATCTGCACGTCGCTGAAGTCCTCCACGTAGGGCATTTTGTCGGCCATATCGGCGCGCGACTTGGCGAGCTTCATGGCGCCGGCACCGAGGAAAGCGAAGGCGAGCAGGCCTTGAATGATCCAGAGAGTCGTTGTCATTTTGGTCTCCTGTTGGGTCGAAGCCCAGTGTGTGTATGCCCGAGCGGTCGGGCGGGTTCAGTGCGGTAGGCGGTGGGACGTCGCGGCGAATCTGCCGCGCCGTCGTCGTGTACCGGAAGAATACGAACCGACCGTTATCCCAACAAGTCACCGAAAACCGGCACCACCTGACCGGTTTGATCACAGATGGTACGTGCCGCTTTGCCCGTGTCGAGCGCCTATGCTCGTCGGCCAGCGAGCAACCCCAATCACACGCTGCGCCATAACACGCGCCTCCCACAACGACCGAAGGCGCAGTCACCACGTTCGCGGTGACCGCGCCTTCATCGAAGCGCCGAGTCTATGGGGTCACCCGACGGCCTCGCGGCCGCCGAGCGCTCGCTACTAGCCTTCGGAGTAGCACTCGTACGCGCCTTCGAAGTTCACGCAGTAGGTGCCCTCGGGGCACAGGCCCGGGGTCTCGCACTCGTCGATGTCGGTGCAGGTCACGCCGTCGCCTTCAAAGCCGCTGTAGCACTCGCACTGCATCGGCTCCAAAGCGTCGTTGCAGTACGCGTTGTAGCCGCACGCGACGCCCGAATCACCGCACGGCGGCTCGCAGTATCCGCCCACATCGACGAAGCCCACGTCGCATTGGCACTCGTAGCCCGGGGACGTGTTCACGCACACTTCGCCGAAGCCGAAACACGCGGGCTGGCTGCCGCCCACGGCGCACTCGTCGATGTCCACGCACGCGTCGCCTTCGGCGTAGCTGCCCTCGGGGCACAGGCACGCGCCGGAGCCCTCGGGGCCGGCATCGCACACACCGCCGCCCGAGCACGCCGGGCAGGGCTCGCAGCTGGGACCAAAGCCCTCGGCGCCGCAGTTGATGTAGACCGCGAGCTCGGCGGACACCGGCTCCGACCAGCCGCCGGCCTCGGACCACGCCGACACCTCGTACGTGAAGCCGTCGTATCCAATGCCGTTCGGCGTGTATTCAAGCGCCGAGCCGTCCGCGTTCACGGCGATGACGCCCATGGGGTCGATGCCCGACACGGCCTGGATGCGCAGCGTGTTGCCGAACGCTTCGTCGTTGGCCAGCACGTCCAAGGTGACGGTGCCGCCGGGGTAGGTGACGTCGAACGCGTCCGCGCCGGGGAACGGGCGGTCGGTCTTGGCGACCAAGCGCAGCGTGGCGTTGGCGGTCGACGCGCGGGTGTCGCCGTCGCCGATCGTGTACGCGATCACCAGGTCGACCTCGCCCGCGGTCGGGAAGTCGGGGCTGGCGGAGACCAGGATGCGGCCTTCTTCAACGGCCACGTAGACGTCCGAGGTTTCGGGCGAAACGAGCGTGGCGGACTGCAGGGTGTCGAGCGCGGCGTCGAACTCGTCGTTCGCCATCACGCCGATGGCGCCGTCGCGAATGGCGTAGCCCCAATCCATGGCGGTGATCGCCGAGTAGTGGTCGCCGATCGCCTGCAGGCCTGCGGTGACGGCGGGCTCGGCGACGGGGGTGGTCTCGGTCTCGAACTGCAATCCAACGCTGAACGCGTCGCGGGTGCCGTCGTTGTTGGAGGAGATGTCCGCCGCGCCGCCCATGACGGTCACCGCGGTGCACAGGCCGGGCAGGTTCGGGCACGCGACGCCGTCGGTGCCTTCAACGCACGCGTCCGCGCCGTCCACGTCCTGCAAGCAGCGGCCGCGCATGATGCCGCCGCTCTCGTAGGTCTCGGCGACCGGCATGCCGGTGTCGATTCCCGCGCATGCGCAGGTCGCGCCGATGCGGTTGGCCTCGTCGACGATCGACTGCAGTTGCACGTAGCCGCTCACCACCGCGGTGGTCTCGCCGGCCTTGGCCGCGCTGGGCGACATTTCGATGGTCAGCGCTTGGATGTCGAGGTTGATCACGATGTCGCCGAACAGCGGCATCACGAGGGCGCACGAGCCGTCGGTGGACGCGCGCACGGCGCCGTTGGCCGGGTCGACCGCGCCGTAGTTCAGCGCGCAGCCGGGGCCGAGCAGGCCGTCGAAGCTGGACGCGAGCACGCGGGCCGCGCCGCCATCGTCGAGGCCATCGTTGTCCAGGTCACGGGTGCCGCGGTGCACGATTACGCGCGCAGCGAAGGTGTCCTCGGTGCCGCCGCAGTACGACTCGTCGACGAGGACCTCGGTGAACAGCGAAAGCAGGCCGTTGCCTACGAACTCGGCCAGCGAGGTCTCGACCTGCTCACGACCGCCGGGGAAGGCGGCGAGCAGATCGCCGAGCACGTTCTCCGGCTCGCCGTCGCCGTCAACGTCGCGGGACACCACGGTGCCGGGCGCGCCGAGCGTGATGGCGGTCACGCGCGAGAAGTCGCCGGTGACGACGTAGTCGGACGCCGGCGCGGGGACCACGCACGTGCCGAAGGCGCACACGTCGTCGCCTACGCAGTCGTCGTCGGTGGCGCAGCGGGGCGGCATGTCGCAGGTGGGAACGACGGGCGCGTCGGTGGCCACGTCGGCGGCCGCATCGGCGGTGTCGGCGGCCGCGTCGGCAGCTGCGTCGGTAGCGTCTGCGCCCACGTCGGCGCCCGTATCATCGCCGGCATCCGTCGTACCCGAGTCGTCGGCCGTATCCGCGCCGACGTCCGTCGCGTCGCCACCGATGGCGTCGAGGTCCACTACGTCTGCGCCGGCATCAGCGCCGATCGCCACGTCGCCATCGTCGTTGGATTCGGTTTCGTCACCGCAGGCGGCGAGTGCAAAAATACAGAGCGCGGCGAAGCCGCGGAACCATGTGGGGTTCATGAGGATTCCGTTCGATGGCCAGCGGCCGGGAGTTTATGAGCACGTGTTCCCAAACGACGTGCGCGACGGCGGCTCAGTAGCCCGGCGGGCGGCTGGTTGCAACGACGCCACGCGCGGGAGGGGGCTGAGACCGCCCCGACCCATTGCGCTTGTTCTCGATCCGCCCATCCGGCAGCATGCACCCACGTCCAACACTCTCGCACCCCGCGTCCCAATGCCCATCTCACGCCGTAATTTTCTGCGCGCCACCGCCGCTGTTGTAGGCGGCACGCTCTTCGCCTCCGCTTGCGCCGACGACGACGAGGGGTCCGAGCAGCTCACGCCCGGCGACGGGTTCTTCGCCCTGTCCGTCGCGTCGGGTGACCCCAAGCCGAACAGCGTCATCGTTTGGACGCGGCTGGCCGACGCCGCGACCACCGGCGACCTCGCGCTCGCGCTGCAGGTCGCCCGCGACGAGATGTTCGACGACCGCGTGACCTTGGACGGCGAGAGCGAGCTGGCGCTGGTCGCCGCCGCGAGCGCCGACGGCTGCGTCAAGGCGCGCCTCACCGGCCTCGACCCGCTCACCGACTACTTCTACCGCTTCGTGTACCGCACCGCCGACGGCGCCTTTGTATCGCGCACCGGCCACACCCGCACCGCGCCGCTGCCCGACGCCGACGTCGCCGCGCGCTTCGCGTTCGTCTCCTGCCAAGACTTCAACGGCAAGTACTACAACGTGCACCGCCGGCTCGGCCGCGAGGACCTCGATTTCTTCGTCCACCTCGGCGACTACATTTACGAGACCACCGGCGACCCCAGCTTCCAGGACACCAGCCCGGGCCGCGTGGTGGCCTTCACCGACAGCGCCGGCGCGATCACCATCGAAGAGGACGGCGAGTCGTTCCAGTCCGCCCGATCGCTCGACAACTACCGCGAGCTGTACCGCACCTACCGCGGCGACCCGAACCTGCAGGCGCTGCACGAGAAGTTCGCCATGGTCGCCGTCTGGGACGACCACGAGTTCTCCGACGACAGCTACGGCGCCAACGCGACCATCACCACCGGACGCGAAGACGAGTACGACCCCGAGCGGCGTCAGAACGCCACCCAAGCGTGGTTCGACTACATGCCCGTCGACTACCTGGAGCCCGACTTCGCCTACTCACGCGACGTGGCCCCACCGAACGACATTCGCATCTACCGCGACATCCGCTGGGGCGCGAACCTGCACATCGCGCTCACCGACCTGCGCCTCTTCCGCCCCGACCACGTGGTCCCCGAGGACGCGTTCCCCGGCCGCGTAGCCATCGAAGAAGCCGCCCTCGAGGCGCAGCTCGGCGCCCTGCCCGAGTGGGCCGAGCCGTACGTCGACGTCACCACCTACGCCGAAGGCGTGTACGCGACGCTGCTGCGCGACGTGGCCGCCGCCGTCGGCTTCGACGAGAGCCACGCCACCGGCTTGGTCGCCACCCGCTACATCAACGGCTTTGTGCAGGCGCGCATCGACGACGGCGACGACAGCCTCGCGCTCATCGACGACGCCGAGCTTCCGCGCGGACTGGCGTTCATCACGCTCGGCAAGTCCTCGCCATTCTCGTCGATCGGCTCCCGCTACCTGGCCATCGCAGAGCCGTACGAGGCCTACGCCGGCGCGCGCTTCGCCGAATCCAATGGCGCGTCGGAGGACATCCTGGGCGCGGACCAAGAGGCCTGGCTGCTCGACACGCTGCAGAACACCAACGCCGTGTGGAAGGTGTGGGGCAGCGAGTACACGCTCAGCCAGCGCCACGTGGACACGCGCACCTTCGCCGTGCCGCCCGACTTCCAGCAGATTTTCAAGCTGAGCGCCGAGGACTGGGACGGCTGCCCGAACAAGCGCGACGCGCTCATCGACGCCTTCTCGGACGTCGACAACGTGGTCGCCATCGCCGGCGATATTCACGCCTTCTTCGCCGGCACGCCGTGGGTGCGCGGCGACCGGTCCAAGCGCATCGTGGAGTTCGTCGGCGGCGCGCTGTCGTCCGGCTCGTACCAAACGCTGCTGCTGCGGACCGCCCAAGCGGACCCCGGCCTGCGCGACGCAAACGCCCCGCTGCTCGCCCTGCTCGTCGAGGACCTGCTCATCGGCGACGACCCGGCGACCAACGCCGCGCTCGGCTACGCGAACATGTCGCACAACGGCTTCTCGATCGCTGAGGTCAACGCGGCCAACTTCGACGTCACGTACTACACGACCCCCGAGGCGAACATCCGCGAGGAGATGTCGGACGCGGCCCTCGACGAGGCGTTCGAAGTCCACCGCTTCCGCGTGAACGAAGGCGAGAAGGAGCTGTACCGCGAGATCGACGGCCAGTTCCGACGCTGGGACCCGGACACCTTCGGCTGGGTGTAGCGGGCACGCGCACAGCGGTCAGCGAGGCGCGCGATAGGCCCGGTGTACGCCTCGGAAGCTAGGTTCGATGTGGCGCCTAATGCTTGGCGACCGTCGTCTGTACGCCAGGGCAGCACACGCTCGCGCCGGCCTCGCACAGGACGATGAACGCCGCGTGTCGGCCCCAGTTGGTGTCGGCTACGTAGGCGTGTACCACCTCGATATCGAGCGTAAGCTCCGCGTCAAAATCGGCCACGTCGCGGAACTCCCGCGTCACTTCGCGCGTCCGTTCGAACTCGTGATACTCGACCAGCGTGTCGGGACCGCAGGTCTGCTCGACGTCGGCGATCAGATCAGCCGCCACGATACGCGGATCGGTACCATCCACGTGAACCCGGTCGCGGGCTTGGTCCAACATGGCTCGGAGCGGCGCAGCCCCACCAGGAGCGATCCAACCGCCGGATGCGCTCGCCCATGCCTCGATCGCGCCGCGCACTTCCTGCTCCACATCCTCGTGGGCGTCGGGCTCCACGTAGGGCGAGTACATGGCCACAAACACCGCCATCGCCGTCTCGTCTTCGGACGGAATGACCGACACCGCCGCCATGGTCGCCGTCGGGTCCAACAAGATGGCCTGTGCTCCGGCATCCCGGAGCACCGTGTCGAACATCGTCAAGGGGTCCGTGAACGGCGTCCAAGGAGTCGCGTAATAGTGCGCATCTTCTAGCATACCGTCGACGGTCCACCCGGAGAGCGCGTGATTGCGCACCGCGCGGGCCGCATCAATGTAGGCGTCGTCGGACGCCAACAAGAACGGATGCCCGGCTGTCAGAGCGTCAGATTGCCGAGCCAGAAACACCAGGGCCCCGAACCCGCGAGCCTCTCGAATGAGGTTCAATCGATCCACCACTTCGGCCGCAGTCGGGATGGCACCCGTGCCAGATCCAAGTAGTCGAACTTCTTGCGTTGAGGGCAGGGAGCCAAGCCGCACAGAGAGGAGTCGATGGCCGGCCGTGGCACCTTCAAGCCAGCCGTTCACATCGATCGAGTACTCATGGACCGCCGGGACGGTGGGACAACTGAACCGATAGGCTCCTTCAGCAACAAGCACCGTACAGTCCCGCGTTGACACGCCGTCGCCGGAGATTTCGACACGCAGCCGACCGTATTCGGGGGGCACATAAGCCACCCA
>CBDUJZ010000138.1:0-14161 GCA_965367675.1 uncultured Myxococcales bacterium | reverse complement strand
TCGAGATGGAGTACGTGCGCAACGACCGTGAGCGCCGCCGTCAGAAGTTCATGCCCGGCCTGTTCGCGGACTTCTCCGTGGGCAACGCGCTGCTGTTGCCGGACCTGAACCACGGCAAGCAAGAGCCGGACGGCCGCGACAGCGCCGCCATCGGTGGCTCGGATGGCGACGACGCGCGTCCGACGCGCGAGTCCAAGTCCCGCAACTCGGACGGCCGGTCGGACCGCCGCGGCGGAAAGAGCGGCGGCACCGGAAAGGCCTACGCGGGCAAAGGTGGCGAGCTCCGTGGCGGCAAGGGCGGCGATGACTCGCGCGGCGATGATTCGCGCGGTGGTTCGCGAAGCCCCGGCGGCGACACGCGGTCCAACAAGGGCGGCGATGCGCGCGCGCCCAAAGGCGACTCGCGCAACAGCGGCGGTCGCGGCAACCGGTCGCGCAAGACGCGGACGCGCAAGTAGTCGACGGCGCGCGCGCCGCTTGCTGGCCCGTGATACCCGCCTGAGCAGTGACTCGAGGTGGGGCACCGGCCGAACGTGAAACGCGCGCCCCACCTTGCGTTGTACCAAGAGCGCCTTGTCGACGGGGTCGAGCAGGTCTGTGCGCACCGTTTGATTGGCCACGCCGTGGATGGTGTGGACGAGGGACGGCGAGAAGCGCGCGTGTTGCAGGTCCCGGATCTGTTCCATCACCCGAAACCTGTCCGAGACGAAATCCGCTCTTTCGCGGTAAGATGCCCCGGTACTCCTCACCCCGCCCCGCCGTGCTGCTCGAACACCTGCAACCTGACGACGACGTCATCGCGCTCATCGGCGTGGCCAAGAACGCAGGCAAGACCACTGCGATGAACCGGCTGATCGGCGAGCTGGCGGAGCAGAATACCACGCTCGGCTTGCTCTCGGTGGGCATCGACGGCGAGGCGCATGACGCGGTGTCGGGCGCGCGCAAACCGTCGATTTGGGTGCCTGCTGGCACGTGGATCGCGACCACCGATCAGATGCTCAAGCTGAGCAACATCGCCGTTGATATCGAGCGCACCACGCGGATTCGTACGCCGCTCGGTGAGGTCGTGGTCGCGCAGGCGCGGCGGGCGGGCGATGTGGTGCTGGCGGGCCTGCGACACCGTCGCGACGTGCGTGATTTGTCTGGCGTGCTGGCCGAGCTCGGCGCGCGACGGGTGCTGATCGACGGCGCGTTCGATCGGCTCGCTGCGGCGGAGCCGTCGACCAGTCGCGCCGTGATTTTGGCGACCGGCTTGGCGAGCGGCGGTGGCGTTCCGGGGTGTGTGAAGCGAACTGTGGGGCTCATGCGATCGCTGGCGTTGCCGCGCGTCGTCGATGGGCCGCCGTCGTTTGACGCCGTGTACTGGGAGGCCCCCGAGGGGGGGTGGAATCCCGGGCCGGACACGCTGCGTGGGTGGGAAGGCCCCGAGCTGCCGAGCGGTGGCGCCACGCCGATGACGCGGCTGTTCATCCCCGGACTGGTGGGCGACGCGATGCTGAACGACGCCGGCACCTGGCTGCCGGTCGGTGGCGAGCTGGTGGTCAAAGATCCCACGCGGTTGCTGGGCACGCCGACCACGCTGCGGCGGTTTCTGCGCTCGCGCACGATCGCGGTCGCGCGGCCGGTGCGGGTGCGCGCCATCACGGTGAACCCCTTTGACGGCAACGGCGACGGCACGGACACGCGCGACGGCCGAGCGGTCGTCGACGCAGTCGTGGCGGGCTTGTCGGCGCTGCAGCAGTCGCGTG
Organism: uncultured Myxococcales bacterium; assembly: GCA_965367675.1. GTDB lineage: Bacteria > Myxococcota_A > Bradymonadia > REDH01 > REDH01 > CBDUJZ01. Next base: position 12,413 of record CBDUJZ010000138.1, on the reverse strand, counting down.
ATTCGGGGGCGCCTACCGCGCTGCCGCCGGTGCTGGACGTGAAGACGGGCTACTGCGGGAATCCGCCGGCCACGCTCGTGGGGGCACCATGACGCAGGTGGGCCATGCAGCGTCGCAAACGCCGGCGGGGCTCTCGGCCGACTGGGTGAACGCCGCTGCCGCTCGCCGCATCGACCTGGATGCGCTGCGCCGCCGCGCGGAGCCCTATGGTGCGCTCGGAACGTCGGCGCGCGACGCGCACCGGGCGTTTGGGCGGGACACGGAGCAGGCGTGGCGCGCGGACGTTTCCGCGTGTCGTGTGCTGGCCCAGCCCGACGTTTGTGCGTCGCTGAGCAATGCGCTCGCGCCGCACTTGGCGGTGCTTGAGCCCATCGACGCGGCCCTCGCGCGGGCGGCCGCGGGCGACGCGGACGAGGCGGATTTGTTTCGCATCAAGCGGTCGCTGTACCACGCCTGGCGTGTGCTGCTGGCGATGGCCGATGTGCCGGACTATGCCGCGCCGCCGTCGGCCGCGGCGACCTGCGAGCGCTGGCTGAGGGTGTTGGAAGGTGCCGCTGAGCCGCGCTCTCGCTTCTCGCTCTCGGACGGGTTTGACGCCGAGATGGCGGCGCTTCGGGCGGAGCACAGCGCGGTGTCGCGCGATGTCGCGGAGGCGCAGCGGTCGGGGGACGCCGAGACGCTGACGCGCGCGCGCGCGGCCGAGGAAGCGGTGCGCGCGCGGTTGGACGATGTGGAGGAGCGGGTGGTGCGCGCGCTGGGCGTTACCGTGGGCGCCTACCGCGCTCCGGCGGCGGCCTTGGAAGGCTGGCTGGCGACGCTCGACTTTCGGTTCGCCCGCGCTCGGCTGTCGTCGCAGTGGCGGGCGTGGCCGTCGTTGGCTGCTGCCGATGGTGCGCTCCGCGTGACCGGCGGTTGGTTGCCGGCGAGCCGCGCGCGCGTCGAGGCTAGCGGTGGTCGATGGCAGCCGATTTCGCTGCGCGCCGAGCGTGGGGTGACGCTGCTCACCGGGCCCAATATGGGTGGTAAAACGCAGAGCCTGCTCATGCTCGCGACGGTTCAGGTGCTCGCCCAACTGGCGTACCCGGTGCCGGCCGAGTTGGCGGCGTTCACCTGGGTGGACGGCGTGGACTATCTGGGTGGCGAGCAGTCCGACGCGAGCGCTGGGCTCAGCAGCTTCGCGGGCGAGATGATGGCGCTGCGCACCGCGCTCGAAGCGGGCGGCGAACGTTTGATGCTGGTCGACGAGCTCGGTCGCGGCACGTCGCCGGCGGAGGGCAGGGCGCTGGCGGTGGCCACGTCGCAGCACTTGTCCGCGCTGCCGCACAGGTCGGTGATGGTGACCCATTTTGCGGCCAACGCGTTCCCGCGCAGGCTGCCGCGCTACCGCGTGCGCGGGCTCGCTGGGGTGGACGACGCGGCGCTGCAGGCGGACGCAAAAATCCGGGGTTGGCAGGCGGCGTTGAACTCCGCTATGGACTTCGCCCTCGTTGCCGAGTCCGGTGGATTGACTACCGATTCGGGCCCCGTCGCCGCCGTCGAATCGCCGGGCCGCGACGCCCTCCGCATCGCGCGCCTCTTGGGTCTGCCGGCGGAGATTCTCAGTGCCGCCGAGGCCCTCACTTCGCCCGCTCCCTCCGCGCCAGCGCCAACGTCCGATCCGCCGCCAGAACCCGCGTCCGACCCCGTGCAATCATGACCAGCAAGCTCAATCTCGATCACGCGCAAGTCGCCGCCTGTCGCGCCGCCGCCGGCCGGATCGGTGGCCAGATGGACGCGTTCATTCGCGAGCGCACCACCGTCGCCGTCGAGCGCACCGTGGCCCGCCTGTTTGGCGTCGACGGCGTCGACGAAGACGGCGTGCCGCTGCCGAACGTCGTCGTCGACCAGCTCGTCGCCGCCGACCGATTGTCGCAAGGCGTCGCCTGGTCGATCGCCAACGCGATGCTCCACACCGGGCAGACCGCACAAGAGGTCGCCGAGGCGATGGGCGCCGGAACGCTCAACCTGGGCGAGGTCCCCATCGGCGATGACGCCGCCGTCCGTGCGCTCGGCCGCAAGCTGGGCGCCGAATCGGTCGACCGCATCGAGGCCACCGCCCGCGAGCGTGCGTCGCTGCAAGACGGCCGCGAGACCCACCGCGACCCGCTGCTCTACGTCATCGTCGCCACCGGCAACATCTACGAGGACGCCGTACAGGCGCGCACCGCGGCGCTCCAGGGCGCCGACGTGATCGCCGTCATCCGCTCCACCGGCCAGTCGCTGCTCGACTCCGTGCCCTACGGCGCCACCACCGAAGGCTTCGGCGGCACGTACGCCACGCAGGAGAACTTCCGCATCGTCCGCGAGGCGCTCGACGACGTCGGCGAACAGCTCGGCCGCTACATCATGCTCTGCAACTACTGCAGCGGCCTGTGCATGCCCGAGATCGCCGCGATGGGCGCGCTTGAGCGGCTCGATATGATGCTCAACGACGCGCTGTACGGCATCCTGTTCCGCGACATCAACCCGCAGCGCACGCTCATCGACCAGTACTTCAGCCGGATGATCAACGCGCTCGCCGGCGTGATTATCAACACCGGTGAGGACAACTACCTGACCACGGACGACGCCGTCGAAGCGACCCACACGGTGCTCGCCAGCCAGTTCATGAACGAGCAATTCGCGCTGCGTTCCGGACTGCCGCCCGCGCAGATGGGGCTCGGCCACGCCATGGAGATGGACCCGCGCATCGAGAACGGCTTCCTGATGGAGCTGGCCCAAGCGCAGCTGGTGCGCGAGTGCTTCCCGGACCACCGGCTCAAGTACATGCCGCCCACCAAATACATGAGCGGCGACACGTTCCGCGGCATGATCCAGGACGCCATGTTCAACCTCGTGGGCGCTTGGACCAACCAAGGAATCCAGCTGCTCGGCATGCACACCGAGGCCATGCACACCCCCCACATGGCCGACCGCGCCATCGCCCTCGAGGCGGCGCAGCTGGTCATGAACAACGTGCGCGACATTGGCGACGAGGTCGAATTCAAGACCGGCGGCCTGATTCAGCGACGCGCCAAGGAGACGGTTGGCAAGGCCGTCGAGCTGCTGGAGCGCGTCGACGAGATGGGCCTGTTCGCAGCGCTCGAGACGGGCGTGTTCGCGGCGGTCAAACGGCGTCCCAACGGCGGCCGCGGGCTCTCCGGCGTGGCGCTGCGCGCAGACGATTATTTTAACCCCGTCGAAGACGCCCTGCGCGCCCGACTGGGATTGGACACCCAAACGAAGGGGCAGAACGCATGAGCACACCCGTCGGAAGAACAGGCGCCACGCCGCCGGATTTGACCCGCGTGCGGGCCTACGGAGACACCCTCGACGACGGCATGATCCAGCTGTCGTTCAGCCTGCCCGTCCCGTTCGGCGACGAGGCCAAAGAGGCCGCCCGACAGATGGCGATCGGCATGGGAATGCACGAGCCGCGGGTGTACCACGCCAAGGACCTCGGCGACGGTTACAGCTTTTTCATCCTGTATGCGCGCAGCCCGGTGACGGTGAACTTCACCAAAATCACCGTGCCCAAGGTGGACAGCACGCGCATGGAGAAGAAGGAGATCGAGGCCTTCGTGCGCGAGCGTATCGGCAAGGATGTCGTCATTCTGGGCGCCACCACCGGCACCGACGCGCACACCGTCGGCATCGACGCGATCATGAACATCAAGGGCCACGACGGCGAGAAGGGGCTTGAGGCCTACGCCGGCTTTGAGGCCATCAACCTCGGCGCCCAGGTGGCCAACGAGACGCTCATCGCCGAGGCCGTCGAGCGCGGCGCCCACGCGCTGCTGGTATCGCAGGTGGTCACGCAGAAGGGCTCCCATAAGATCACGCTCGGGCGCCTCATCGACATGCTCGAAGCCGAGGGCCTGCGCGACAAGATGGTGGTCGTGTGCGGCGGCCCGCGCATCGGCCACAAGCTCGCCTTGGAGTTGGGCTACGACGCTGGGTTCGGTCCCGGCTCCTCGGCGCCCGATGTGGCGTCGTTCGTGGTGCAAGAGCTGGTCGCGCGCGGTTTGGTCTAGCGGAAAAGCTTGACGCGTTGGGGCGTCACGAGGCTCCATGGTCTGGCGCGGAGGGCCATGAGTCGCAGGTTTTATGTCACAGGGGGTTTGCTGGTCGGGCTCGTCGGGCTCGTTCACGTCGCAAACTTGCTGATTGGACCGTCCTCACCGGGCATCGCCTGGACGACGCATCTGGCGTGGGTGGGCATGTCCGGCTTCGCGGGGCTCCGATGCGTGTGGACCGCGTGTCGTCAACCCGAGCGCCACCTCTGGCGTGCGTGGCTCTGGACCGCGTTCGGCTGCTGGTCGTGGATGTCTGGTGCGGTGATCTGGGCGTGGAATCAGCTGTTTGCGCAGCAACACGTGGCCTTCACGCCGCTCGCGGACGTGTTCTTTGTGGCCAGCCCCGTATTGGTCTCGATCGGCATCTCGCAGTACCGGGCGACACAGCGCGCCGAGCCGGTAACGCTCAAGCGCTTGGGCGACTTCTGCGTGGTGCTGTTCACGGCGTCGATGGTCCAGATGATGGTGCTCTACCAACCGCTGGCGCAGCGAGGCTCGCTCGACCTCCACGTCGGGATCGCGCTGTCGTACCCAGGCGTGAACGCCGCGTGCCTGATGTTCGGCGTGCTCATGTACTCCCAGTCGCAGGTGTCGTCGCGCGGGCGCCGCGTGCTGCTCCTCCTGCTCGCCGGCGTCGCCTCTCAGACGTTCGCCGCCACAGTGCTGGTGCGCGCGATTTTGTCGCCCGGCTTTACCTCCGGTTCGCACGCATTCGACCCGCTCTGGCTGATCAACTTCGGGCTCATCGCGATCGCCGCGCTCGAGGACGCGCCGCCCGAGTCCTCCAGCCTGTCGACGCAAAAGACCCTCGACCTGGACGTCCTCGTGATCGTCGTCGCGGTCGGCGCCGTTGGCCTCGGATTGATCGCGGTCTCCGAAGACTGGACCGCCGACAACATGTCGCTGATCGGCACGGGCTTGATGGGCCTCGGGCTGTCGCTCGGCATGCGCCATCACGGAACGACGCTGGTGGAACGCGAGCTCCGGGCGCGCATGGCCGAGTTCAACACCCACCTCGAAGAGCGCGTCGAAGAGCGCACGCGGCAGCTGCAGTCCGCCCGTGACGCGGCCCAGCAAGCGAACCTCGCCAAGTCGCGATTCCTCGCCAACATGAGCCACGAACTGCGCACGCCGCTCTCCGGAATCCTCGGCTACGCCTCCCTGGTCAGCGACGAGCTGCTCGACATCGACGCCACCGTCGCGCAGTTCCCCGCAGCGCAAGTGTCCGCGAACCAGATCCGGACGGACGTGCACAATATCGAGGACGCCGGCACGCAGCTGCTCGGCCTCATCGACCACCTGCTCGACATCGCGCGCATGGAAGCCGGCGAGGTCACCGTCAACCCCGGGCGTGTGTGCATCGCCGACGTGCTCGCGGACGTTCGCGTGGTCGCACAGCCCCTCGTGGAGAGCGGCGGGAACACCCTCACGTTCCAGGTGGACGACGACGTCCCGCTGATCACAACCGACCCCGAGCGCGTACGTCAGATCGTGCTGAACTTGGTCGGAAACGCCGCCAAATTCACTCAAAACGGCGCCGTGACTGTGCGGGTATCGCGCGAAGACAACCGGGTCGCGATCGCCGTTGTCGACACCGGCGTCGGCATCTCAACGGCCGACCTGAAGCGCGTGTTCGAGCCCTTCGAGCAGGCCGGCGAGCTCAACGCCGTGCGCGAAGGCGGCACCGGGCTCGGCCTAAGTATCAGCCGCTCGCTCACAGAGCTGCTCGGCGGCTCGCTGACCGGCGAGAGCGTCGAAGGCGCGGGCTCCAAGTTCACGTTGTTTCTCCCCGTCGCGCCGCGGGACTGACCGCGCCGCCTCCATTCGTTGCCCCCATTCGTTTGTCCGAAACACCACCATACGAGAGCCCGCGGCTGAACCCGGGACACGCACTCGGGCCCAAAGCGCGTGCCGTGATCGGCGCCGCCTTGCTCGTCGGCATCGCTGGCTTCGCTTGGCTGATTCGCGGCAACGCGTTCCCGGCCTACGACATCGCCGCGCTGCTGCTCGTGGTGGTGACGACGGCCAAGTGCCTGGAGGCCGCCGCGCGCGCTCCGCTGTTGCGCGTCCGCCGCGGCTGGCGCGCGTTTGCGCTCGGGACGGTGTGCTGGGGGCTCGGCGTGATCGGTTACGCCTGGACCGAGCACACCGGCGTTGCGCTGTATCAAGACCCGATCCCGCTCGATGTGATGTTCGCGCTGAACCCCATCTGCGTCGCGGTCGGCGTCTATTTCTATCGCGCGCAGTCCATCTCAGAGGCGGTCAGCCTGCGCCGCGTCGGCGACTTCGCGGTGATTCTCGTCACCTTAACGGTCATCTTGGTGCTCATGGTGTACCGGCCCGACCAGCCTGAAGCGACGATCGCGCGTCTCGTCAGCTCGGCGTCGTATGCCGTCCTAGTGTTAGCGACGCTGGTGTACACGGTCCTGAGCTTCCGGCACTTCGCGGTCGGTCGGACCTCGAGCCGCGTGTTCACGCTGATCATCGTCGCGGCCGGCTGTCAGGCCGCGGCCGGCGCCGGGCTCTGCGGGTTGATTTTGATGGGCGGCAGCTGGGCGACCCAGGCCATGCTGGACGGGCTCTGGACGCTGCACTTGCTCGCGTTCCTGGCCGCCGCGATGTTCGAGCTGCGCCGCACGGAGTACGTGGAGAGGGTCGAGGTCCGCACGATGGAAGTCGACGTGCTGACGACGGTGCTCGCCGTGTGCTGTCTGGGCGCCGCGCTCACCGTTGTTCCTGTGAGCTGGAGCAGCCCGCAGATCGTCGGGATTGGGTTCGGCCTGATCGCGCTCGCGCTGGCGTTGGGCGTTCGATACCAGGGCGTGGCGTTGGTCGAGAAAGAGCTCAAGGACCGGCTGCTGGAGCTCAACGCGGAGCTCGAAGCGCGCGTCGCACACCGCACCGAAGAGCTGCAATCCGCGCTCGACGCGGCCGAGTTCGCGAACGGCGCCAAGTCGCGCTTCCTGGCCAATATGAGCCACGAGCTGCGCACACCGCTGTCAGGAATCCTCGGCTACACGGCGTTGGTCGGCGACGAGCTCTTGGACATGGAAGACGTGCTCCGCGCCGCCGACGCTGGCTCCCCGGCGACCCTGCAGATCCGCGCGGACGTGCAGAACATCGAAGTCGCCGGCGCCCAGCTGCTCGCGCTGATCAATCAGGTGCTCGATATCGCCCGTGTCGAGGCCGGCCACGTAGCGCTCAACTCCCGGTCCGTGGACCTGCGCGACGTGATCGCCGAGGCGAGCGCGGTGGCCGAACTCCGGCTCGGAAACACCGCCTTCTCGGTGCAGATCGCAGAGGACGTACCGGCGATCCACACGGACCCCGGGCGCGTGCACCAGGTGTTGGTCAACCTGATCAAGAACGCGATCGAGCTCGGCGAGCAGGGCACGGTGCTGGTCCGCGTGATCCGCGATGGAGAGCACGTGGAGATCGTGGTCGAGGACTCCGGCCCCGGCATCTCGGAAGAGGATCTGGTGCGCGTGTTCGAGTCGCCGCCGTCGCCGGACGCGCCCGGGGTCCCGCGGGCAGGGCTCGGCATGAGCTTGGGCATCAGCCGGGCGCTGGCCACGCTGCTGGGCGGCGTTCTGGTGGCGCGCAGCACGGTCGGCGTGGGCACAACCTTCGTGCTCCGGCTCCCGATCGCGCCCGGAACCACCCCCGGATTGTCCGCTCGCGCTTGACGCTGGTGGACCCGCGTCTCTATTGTCCCGGCTGACTGGAACGGCGCCATGTGGGCGTGACGTCAATCACGGCGAGGCAAGGCGAGCACATGATCAATACGGACGCGATCGAGAGTTTTCTAATCGACCTAGAGTTGCCGTATGAGCGACTCGACGAGGGCATTTGGGTCATCGTCAACGAGGACGATCACGGCGAGAATTTGGTCGTTTACCTGACTGAATCGCTGCTCACCTTGCGCCTCAAGATGTTCGACCTCCCCGAAAAGGCCCCCGACGGAATCTTCCGCCGGCTGCTCGAGCTTAACGCCACTTCGATCGTGCACGGCGCGTTCGGCATCGAGAATGACTCGGTGGTGTTGGTCGGCGCGCTTGAGGTCGCTAACCTGGACCAGAATGAGTTCCAGGCCCTCATCGATTCGTTCTCGCTCGCACTCGGCACGCACCACGCCGAGCTGAGCGCGATGTTGTCACTCTGATTCTCGCGAGCGCGAAGAGGTAAGTCCCTATGGGCGTGTTCAGCCGACTCGGCACCCTACTCAAATCGAATATCAACGACCTCATCTCCCGCGCGGAGGACCCTGAGAAGATCTTGAATCAACTCATTGTCGATATGCGCGAGCAGCTGGTGGAGGCCAAGAAGCAAGTCGCGGTCTCCATCGCCGACGAGAAGAAGGTCAAAAAGCAGCTCAACAACGAGCTCCACCTCGCACGCGAGTGGGAGAAAAAGGCCATGCTCGCCGTCCGCGCCGGACGCGACGACCTCGCCATGGAAGCGCTGCAACGCAAAGAGCAGCACGACGGCTTGGCCGTGGAGTTCCGCAAGCAGCACGACGCGCAAAAGGCCGCCGCAGACCAGCTCCGCGGCTCCCTGCGCCAACTGCACGCCAAGATCGAGGAGGCCAAGCGAAAGAAGGACCTGCTCATCGCGCGTCAGCGTCGTGTCGAGGCCCAAAAGCGCATCCAAGAGACCATGGCCGGATTCGGAGACACCTCCGCGTTCGAGCAGTTCGACAAGATGGCGCAGAAGGTCGAGACCATGGAGGCCGAGGCCGAGGCCAACGCCGAGCTCAACGAGGAGATGGGCGGCACCAACCTGGATGCCAAGTTCCGTGCCCTCGAAGTCGACCAAGGCGCCAACGAAGCGCTCTCCTCGCTCAAGGCCAAGATGGGCATCGCGGAGACCGCCGAGCAAGAAGCCGAGCTCGATATCGAAGCGCTCGAGCGAGAGCTCGCCTTGGTGGAACAGCAAGCGTTCGCCAAAGACGAGTTCTAGCGCCGTGTGCGCTGACCGCAGCCGGGCCGTTTCGGCGGCCACACCGCCCCCGGCGGGATCGCTGCGGCACAGCTGCACGCGCACCGAGCGCACCGTGCGTGGGCTCGCGATGCTCTGCGGCCTCGTCGCCGGCGTGGCGATGGTCACCGCCTGCAACGAGGTCGAGCCACCGCTCACCCAGCTCGAAGAGCTCCGGTTGGACCCGCTCGCCGTGACCCCCACCGAGCTCGACGGCGACTGGGTGATCACGGTCAAGTTCGACGGCGAATTCGTCGATCGGTACGACGCCACCACCCAGCCAGCGTCCGGGTGCACGTGGGTGCTCGATGGGCCCGACGGCGACACCGTCTTCTCCGCGTTGTACGTGGTGCCCGACGTGCTCTGCGGCTCGGCGGAGTGCGCGACCGGCGTCCGCGACGTCACGTGCGGCGAGTTCGCAGAGCGCCCGTTCGTGCGCCTGGGCAGTGTGGTCGAGCTGCCGCCGGTGCAGGAACCCTGCACGGCGTCGTTCTCGGGCGAGCACCCGTGCGGAGCGGATTCGCTGATCCTCACGCGGGGCGCCAACGGCCTGGAGCGCGTCGAGGCCCACGGCATCCTCACGTGCCCGGAGCACTCCGGGGTGGTGGATCGCTGCGCGTCGGTGGTGATGGAGCGACCGTATTAGGCGCCCGCGTCGGTTTTTTCGTCGCGCGTTGTAACCTTTCGGCAGCCTCAAACGTGGGAACGGGGAGTGGCGCGCAATGGAGCGCGCGATGGACCCTGAGGCACCATGCGACTTGCTCCGATCGAGAACCCCCCGACCCTCTTCTTGCGCGCCGCCTACTGGGTGAGTCGTCGCCGACTCGGCGCGGTGATGAGCCCCCTCAAGGTGGTGTACGCGCGCCTGCCTGAGCTGCTCTGGGCCAACCGCGGGGTGCTGTCGTTCCTGGAACGCGATGAGATCCCGGGCCACCTGCGGCACTCGGTCACCACGTGGGTTTCGACGCTCAACGGGTGCAGCTTTTGCGCCGACTTGCACCAGGCCGAGGCGCTGCGTGACGGCGCGGATTTTGAGGCGATTCGGGAGCTGGCGAACTACGCGGAGTCGCCGCTGTTCTCCGAGCGCGAGCGCGTCGCGCTGGCGTATGCGGAGCAAGTGACCCTAGAGAAGAAGGCGAGTGAAGAGACGTTCGCGGCCCTCCGTGCGAACTTTACCGAGCGCGAGATCGTGTACCTAACCTGGCTCACAGCCGTGACGAACTACTTGAATTTGATGGCGGTTCCCCTCGGCCTTGAGAGCGACGGCTTCTTGGAGCTCGCGCGGACGGAGCGGGCGCAAAAGGTCCTCGGAAATGGGTGAGAATCTCGTCGACGTGGAGGCGCAGCACGCGGCCCATCGCGCCACCATCTGGGGTCTCGCGTACCGCATGACCGGCAGCGCCGCGGACGCGGACGACGTGGTCCAGGAGACGTTCATCCGGTTGATGGAACGTGTGCCGGACGCGTCGCGCTCGCTGCGCCCGTGGCTGGTGCAGGTGGCGGTGAACCTGTCGCGCGACAAGCTGCGCCGCCGCCGCGTACGCCAAGAGTCCTACGTGGGGCCGTGGTTGCCGGAGCCGGTGGACACGGCGGCGCTGCAGACCACGACGGTGGCGTTGCGCGAGTCGGCGCGGTTCGCGTTCCTGGTGGCGCTCGAGGTGCTGACGCCGTTGCAGCGGGGCGTGCTGCTGCTGCGTGATGTGTTCGAGCTGAGCACCCGCGAAACGGCGGAGGCGCTGGAGGTCTCGGTCGAAAACGCGAAGGTCACGCTACACCGGGCGCGGGCGGCGTTGCGTGGTGCGAGCGCCGATGCGCCCGACGGTTTGTCCGAGCCGGCGCTCGTCTGGGGCGCCGGGAGTGATGACGATGGGCTGCGCCGAGCGATGGCGGGGTTGTTCGCCGCGATCCTCTCGGGCGATGTCGCCGCGGCGACCTCCATGCTCGCCGCGGACGTCCGCGCGCGCACCGACGCGGGTGGGCACTACTCGGCGGCGACGCGGGTGGTTTCGGGAGCCGATCATGTGGTCAAACTCCTGCTGGGGATCCTGCGCACGCGGGGCGAGATGCCCGAGGTGACAGAGGTCTCGGTCAACGGCGAGGTGGCTTGGATCATCGGTGGGGCGGCCCATTCGGGGCCCGCTCGCGTCGCGCCGCGCTCGCTGGTGTTGCTGTCGCTGGACCCCGCCGGGGCGATCGCCGACATGTTCTCGGTGCTAAATCCCGAGAAATTGACCGCACTTGGCGTGGGAGCGTAGCGCGCTGCGGACCGCGGAATCGCTGGACGAACCGGGGGGCAGATCGAAAAGGGCTAGAGCGAAGTTGAGCCCACGGGCCCACGCGGGCATACTCTCGCAGTGACCCACTTGGACGTTTCATGATCGTCAGCTGCCCATCTTGCGAGGCACGTTTCCAGATGCCGGACGAGCACGTCGTGCGTCCAGGCGTTCGGTTTCGCTGTACGGCGTGTCGTTTTGTGTTCTCGCTCTCCGAGATTCCGCAGGCGGCGACGCAGCCGATCATGCCAGCACCAGACCGGCTGCTGCGTCCCGATCCGGCCGCCTCGGCGCTGCCGTTCGGTAGCGGGTTTGGTGGTGCGCCGGCAGCGGCGGCGTCGGCCCGTCCACCGCAGGGGCTGACGGGACCCGCGCCCGGACGTTCGTCCCCGCCGTCCGCCGATGGCTCCGGCCCCTCGTCCTACCCGCGCGGCGGTACCGAGCCCGCCGGGCTGCCCAATCAGCAGCTGCGCGGCCGAGACCCGTCTGGCTCGGGCTTTGGACCGGCCCCGCAGCCCGGAGGCGGTCCGCTCCGCGCTGGCCCCGCGCCCGTGCCGCCCTCCACCGGCGAGTCGCGCAAGGCTGGCGTGTCGCTCGGCCCGGACCAGTCGGTGCTGCCGACCGGATTCCATCGCGGCTTCGACTCCGGCTCCCTCGACGCGGCCGGCCATCGCGGCCCCATGTCGCCCACGTCGCGGACATCGGACGTGCCCAGCTCGGGCGGCCGACCGAACTTCGACTCCATCCACGGCGCGCCCGCGCCGGTGGTGGGCGCGCCGTCGACCGTCACCTCTCGGCCGAGCGCCCCCAGTACCTCGCCCGGCACCTCGCCAAGCACGGCGCCGTTCGGCGCTCCGTTCTCGGGGTCGCGGTCTGCGCCGGCGAGCGCGTCGTTCCGGCCCGCACCTGCGGCGGCCCCCCGGTCAGCACCCACGACGTCCCCGTTCGACTCCGCGTTTACCGCGCCATCGACCTCGCCGCTGGCTGCACCGACCCACGCTCGCTCACAGCCCGCGCGCCCGTTTGAGTCGGCGTTCCCGAGCAGCGAGCCTGCGCCCCGCGAGGTCGC